>NZ_JAFFQE010000001.1:316754-633508 GCF_016919005.1 Desulfopila inferna
CGTTTTTCCGGAACCCAGCTGACCGTCCAGACAAATAACATCCCCTTGGCCGGCGAGTTTTCCGAGACCGATACCGAATTTCTTGGTTTCTGTTTCTGAATCCAGTGTAAGTTTAATGGTTTTCATGTATGATCTTGTAAAAAGTCATGAATTTGCCGGGATGGTCTCTGCGATAAGCACCCGTACGGGCATCAACTCCGACTACGAGAAGGTACGATATACCAGGCGTAGTAACTGAAACGGCGATTTGGCAGTACATGTGGTCCGGCGAATGGCATTTTCAGATCTACAACGATGCAGGACCGGGCATTACGAATCCACATATGCATCTGAAGGATGTATTCCAGAATTTTCATCAAGGGAGAGAAGGACTACCAGAAATTGAGCGGAAATGAAAGGAATAAAAAAAGCCAGCCCGGATATTTCACGAGCCTGACAGGCTCGCTCGAAGGGTGAAAAGTTGTTTTTCATTTATGGTTACAACTTTGTGCTCTGGAAAATTTTCCATACTTATGTCAAAACTCATTGATAACGGTAATTCTTTTTAAGAAATGGTTCTTCATGTTCGGGCCGGTGCTGTCAGGCTTGATGATTTGGTCTGTCTGCGGCTGAATAGGAAAATTAAAAAAAAAGCCCGCCGGTACAGAGAACGGCGGGCTTTTAGGCATGATGACGAAGAGACGGCTACATCATTTTAGCGACATTTTCAGCCTGCAGACCTTTATCGGTTTTTGCTACGGAAAACTCAACGTTTTCACCTTCCTCCAGGCTGCGAAAGCCTTCGCCCTGAATGGCGCTGAAGTGCACGAAAACATCGGCCTCTCCATTTGGTCTCTCAAGAAAGCCATACCCTTTGCTTGCATTAAACCACTTCACCTTTCCCTTAACACGATCTAACATACTCAAAACCCTCCATTGAACGACAGTATTTCTGTCAACCTTAAACCTTGGCATCCCTTTTCCCCGAACAGCTGCGAAATGCCTAACCCAATAGAAGGTTATCAAAATTCAAAACTCCTAGTCAAGGAAAAAAGGCCGAAATACTTCAATAGAACAATAATTTAAGAAAATTAAAAGGTTAGTAAAATGAAAAGCCACTCAGTTATAATAACACTACTTTATTTGGCCCACCAGGTCATCAGCAGTTGGAAATAGTTATAGTATTTAGGCAAAGTCCGTGGGTGTTCAAATTTATCGTAATAGGCCAATCTGTGCCCGCTCACATGCCAGTTGGGAACGACGTAAAAACCGTACCATAGTACTCTGTCAAGAGCCTTGGTGGCTGCTGTCAGTTCATCCTGGGTTGTTGCGTAGATGATTTTTTCGACCAGGGCGTCAACGGCTGGAGAACGTATTCCTGCAATATTACCTGATCCTGGCTTGTCGGCAGCTTCAGAATGCCAGTAGTTCTTCTGTTCATTTCCAGGGGATTGGGACTGGCTGAAAACACTAATGATCATATCAAAGTCGAAATTCTGTACCCTTTCAGTATACAGAGCCTGATCCAGGACCCTGTAATCTGCCCTGATTCCAAGCCTGGAGAGATTCTTTACATAGGGCGCCATTACCCGGCTGAAACTGGGCGAAACCAAGAGAATCTCAAACTCAAACGGCTGCCCCTTGTCGTTGACCAGCCCCCCATTCTCCACCTGCCAGCCGGCTTCATTGAGCAAGGCTTTGGCTCGCAGCAAATTTTCGCGACGGTCGCCCTCCTCTTCATTAACCGGCGGTTGCAGTGGAGTCGTGAAAATTCGTTCGGGGAGTTCGTCTTCAAACTCCTTCAGATATTGCAGTTCAAGCCCCTGCGGTTTATCCGTTGCGGCAAGATAGGAATTACTGAAAAAGGAATCACTTCTGGTGTACTGATTGTAAAAAAGCGATCTGTTGGTCCACTCAAAATCGAAGGCAAGAGATAATGCTTCCCGGACCCGAACATCGGCAAAAAGAGGATTTCTCAGGTTCATGACCAGCCCCTGCATCCCGGCATTATTCATGTGGGGAAACAGTTTTTTTACGATGGTGCCGTTTTCAAATTTCGGTCCGGTCATATCGCGGGCCCACTGTTTGGCAATATTCACAAAGAGCACGTCAAATTCACCTGCCTTAAATGCCTCCACCGAGACGGTCTGATCTTTGTAGTACTTTATGGTAATAGTATCGAAATTGTACATCCCTCGACGTACACTCTTCTCCTTTGCCCAGTAGTTGGGGTTTCTTTTGTAGACGATGGTCTTTCCCTGAACGATCTTTTCCACGATATAGGGACCAGTACCCAGAGGCGGAACACGTAAATCTTCCTGACCGAACTCATGTTCTGAATAAAAGGCCTTGGAAAAAATTGGTATTGACAGAGCGATCAGTGGCAATTCTCTGTTTTTCTGGCTGAATATGAACTTTATGGTATGTTTATTCAGTATTTCAGCACCTTTGATATCAAAATAATAATCTGCATAAAGGGGGTGAACTTTGTTGCTTTTCATAATGTTTAATGAAAATAGAACATCTTCAGCGGTAACTTCACTCCCATCTGAGAAGGCGGCGCCCTCATCGAGCACCAGGGTCATGGAAAGTTTATCCTCAGCCACCTCGATATCTTCGGCAATGAGACCGTATTTAGCAAATGGTTCGTCAAGGCTCGAGATCGCAAGAGGCTCAAAGACCAGTTCCTCAAGACCAAAGGGAGTGATACCTTTAAGTGTATATGGGTTCATTTTATCAAAACCACCTATACTGTGAAGAATGAGCCGTCCACCCTTGCGGGCCTCTGCAGAGGTATACTCGAACTGTTTAAAACCTTTCTCGTATTTTAAAGTATCGTCAATCGATAGGCCATGTGCACCATAAGAGATTTGAGTGCCATGGAAAAAGAAAGAGATTATGGAGAAGAAGAATAGAATCTTCGGAAATGTAATAATTTTTATCATCCGTATTTAACCTGATTAAGAGATAGACACTCTGGCTATATTGCCAAGGATCCTGTTTTTAGAGGTTGATTATATAATGGCAATATTACCATTAATCGGGTAAATTGTCAGCCCTTCCTGACTCGCTTGGCTCAATATTCTGGTGAGCGCAGAGAGGTAATTCATCAATATCCGGCAACATTTTTATATACATTCAAGGTGTTGGTTAATAGCTAATGAAACGTACTGGAGTTAACGAATGGGAAAAACCATTGCACAAAAAATATTCGAGGCCCATCTCCGTGATAATCCCACCCCGGAAAATATGGTTCTCGATCTTGATGTGGTGATGTGCCATGAAATTACCACACCCATCGCCATTATGGATCTTGTCGAAAAAGGTATGGATTCAGTCTTTGATCCCAATAAGATCAAGGCTGTAATCGACCATGTGACACCTGCAAAGGATTCCAAGACCGCTACCCAGGGAAAGATCCTGCGTGATTGGGCAAAACGGCATAATATTAAAGATTTTTTTGATATTGGGGCCAATGGAGTCTGCCATGCATTGTTCCCTGAGAAAGGATTTATACGTCCCGGTTACACTGCCATTATGGGAGATTCCCATACTTGTACGCATGGCGCTTTCGGAGCATTCGCCGCGGGCGTCGGCACAACCGACCTGGAAGTTGGCATCTACAAGGGCGTCTGTTCTTTCAGGAAACCGAAAACCCTCAGAATCTACCTAACCGGCGAACTTCGAAAAGGAGTCTCTGCAAAGGATGTCATTCTGGCCATAATAAAAAAGATTACTGTAAACGGCGGCACGGACAAGGTAATCGAGTTTGTTGGACCGGTTGTCGATGCTTTCAATATGTCGCAACGGATGACACTCTGTAATATGGCGGTGGAGGCTGGTGCTACCAGCGGAATCTGCATGCCAGACAGAGTTACGGCAGAATATCTCTGGCCATCCATCAAGGATGATTACATCTCTCTTGAGGCTGCCGTCGAGGACTTCCTTAAATGGCATTCAGATGAAGATGCCGTCTTTGAGGATACCATACATATTGATGTCAGCACCCTGGTTCCCCAGATGACTGTTCAGTTTAAACCGGACCAGGTGGTGGATATAGAATCGATCGAAGATACAGCCGTCGACCAGGTCTATATCGGTTCCTGCACCAACGGGCGCATTGAAGATCTGCGCGAAGCCGCTCAAATACTGAAAGACAGATCTCTTGCACCCGGTGTCCGGGGAATAGTGACTCCTGCCACCCCACATATTTACAGCATGGCTCTCGATGAAGGTCTGATAAAGATTTTTATGGACGCGGGTTTCTGTGTTCTCAACCCGACATGCGGTGCCTGTCTGGGCATGAGTGCAGGTGTGTTGGCCGAGGGTGAGGTTTGTGCCTCTACCACCAATCGAAACTTCAACGGACGTATGGGCAAAGGCGGCATGGTGCACCTGCTGAGCCCCTATTCCGCGGCTGCCGCAGCTGTAACCGGCAGGATCACCGATCCTCGCACCTTACTTGATTGATAGAATATAAAAAAAAGCTTGATCCACATCGATGTAGATCGAACTTTCTTGAAGTCGGAGTTTATGCCCGTACGGGTGCTTGTCGCAGATTCCAACCCGGCAACTTCGATGATTTTTGACGAGATCATCTTGATTAACGAGGAATACATATGAAGACATTTGGCGGTCCAGCTCTTTTTCTGGACAGAGACGATATAAATACCGATGAGATAATACCCGCGAAATACCTCACGGAAATCACCAAAACAGCCTTAGGTCCTCATCTTCTTGAGGATCTCCTGGTAGACGATCAGGCTTTCGATAATCGATCGCAGCAGATGAATGAGGCGAAGGTCATTGTCACCCGGGCAAATTTTGGCTGCGGTTCTTCACGCGAACACGCCGTCTGGGTTTTTGAAGTGAACAATATCAACGTAATTGTTGCTGAAAGTTTTGCCCGCATATTCCGGCAGAATATGTTCAACTGCGGGATTCTTGCCATCGAGCTGCCCAAAAAGGATATAGACAGAATTCTTGCCATGACCGGCAAGGTCGAGATTCAGGTCGATCTGGAAGGGGAAACACTGCAGGCTGAATCATCCGACGCCGCCTGTGATTCGGTGACCTGCAAGTTTGAACTTAATCATTTTGACAGGGATCTGGTTGGAGCCGGCGGCTGGCTGGCCTACGCCGACCAACGTTATTAAGTTCCCGATCTTCATTTTCTTGAGAGGTGGGTACTTTTCAAGGAGATGTCTTAAGGGTAAAAAATCAAGGGCAGCAGGACACTGGTGTGTGTCTGTTGCCCTTGATGGCTACCTGTAATCACATACCGTGTTCTTTCAACTGGTTGACCAGTTCCTTTTGGGCTTCGGTCAATTCATGGGGTACGCGAATCCCTACTTTCACATAAATGTCGCCTCGATCTCCTAACGGGCCGTGAGGCAGACCGTGCCCCTTAATCCGAAGTCTGGCATCGCATGGAGTTCCGGGTGGGACTTTTACATTAAATTTTTTCCCTTCCAGGGTGGTTACTTCCACCTGTGTGCCCAGGCAGGCCTCACTGAATTGTATCTGCACCGCCATAATAAGATCGTCGCCATCACGCGAAAATATTTCATGCGGCATCACATCTACTTTTAAAAAAAGATCTCCCGGTACACCGCCCGCCGGGGCAACGCCGCCTTTACCTTTTAAACGAAGCTTTTTGCCCGCTTCTATGCCGGCCGGGACTTTTACCGAAACATTTTGAATCTCGCCGTTTTTTCTCAGGGAAATATTTTTATTTGCTCCTTTCATGATATCATCAAGAGAAACGGAGAGTTGATACACCATATCCTGGCCTTTGGCCGGCTGTGCATACCCTCCGGAACTGCGGCCCTGCATATCTTCCGCCCCCATCTTGAAGAAGGAAGAAAAAGGATTGCTTTGTGATCCTCCTCTGCCGGTATGGAAGGTAGCTCGGCCGCTCCCTCCGTCAAAGCCGAACTGTCTTAATATGTCATTGAGATCAAAGTTTCTGAAAATATCTTCTTGAGAATATCGCTTATGGAAATCGGTTGAACCATATGTGTCATATTGCTTCTTTTTTTCAGGGTCCGACAAGACCGCATATGCTTCGCTTATCTCTTTGAACTTTGATTCGGCTTCTTTGTCACCGGGGTTCTTGTCAGGATGATACTTAAGAGCGAGCTTTCGATAGGCTTTTTTAATCTCGCTTGTACCGGCATTTTTGGATACACCTAATGTTTGATAATAGTCCATACCTTTTCAGATTCGTAACCATGTGGTGAAATTTTTGATGAGGAGAACAATCGCATACTTATCGTGCTAATCTTATGGTTGCACAATATGGTCTCTTGTCCCCATCGTCAACCCCCTCTTTTAAGGTCTGTAGCAGCTTCGCGGAAGATATCTTAAGCGTATTGATGATATCGAATAAAGCCCAATCACATGTATCGCTCATTCCCCGGCCAGATACTATCTGAGCCATCCCGGACCTACGTGGCAATTATTTAAAGGAGTCCATCTAATAAAAAAACCTCCCGCCACAATGCCGCAGCATATCGGAGATGAAGCAACCACATCTCGCCGGACTGCGGCATTGGAATACTCTATGTTTTTTCCATCGAAGCCCTAATCACACTGTTATGAACAACACCGGACATTAATAAAACCGGCAGCAAGCCTCAGCCGTGACTTTCTTTTTCAAGAACTGCTAAAAGGGTACGTCTTCACCTGTTCCGCCATAGCCTGGAGGGGGCTCCGGAAAAGAATCCTGGCTGGATCCATAGCTGCCGCCACCACCGGCCCCGCCGGATTCAACACCTCCTCGGGGAGAGAGCATTTTCATCTCTCTTGCAATAATTTCAGTTGTATACTTATCGTTGCCATTCTGGTCCTGCCATTTTCGGGTTTGAATTTTTCCCTCTATATAAACCTTTGAGCCTTTGTTCAGGTATTCGCCGCAGATCTCGGCGAGCTTGGCCCAAGCCACGATCCTATGCCATTCGGTTTTCTCTTGAGAGTTACCATCCCGGTCTTTAAATCTTTCGGTGGTTGCTATATTAAATGTAGCCACTTGTGTTCCCGACTGGGTATAACGGATTTCCGGATCAGCTCCTAAATTGCCTATCAGTATTGCTTTGTTTACCATTTCTTTCTCCTGTTGGATGGCTGCGGTTTCACCTTAGTGGTTTTATGCTTGGATTTTCCTGGTTAGAGACAAGCTCGTTAAGGCGCTTATGCCGAGGGGCTATAAGCCCCGTGTATATAGGTTTGTGCTGCTGGGAGTCTGCCAATAAATTGCTCCTTCGCGAACATAACCGGGAAGCTGTGAGAGATTCCCGGGCAACCTCTCAGAAAACAGCCGCAAGTATATTACAGTTTTTCTAAAGAACAAGTTTAATATTTTGCTATTGCCCTGAGAGCGGCTTCATCCAGCATGGCGGCGATTCCCCCTTTGCTGTCCGGGAGATGACCACAGACTTTATCCCATATTTCATCACTTTCCATACAGAAATAGACGCAGGTATCAACTCCTGCCTTTGCTCGCAGAAGAGTATATATATGCGTATACATTTCTTCGCGCAGAGTTCGAAAGTAACGTGATTTCCCATCGAGCCCCGGTATGAACTCCTGATGGAAAATTCGAGAGTGATGAAATCTCCTGGTGCTGATGATTTTCAGAGTAGGGAGAAAGCGCAGGGCACCGAGGGATATCCAGACGATGGCCTCCCTGGGAACCTTTTTGAAAAGTAGATCAATGGTTTCTGCATAACCCTCACGCCAGCCCTGGTGGTAGATTATCGGGTCGAAATGGAAACTGAGACCATAACCCCAGCGTGCTGCACGGGCGGCGGCATCGAGCCTTTCTGCGAGAGTAGCGGAACGTATCTCCTGGGTTTTCATGATCATTGGACTGTTGAGTGACCAGGAAAGAATGGTTTTGCCCTGATGGTTGCAGTTTTCCAGAGTAGCTATAGAGCCGCTCTTGGTTTTCAACTCGAGAATACCATTGGAATGGTGCCCGACAATCTCGATGAGTTTACTGCTTATGCCGGTAATTCTCTCAAGCGCCAGAGAGTCGGTGAACTCCCCTGTTCCGATGCGGAAAAAACGATCAGGCTTATTTTCAAGAGCCGAATTGACCTCGTCGAAGAGCTTATCGATATTAACGAAAGCGGTTATCCAGGGCTGGTTCAGATATGCCTGGAGGATACAGTAAACACAGTCTATGGGGCAATTCATGCCGATATTGAGAACATGATAGCCGCAGCAGCGATATTCGGAGGTTCCCGGGCAGGGTTTGAAGAAGTTTCCTTTATTTTCACAGAGAAAGAGGTGTTGTTTTCCTCTGTAAAGCTCTTCGGCAAACTCCCCGTTCAAGTTAGCAGGATTTTCGCCTGAAGGGACAATGGTTACGGGAAGATTCGCGCGGTGCAGCATTTCCTGAGTGTACTCAAGCGAGAGTATATCTTCGCTCACATGTATATGTTTGAGATAGATTGATGGATCTACCCAGCTTTTATTCTTCATGGTGTTGAAATCTCATATTTACCGGGCAGATCAAGATATTTCCGTCCTTCTTCCCAGCGTTGATGCTTGATGCAGCCGTTGCCGTAAACAGTGCACTTTTTTCGCAGTTCGTCGACGGCACGCTGATATTGGTCAACTCTCAGACTGCATTGTGTTAAAAGTTTTTCCAGGGCATAAATACGATATTTATCCATACCCACCCTATATATGTATGAGAGCTGATCGGGTCGCCCTCCTTCTTTGACGGTTAACGGTTCTGGAACAAGAAGAAAATGATGCCTGCTGCTGACTCGCAACCAGAAATCATAATCCTCACAACAGGGCAGGTTCGCATCAAATCCTCCAAACTCTTCATATATAGCTTTTTTCATAACCACCGTGGACATACCGACTGCGCAGAGCAGCAGGCAATGATCAAAAATGTAGCCGTGCCGGGGGCTATGAATTTTTCTCTGGTTGAGATGTTGTCCTCTGCGCAGCCACTTCTCTTGTGTATGGCTGATGGAAAACTCCGGATTGCGACGCAGCAATCCCATCTGCTTGAATAGCTTGTCTCCGGCCCAGTGATCATCGGAATCAAGAAAGGCGATGAAAGAATGACTGGATAATTCCACACCCTTGTTGCGCGCTGCTGAGGGTCCATCATTGTCGGAAAAATAATATCTTATGTCATGATCCTGTGGTAATACATTAGCTTTCAATACCTCAACTACTTCCTTTGTGTTGTCATCCGAGCCATCATCAATAATGAGGATCTCACCAACAAAATCCCTCTGCCGCAAGACAGATTCAACGGCTCGCCTGAGAGCGGTAGCCCTGTTGTATGTAGGTATTATGACGGATACCGGCTCCATAAAGCGTCTCAACTATTTCCTTGATTTTTGGATTACAACTGGCTTTTTTCCTGATGAATACTGTATAGTACCCTGTTCGCCATATACTAACAGAATGAGTGTAATCATTCATTACACTATTTCATATATTTTAAGATAATGAGCACTGAAATTCTCATAAATTCGAGGAGATATGAGGTAAGAATTGCCATCGTTGAAAAAGGCACTCTTAGCGAATTTCATCTCCAGAGGCCAACTGAAAAAGGGCTCATCGGCAATATCTACAAGGGAAAGGTCGTCCGTGTTCTACCCGGCATGCAGGCAGCGTTCGTCAATATAGGTCTGGAGCGAACCGGATTTCTTTATGTCGATGATGTCTACCTTTCCCAGAATGAACTGGACAGCAGGATGCTCATCGGAGAGCATGATCCTGAAGAAAAGGTTTATTCCTCAATCATTCCCGAGAGTGATCTGCGCCGCACCCAGGGCATGAATATAGAAGATCTTCTCAATGAAGGACAGGATATTCTGGTGCAGGTCAGCAAAGATCCCATCGGCTCCAAGGGTGCACGATTAACCTGCCATATAACCCTCCCCGGCAGAAATCTTGTTTTCATTCCTCTCACTGAGCATATCGGTATTTCCAGAAAAATCGAAGACGAAGAGGTTCGCCGTAAACTCAAGGAACAGATAGAGAGGCTCCGCCCGGAAGGGACGGGATTCATTGTTCGTACAGTTGCCGAAAACGCCTCAGACGAGGAGCTTGAAGCGGATATGGAATTTCTACTCCTGCTCTGGGATGAAATTCAGGATATTGCCATCGCCTCCGAAGTCCCTTCTCTGGTCTATGAAGATTTGGATATCACACTTCGTTCGGTACGCGATCTTTTTACCCATGAAGTTGACAATCTGATAATTGATGACAGCGAAACCTACAAAAGGCTCAGGGATTTTGTAAAAACATTTGCTCCGCAACTCACTGATAAGATATCTCTTTATCAAGATGATACGCCGCTTTTCGAAGCACACGGCATCGATGCCGAGATAAACAGGGCAACAGAGAAAAAGGTATGGTTGCGTTCCGGGGGATACATTATTATAGAGAGTACCGAGGCTCTTTCCGTGATCGATGTCAATACCGGACGTTTCGTGGGCAAGAACAATCTCAACGAGACCATCTTCAAAACCAATATGGAGGCAGCGAAAGAGATTGCTTATCAATTGCGTCTGCGCAATATTGGAGGTATCATAATCATCGATTTTATCGACATGGACAACGAGGAGCATCGCGAGGAGCTTTTTGCCCATTTCAAGGAGGCCGTCAAAAAAGACAAGAGCAGAATTAACATTCTCAAGCTTTCCGAGTTCGGCCTTGTGCAGATGACGCGCAAACGCAGCTCCGAGAATCTGACGCAGATGATGTGTGAGCCCTGTCATTATTGCGCTGGAGAGGGAATCCTCAAGTCAAGAAGAACAATCTGCTATGAATTATTCCGCAAGATATCCAGAAATGCCGACAGAACCGGTGGATTCTCCATAACCCTTCGTGTCCATCCCCGTATAGCGGATATGCTCAACAAGGAAGAAAAAAACACTCTTTCACAACTAGAAAAAGATACCCATAAAAAGCTGGTGGTTGTTCCTGTAAAGGATTTGCATATCGAGAAATATGACATCATCTGGCATCAATAAAACTCTATTTCACAGGTTTCATGCGACTTAACAAAAAATCAAAAAACAGCGGTATTGGTAAATTTTTTCTCTTCTTACTTTTAGGTATTGTCGTTGCCGGAGGGGCCTATGTCACCCTGGTTTTCTTTGAAAACTCTCCTCCAACTCTGCAACTCACCGGTGATACGGAACATATCGGAAAAACGGCGGATTTCTCTATAATAGCTGGTGATGACAACAGCGGTCTGCGTTCAGTCCGGCTAATTCTCCGTCAAGACGACAAAGAATACGTACTAGCCGAGGAGTCTTTTCCCAGAAATGGCTATACCGGCAGAATTGGCCCGGCCTCTTTCAGTAAAGAAGTAACCTTTGATACCGATGGGAAAGGTATTTCGGACGGTCCCGCCGAGCTGGTTGTACAGGCCGCGGATTATTCTTTGCGCGGCTATCTATCCGGCAATACGGTAGATATGACAAAAAATGTCACTGTTGATACCGTTCCACCCAAAGTGCTGGTGTTGCATTCAGAAAGATATATACAACCGGGAGGCAGCGGACTGGTGATTTACAAAGTAGACGGTGAGGCTACCAGGCATGGTGTTCAATTCGGCGGTCATTTCCATGCAGGTCATCCGGTGGAAGACGGCAGAGAAGACATCTTTGTTGCCTATATCGCACTGCCTTACGATGCCACAGAGATGGGCAAGGCTATGATTCAGGCGGAGGATGCCGCCGGTAATCTGGGGAGCCAGCCCTTTTCCCCGGTATTTCAAAAAAAGCCGATAAAACGTGACCGCATCAACGTCGGAGACGGCTTTCTATCAGCAAAGGTTCCTGAGTTTGAAGGGTATTATCCTGAAATGCAGGGAAGCATGAAAGAAAAGTATCTGTACACCAACCGAGAAGTGCGTAAAGCGAACAATGACAAGATCTTTCAACTTTGCCAGAACCCGGTATCCCAGCGTCTGTGGAAAGGTGGATTTCAGAGAATGGCCGGAGCATCGCGAGCTGGTTTTGCTGATTACCGGACCTATTATTATCAAGGTGAGGAAATAGACAAGCAGGTTCATCTCGGCATGGATATAGCTTCAACTCAGCACGCCGAGGTTCGTGCTGCCAATACGGGTGAAGTTGTCTTTGCCGATTATCTGGGGATTTACGGCAATATGGTCCTCCTTGATCATGGCCAGGGCGTCTTCAGCCTCTATTCTCATCTCAGCAGTATTCAGGTTGCCGCCGGTGACAGTGTTAATATCAACGATACCCTCGGCCTAACCGGTACGAGCGGTATGGCGGGTGGCGATCATCTCCACTTTTCCATGCTTATCAATGGCATTTTCGTGACGCCGAAGGAATGGTGGGATGAGCATTGGGTAGAGGTGACCGTCTCGGAGCCGCTGGTAGGTTCAAAATTTTGATCAAAGTTATCCATCAGGCGGCGTAATTTCATCGCCGCCTGGTGACCATAAAGCTCAAGCACCTCAGGTCATTCGTATTCTTTCACAATCCGGACATATCCAGGTAGGACCATTGCTTATTCCCCAGCGATTCTCTCTGAAGCATTCGTCGCAGATCTGAAATCCACAGGGACAACTCCAGCAGAAGGCTTTCGGCTCCTTGCAGCAATGACATTTGTATTCTCCGATCTTTCTTCGTCTATAGCCAGATTCTCTCTTTTCATTCATGATAATAACGTAAAA
This sequence comes from Desulfopila inferna, assembly GCF_016919005.1. Classification (NCBI taxonomy): domain Bacteria; kingdom Pseudomonadati; phylum Thermodesulfobacteriota; class Desulfobulbia; order Desulfobulbales; family Desulfocapsaceae; genus Desulfopila; species Desulfopila inferna. The sequence continues at coordinate 329,425 of NZ_JAFFQE010000001.1, forward strand.
AGTCATTGAAGGTGCCTGGATGGACTCTGCGATAAGCACCCGTATGGGCATAAACTCCGACCTCGAGTAAGCTTGAATACCAGGCGTAGATCGAGTTTTTTACGAGTCCATCATTCATCCCGTATTTGTATTTCCGTTCTTAACCATTGCAGATAGTCCGATTCAACCTGTTCTACGGCAACAGCCACAATTTCGGGGGTCTCGTAGGAATGCAGTTTTTTGATATATCGTTCCAGCATTCCATAACTGTCCGCAGTGGTTTTCATAGTCAAAACGTATTCAGGGCTCTGCTCTATAACATCATTCCACCAGTAAAATGACTCTATGCCACCGGAAAGCTGGGCACAGGCGACAAGTCTTTTCTGTAAGAGCTTTTTTGCTAGAGAGACAGCTTCCTCTCTCTCCGAGAAAGTAGTCTGCACTATAAGCATTTCTTTCATTTTTTGAGAACTCCTAAAATATAGTTTAAAAATCTACTCATTCTTCCCCTGATCATCTTAAAAGCAGCACCGCCAGAATATCACAACTACTAAACTCTATTCTTTCCTTTTTAAAGCTATTCGAATATTTTATTAATTACGCAAAAATTTTTAAACCCCCGTGAAAAATAAAAAAAGAGAGTCTGATATGCTTTTTGTCATAGACATTGGGAATTCTCATACGGTTATAGGACTTTATGAAAAGGATAATCTTCAAGGTCACTGGAGAATTAAATCCGACCGAAATCAAACTCCGGATGAGATAGCTATACAATTCAATGCTCTCTTCGCCATGGCCGGGCTTAACCATCTAAAAATATCAGGTATTATAATATCCAGCGTTGTCCCCTCGCTCGAAGCAGCATGGATTGACTGCTGTACCAAGCATTTTTCAGACAGCCGTGGTTCCCGTCCTTTCATTGTCAATAGTGAAAGCCTGAAAGATCTGATCACTATCAAAACAGATTATCCCGCCGAGGTGGGTGCGGATCGACTGGTCAACGCCATAGCTGCGTGGTCCCGGTATGGATCGCATCTGATCGTCATCGATTTTGGAACGGCCATTACCTTCGATTGCGTGACCGATAGCTGCGAATATATCGGCGGGACTATATTACCGGGCGTTGCCATTTCCCTGGAGGCATTATCAAACAGGGCTGCCAAGCTGCCTCATATCGACATCTCTACATCACCCGAAACCATAATCGGTAAAAACACCGTAGATGCCATGAAAAGCGGGGTTCTTCACGGATATGGGGCAATGATAGACGGATTGGTCGATATACTGGGAAAGGAAATGTGCAGTTCTTCGAAAATCAATGTAGTAGCAACCGGTGGTATGGCCGAACTCATAATTCCCTACAGTCGTAAAGTCGATCATGTCGAGCCGATGCTGACACTGCAGGGTCTGCATTATATATATACAAAGGTTCATGAAAAATAAGAGCATAATCCCGCCTCCGCTCAAAACCGGCTCGATCATCGGTATCATTGCGCCTTCTGGAAACCTGTCTTGCCGGAATTCCTTTGAAAAAGGAATTCGAATTCTTCATGAACTCGGCTTCAGGACCAGGTTTCCCCGGAGTCTGTGGCCAGGGGCCGATTATCTGTCGGATACTGACACCAATCGCCTTCGAGAATTACGAGCACTTTGGAATGACAGCGAAATAGACGGTATCATGGCGGCACGCGGTGGGTATGGCTGTCTGCGAATTGTCGGTTCGCTGAGCGGTGATGATTTTAGATCCTCTCCTAAAAGATTCATAGGTTTCTCCGATATCACCCTGCTCCACCACACCCTGAATTGCGATCACGGCCTGGTCACCTTGCATGGACCCGTGGTCACTTCGCTGGATCGGTTATCCCGAAAAAGTCTTCTTCATTTTAGAGAAACGCTTTTACATCCAATAGAAAATTGGAGTTTCAAATCAGATGTGGAAATATTAAAAGGTTCCGGAACAGGAAGAGGCATTGCTACGGGAGGCAATCTCAGCACCATTGTTTCGACCCTGGGTACAGCGCAGCAGCCTGTTTGGAAGAATAAAATAGTCTTTCTCGAAGACACAGGCGAAAGCCGTTATCGTGTTGACCGAATGCTCACCCAATTGAAGCTCAGCGGCCTGCTCGATGATCCCGCCGCCATTGTCTTAGGTGATTTTTCTCACGGTCTCGGCCTTGACGAAATTGGAACCATGCGGCATCATGAGTCTATCTGGAACAGGGTTCTTGAGCTGACAGCCAAATCCACAGCGGTGTGGGCGAATTTTCCTATGGGCCACGCCGATAATAACATGACCATTCCCTTTGGATTGGAAATGATTTTCGATAATAGTCGTGGAGCGTTGTTTCACGGGTAAAGCTTTTGAAGAAGTCCATTTACCACTTTTATAACGGTGCTGTTTGATGGACCTGTAAAAATTTAACACATACAAGGTGCAGTGCCCTGGGCAGGATTTTGACAATACAGGTAGTATGTCGAAGGTCTGCAAAAAACCTGCAACGCCAGATATCGGGCTTTTTTCGACGCCATCCTGTTTGACAAATTGAATCAAAATGGTATTGTTACGAGCCTGACCCAGCTGAGCTGGACAAAAACCTTTAGATAGTGTCCGTTATTTCTGTACAGACACTAGATAGATTATTTTCATGCACAGAAAACTTACTTCATACCCTCAATAAAAATAGATAATTATACAAAAATGAAAGCAGATATTGTAAAGATGATCAGAACTGTTTCAATCGCGGGATCGCTCCTAATGGCAACCTCTATCCCTTCTTTCTCCGCAGAATACGTCAGTGTGGTTAAGGATGGAGTAAATGTCCGTACCGGCCCAGGCACCTCTAATCCTGTGTACATGGAACTCTTCAAAGGGTATCCCCTCATGGTTGCCGAAAAGAACGGCGAATGGATTAAGGTTCAGGACTTTGAAAAGGATAGCGGCTGGATTCATTCTTCCCTCGTTGAAAATGGAAACACCGTTATCGTCAATGCGGACAGCCGTGTAAATATGCGATCCGGCCCCGGAACCAAGAATGCCATTGTTGCCAACCTTGAAAGAGGGGTTGTTCTCCAAACGATCGAGCGCCAGGACAAATGGGTCAAGGTAAAGCATCTCAGCGGCACAGAGGGATGGATTTACGCCCCTCTGCTCTGGCCCGGGAACTGAGAATTTCTGAGGAAAATACGGCAAGCCTGCCAAGAAGCCTGACGTTTACAGGCTTCTTCAGTTTATCGACCAGATAGATCTTCAGCCGGGTCGAAAGTATTGGATACCCCCCACATCGACTGCTGAGTTTCCAGTTGGTTCCTTGGGAGCACATTGCGCTGCTATCGTCTTTGCCAGTGACAACGGCAGGCGAACTGTTTTACCTGCTTTATTACGGAACAGGAAAAAGCCGTTTTCCAGGCCGAAGATCAGTAGATCCCTGGTGATTTCAACATCCTTTTTGCAATACTTGCTGAGCATCTCGAAGTTTTTCTCCCGATACCACTGCAGCGCCATCAGACCATCGCCGCTCTTTTTTATCGACAGAGTATGCTCGGCAATACCATTAAGACTCAGGCGGTAGCCCAAGTGATTCTTAACCTCTTCGAGCAGATCCAGGGTCGGTAGGCCCGTCAGGTCGACCGTAGTGTAGGATGCCAGAACCCGGTTGTCGAACTGTTTGTTGTTAAAGCCAACAACAAGATCCAATGACTGGAGATGGGCAACAAGCTGCGCTGTTTCATGTTCCAAATACGTTACACATCCATCAAGAACAGAGTCGTAAACAACACCCACTGAGATTCCCATTTTTTCAGCCCGGTGCCAGCCGCCGACCTCATCCGCTGAAAATTTTGTCTCCAGATCGAAAACCCCATAATGTTCCGGTAAAGCCTCCAATCCATTTTGGTAATATGCTATTTCCCCGCCTGGCGCCGGGCGAGGTATGTAATCTTTTGTCTGGGGCGATTCTCTATTGACCACGGCCATTGGCGGTATCTCTTCGCTGGAACTCACCATCACGCCTTCGATCAAATTCAGACAGGCGTTCTTATCGATGGGTCTGTTGCCGGATCCGCACTTCGGTGAGTGGACACAGGATGGACAGCCGTTATCGCAATCACAGGTTTTGACGATTTCGAGTGCTCTTTCAATGAGTTCTTCCGCTTTACGGTAGGCCTCGGCAGAGAGGCCCGATCCTCCGGCATGCCCGTCATAAATGAATATGGTTGCACCCTCCGTTTGCTCATGGTGAGGGCAGGAGATGCCGCCGACATCATTTCTGTCACAGAGAACCAGCAGGGGAAAAATGGAAATCATCACATGTTCAAAGGCATGCAGCCCACCCATAAAATGGAGCTTTTTATCCTCCATCAGGGTGACGATGGGTGCTGGAATGTCAAGCCAGAACCCTTCCGTCTCCATGGTCTGCACGGGAAGTTCCAGAGGAAGTGTGGTTATGAGTTTATTGGTTCCATTATTTCGTTTTTGATAGCCGGTGACATGTTCACTCACTTTGAGATTGCCATGGGACAACCGGCAGCCATAAATATTACGCGTTGCAGTAACTGTTAAAATTTCGGTATCCTTCGTTGCCATCGCCCTGGTGTAGAAGGTTGCCCGCTTTTTTTCCGTTACCACGATCTCAGCGGCTTGAAGATCAAGCTTTTCGACAAACCAGGTTTTCACCCTGTGCAGATAGATCGCCCCCTCATGACATTCTTTTAAGGCTCGGGCCGCATCAACCTCACCCATAATGACCCCGGTCTCTCCGTTTATTATGGTCAGCGCATTCCCGGTCCCGCGCAGATTGACATTTCTCTGCGGTCTTTTCCTGGCTGCATAGTATTCCAGTCCGTCGGCAGAGAGCAGCAGCTTTGCTTCTGCTCTCAATTCTTCCGCACCTTTGCGGACCGCTTCACTGCCAAGAATACTGTCGGATTTATGCAGAGGAATCTCGGCGGCAGCGCATATCAAATGCTCTTTAAGTATTTTGATATTACCGGGATTGAGCACGGCCGATTCAACGTCTTTGGAGAAAAACCGCTGCGGATTGTTCATATAGTACTGGTCGAGGGCGTCTTCACTGCCCAGCATGATTATGGCGGACTCCCGGCCACTTCGCCCTACCCTGCCGCCTCTCTGCCATGAGGCCATAATCGATCCAGGATATCCCACCAGAATGCAGATATCGAGATCTCCGATATCTATCCCAAGCTCCAGGGCGGAAGTTGATATTACGCCCAACAATGAGCCATCCGCCAGCTTCTGCTCAATCTCCCGACGTTCTTCGGCTAAAAAGCCGGCTCGGTAAGAACTCACTTTATCAGCCAGGGCACCGAGCCGCGGCTGGGTCCACAGGGTAATCAGTTCGGTCATCTTGCGGGATTGTGTGTAGACAATGGTTCTCAGCCCTCTCTTCAGGGAAGCTTCCAGCAGCTGACTGGCCGTATATGCCGGACTGTCCCAGGGGTTGAGAAAGAGAAAATTCTTTTTGCTCAGCGGAGCTCCGGTCCGGGTAATGACCTTCACCTTTTCGCCGATGAGTCTTTCTCCAAACTCTTTGGGATTCCCGATAGTCGCTGAACTGAGGATAAATTGTGTCTTTTTCCCATAGTAATCGAGAATCCGCTTTAGCCGGCGAATCAGCCAGGCCACGTGCGAGCCGAAGACGCCGCGATAGGTATGGACCTCGTCGATGATGACATAGTCGAGATTTTTGAAAAAATGCACCCAGTTCTCGTGGTAGGGCAGAAATGACAGATGAAGCATCTCCGGGTTGGCAATGAGTATCGGAGGCGTATGCTCCCGGATCTTCCTCCTCCGGTAAGGAGAGGTGTCGCCATCATAAATTGCGGCCGGGCCAAGATCATATCTGCCATGGAGCCCTGGCATATCATCATAAAGTTTATTCAAGGTCCGCAGTTGATCCTGGGAAAGTGCCTTGAGAGGAAAGAGGTAGAGCGCATGGCTGTTTCTCTCTGCAAGTATTTTTTCAAACACCGGAAGATTATAGACCATGCTCTTGCCCGAAGAGGTCGGGGTCGAGACAATTATATTAGCCCCACCGGCAATTTGCGCAAAGGCCTCTCCCTGGTGGCAATATAAGGTGTTTATCCCTGATTTCCGCAGAGCTGCGGCAAGGGGGGACGACAGCAATCCGTTTTCCTGGAAAAATATCGGCTCGGTTTCCTCGAATATTTTATGACAGACAACCTGGGGACCGAACTTTGATGATTCTTTTAAAGATCTCAGATATTCGCTCACCAAAGGTTGGTATTGCCTGCAGGGAAGTTCCATAAATCTGATTTAGGTTGCCTAATTCCTGAAGAATGTATACTCTGTATGGCTTATTAAAGTAAAAATGTACAGCCACTTTCTCTGTTCTATCGCACTATACACCAACAATTAATTCTGGAAACCCACTGTAAGGATCTTTTACACAACATGGTATCAATTGCGACTCTTGGGCCGGTAGGATCTGACAGTTATCTTGCCGCCAGGCAATATAACCCGGATGCTGAACTGGAATGTTTCAACAGCATGTATGAGCTTGTTTCGGCCTATGCAGCCGGCAAGTCCACCCTGGCATTTATTCCGGTTTATAACACCAGAGAGGGTGAGATAAAAGAGTATTTCAGGTTTCTTGTTGAGTTGAAAGGTTATCATTGGATCGATAATGTAGTGCTGCCCATTCACTTATCAATCGGTACGATTGATCCTGCTGTTTCGTCAATCAGCACTATCGTCGGGCGCAGCACCGTATTCAATCAATGCAAGGACTACCTTAAGGCGAATTTCCCTGATGCCACCTTGGTAGCTGTAAATGACATCGAGGCCAAGCTCTCGGAGATAAAAGAACAGTCTCTCACCGATCATGGCATTATTGAATCGGAAGAACTTCTGAAGCGTTTCGAATTTTCTCTTCTTGACCGGGAGGTGGTATCGCATAATAAAACCCGTTTTGCGGTGTTGAGTTCCGAACCTGCGGCAGTAACCGGCTACGATGCCACAACCGTGATTACCCGTCCCTTAAAGGATAGAGTCGGTATGCTGGTCGATATCCTGGGGGAATTCACCCGTAGAGGCATCAATATATTGGACTTGCGTTCGGATAACGATATTGAAACGCAAAAGCTGCAGATTTATCTGGAAATAGAAGGCCACTGTCGGGATTTCATTGTCCAGGAGGCCCTCAAAGCTGTTGAGAAAGGAGTCATACAGGAAGAAAACGCGCTGAAAGTGCTTGGGTCTTTTCCTCGTGTCGACATGCGGGTTAAGCGAATAAAATCATTTGGCTTTATCGGAACTGGCGAGATGAGTAAGTGGTTCTCCCTACGATTACAGAACGAAGGATATACCACCTATCTTACAGGACGTTCCACTCCTGTGTCCCCGGAACAGATGATCCCCTTAGTCGATGTCGTTGTTCTCTGTGTTCCCATATCGGTCACCTCGGCTACGATTCGAAAATACGGTCGCCTCCTCAGACAGGGACAGGCCTTGATCCTTCTGGCCGGAGAATCTGAAAATACCCTCAAAACAGCATTCGACTATACGAAAGAAGGTGTCGAAGTCATGTTGGTCCACAATCTCTGGGGACCGCAGGCTGCAACAATGAAAGATAAAAATGCTGCGGTAGTGAGAACCAAAAGAAGCGGAAGCTTATGCAGTGAGTTTGAATCTTTTCTGTATAAACACGGCGCGGAAATTTATCAGGACAGTGCAAGTCAGCATGATCTGCTCATGGGCTTCGGCCAGAAACTGCCGACTATAATTTCCGTGGCACTTGCATCGACCCTGGCCAAGCATAATATTGACTGTAATGATATAGGCAGTCATTCAACGCTAACTTCCATTTATGGAATACTTGCTATGGCGCGTACGCATAATCAAAACCCCAGAACCTATGCGGAAATTATGTCCACCAAAGGAGATGGCAGAAAGATTGTGAAGACTTTTGCCGCCACTCTGCAGCAGATCATCGATCTTACTGAAAAGGAAGATATCAATGCACTCTGCGAACAGATGGAAGCAAATCGCCGCCACTTAACGCCTGAGTTTCTCGAATCCCGCATGAAACAGGCAAAATCAGTTGATGAGGTTCTCAGCGAGTCAGGGGTCAATTACCATTTTTAATACAGCACTCGGCAAATTAATTTGCAGATAATTTACATAAGGAGTTTCGAATGCGAAGTCGCGATTTAAGCTATCTGGATGAGGTTCACAACTGTCCTCACTGTAATCAGAAAATGTCCTGCTGCGAGGCACCGCCGGTTCATGTCGGGGATGGCCTCGGTTGGGGTTCGGAGGTGCTTTTCATCTGTCTGAATGATCACTGCTCGCTTTTTCTCAACGGTTGGGAAACCGTTGAGTTGAAATATGGCCACCATGCTTCCTATAGATATATGGAACTGCCCGACAGTAAAGAAGGAAACGTGATGATGGTAGGCAACTCCGATGCCTTTAAAGCCAGCGTTATAGATCCCCAGGAATTGAAAAGGCAGAATGCGAGATACAAACTTGAAAAAAAGGCGGTGGAAGATCTGGAAACCTGCGTGGCAAGGAAGGATCTCGGTCCCGTCCTTCAGCTGATTTTAGATGAAGGCGCGGATATCACCGGCAGAAAAAAAGCTGCCGGCCTGCTTCTCGAATTAAACGATCTTGAATGCATTGATCCGATCCGAAATCATACCTTCCGCGACACATCTCTTGAAATGGCTTGTAATCAGATGCTTGAACTCCTCCTCAAAAAGAATTTCAAGAAAGAATGCCCTACATGCGGAAATCTTGTTAAAATGCAGGCGAAGAAATGCATGCATTGCAAAGAGGAATTATAAGGTAATTTGTCCTTGCAAATCCCATATTGAACGAGTATAAGGTATACGTTTTTAATACCTTGATAGTGCCCTGCTCCTCGGGGTAAACATTTTTGAATCGATGGTGGACGTGGCTCAGTTGGTTAGAGCACCTGGTTGTGGCCCAGGAGGTCGTGGGTTCAAGTCCCATCGTCCACCCCATTGATACTCATGAGCCCTGATAAACTTTATCAGGGCTCATTTTTTTATGCTCTCTTCCTGCAATAATTCCGGTTTTCTTCTCTAAGATTTGCCTGGATGCGTTAAAACTGTAGACCTGGCGTACACGGTTGCATCCATTATCTTACAATGGTATATACATATATCCGATTTTCCAGTATGATCCACATCTGCAATTCACATTCAGAGGTACTCTAACTCTAACAAGGCTCACATTATATATCTAAAAATATACATGAAAATTTATACTAAACTCGACCAGACGGAAGTGCTTGAATTTCTTTTCCATCCACAAAAGGAGGAAAAGAGGACTTCGACCGGCTATTCCAACATAGACGTAACCTTGCCGGACAATACCGTGCTTGGTTGCCGTTTCTATATAGATGATACCGCAGCACCAACGATTCTTTTTTTCCACGGCAACGGTGAGACGGTTTGCGATTACGATGACATAGCACCGCTTTTCAATCAATTGGGAATGAATTTTTTCGTCGCGACCTATCGGGGATATGGCTGGAGTGGAGGAAGTCCTACCGTCGAATCTATGATGAGCGACTGTTGGCAGGTTTTGTATTCGTTACAGAAGACCATGAAAGATATGGAAATGAGCGGAGCCCTTTTTGTGATGGGAAGATCAATCGGCTCAGCCTCCGCTATTGAATTATGCACCGATTGCCCTGAATCGATAAAAGGCCTTATTATTGAAAGCGGCTTTGCCGATACACTTCCGCTTCTCAGCAATCTCGGCTATGATCCGAACCTTAATCTGCTTGATGAAAAAGACGGCTTCGGCAATCGCGATAAGATCGGAGAGGTCACAATGCCGACCCTGATTCTTCATGGTTCTAAGGATTCAATTATTCCAGCCCATCAGGCAGAGCGTCTGCAGGCCTTCAGCGGTGCCAGGACCAAAAAGTTTTTTATAGTACCCGGCGCGGATCATAACACTGTTCTTTCCCAGGGGGGCGAGCTATATTTCAGCACCATCAAAGGCTTTATCGATGAAGTTACGGGAAAAACCTCATGGCGCAACAGAAGAAGAAAGTCCAAGAGCAATGAATGATGGTGTAGTTGAAAGCCCCATTTTCCCGCTCCCGAAGGATTAGCTGTATCTACCCAAAAAACAACGATCAGCAATGACTACCAAAAGAACTAATTATCTCAGCTGGGATGAGTATTTTATGGCAGTGGCCCTTTTGTCCGCTCAGCGCAGCAAGGATCCAAATACACAGGTAGGCGCATGTGTGGCCAATAAACAGAATAAAATAGTAGGCGTAGGCTATAACGGCTTTCCCTGGGGCTGTTCCGATGATGACCTGCCCTGGGCGCGCCATGGGAATTATCTGGACACCAAATATCCATATGTTTGTCATGCCGAGCTTAATGCGGTTCTCAACTCAATTTCCAGGGACCTGCGGGGATGCAGAATTTATGTGGGGTTATTTCCCTGTAATGAGTGTACCAAGGTCATAATCCAGGCAGGGATAGAAGAAATTATTTTCCTTTCGGATAAATATCTCGACACCGATTCAGTGAAGGCTTCGAAGATTATGCTGGATAAATCGCCTAATATCAGTTACCGGCAGCTCATGACCACAAGGGAATCTCTAACAGTCAGCTTCGCACTTCCCGAAAATATGTAGAAGTCTGAGCTTTGGCAATTCAATAAGCTGATATTTTTGTCTAATTGTGCTCAAAACCGCTAAAGGTAATATCTCGGGATAATCCGTTCTCTTCCAGCATAACCCTAACGGGCGGCGGCGTTACCTTTCCGATTCTTACAAAAGTTTGTGCCTGCTGCTGCGCCAGGAGCTCGAGCGCTTTCCGGTTGGAGGGTGCCGCGGTAAAAAGCAGTTCATAATCTTCCCCACCACCTAAAACAGTATCACACAAATTCCATCCAAAGCTGCTGCAGAGACCCTTCAATTCCTTCTCATACGGCAGCTTATCAGCGTAAATGACTGCACCGACCTCGCTTTCCGTACAGATATGGCTCATATCAGTGGCCACACCGTCTGAAATATCCTGCATCGCCGATACCAGTCCGCTGCGCCCCAACAAAATACCGGTTTTCACCTGTGGCTGCGGGTCGAGGTGAGCTCTAGTGAATTGAGGATATTTTGAGACCTGCTCCTCCCTTTTCAGCAGTTCCAAGCCGGTAACAGATGAGCCCAATGGTCCGGTGACATAAATATCATCGCCGATTCCGGCACCGGAGCGGTAAAGCACCTGATCAGGGCGCGCTGAACCGAGTACCACCACATTTATAGTGATAACAGACCCTTTAGTGGTATCACCGCCTATAAGCAAACAATTATGTTCCAGCAGCATGCTTTCCACACCGTCTTGCCAACTATCCAGCCATGATTCAAGGAGGTATGGAGGGACTGCCAGCGAAACAAGTGCAAACCTGGGCTCAGCTCCCATTGCCGCAATATCACTGAGGTTAACGGCAATTGATTTCCTGCCTAACAGATAAGGATCATGCAGCCCTCTAAGAAAATGAACATCATCAACGAGCAGGTCGGTGGAAATCAGCCAGCAAAAATCCTTGGAATCGGCGAATACCGCGCTATCGTCCCCTATTCCTTTAAGCAGATAATCGGATTGGCAAAGAAATCGGCTTTTAATTTTTGAAATGAGAGCTCTTTCCTTCATGTCAATATCCTGGTATGTCACTTTATCCGCTTAATAAAGCCGGATGTTTTTTTCTCGATATCAGGTGTCTTTCCAGCCTGGGGTTTTTTATTGAAATCCAATGCCTTCACAAATCGTTCTTCTCCCCCCATTGTGAAAATTTCCAAACCTGTCATTTGCGCCGTCCTCAAGGTCCAGGTCAAATTTTGCGGAGGCAGGGAGAGTACGCTCAGGCCAATATTCCACCACTCGTCTTTTCTGCTGGTATCACGCTCTATCTCTTGAACATAAGCATAAACCAGCATTTGGGGTTCTTTGGCGGCAATTAAAACAACATCTCCGACATCGGTGGTGTCTTTGAAATTGATGATTTCCTTCAATTCAGCAACAAGCTTTTCCATAATATCACTATTCTGACTGTGTTCGAATTATATTTGATTCAATGGTGATTTTTCCGTTTTCAATATAACTTCTGGTGATGATCGTTGCATATATCTGCAGGCCGTCAATCATAGGAAGAATGAGATCCTCTATGAGCTTATTTGATATATAGGCGGCTCTGCGGTTTTGCAGGGCAATCATAGTGCCGCTCCACTTCACCAGTTCTCTTATACTCGCCAGCAGTCTGGAAACCTGGATATAGGCCGTCGAGTTGTTTGGCGAGAGGAGAGATTCTCCATAACGCTTGAATGACGGTGATTCGACGATGCTGCCGCCATCCATGATGGTGTCGACAATGTCCATCTGCCGCTGTATGGAACTTGAGATATACAGCGCATCACCATAAAGTGCATATACCGGTTGCAGCCCTTTTTGCCGCCCCTCCCCCCAGAAAGTCATGGGCACTCCTCTGTAGGATGCATTTTTATGAGGGATCAGATTCTTGGTGATGAAGCCCTGCAGGGTTGATGCGGTTTTAGCTCTTTCCAGAAGACTGAAAATAAGAGTGAAATTGGGAATAGGTACAAAATCGACAGGTGACGGTTCGCCCACTAAAAGATGAGCACTATTTCCGAAAAGGCCGAGTATTTCCTCAAAAGAAATATTCGTCAACGAAGCGATACCCTCTTCAATTTGAGAAATTATTGCAGGATCAAGACCGGATTCATTTACATACATTCTCCACATTGCGGACAAATCAAAGGTATTGGTCCAGTAATACAGAAGAGTCTGTTGTGGTGCCTGTGAAATTGCAACATTCTTTTCCGGCCTGATGCCTAGAAAATGAGCGGCGTCACTGTTTATTTCAGCTGGATTGAAATGCAGGGTTATGATATCCCGACTGTAATTTTCTTTTCGTGATGCACCATAGGCACCGGAAGTGAACCCTCTCCAGTCGTCAAGGTGTGACAATAACAGATTTTGCGAAAATGACTGAGGATTGAGAAGATTATCTAAATGGAGCCGAAGATTGTCAATTGAAAAAAAACAGAAGAGACTCGACTCCCGGTGTTTTTTGCTGAGATTTTTGAAATAATGTTCTTCATTCAAACTTGGCAGGTTTTCGTCAAATCTGTCCAGAGCCCGGCGCAGGGTTCTCTCTTCAAAGGCAGCCAGGAGCAGCCCGCCGGCGGAAACCAGGGATATTCTGGTTTCCATATCCAGCGGTATTCTATAAATCAGATATTGTCCATATTGCGACGAAGTAAACTCCAGTTCTCTGGGCAGCAGGGAACCTGTCAACTCCAGCAGTGCCGTCGAATGTCGCGGCTCGGAAAACATAATCAGGTTATCATGCAGGAATTGCTTGAAATCAGTACCTTCCTGTGCCAGAAGCGCCACCGTAAAATTCGTGCTGAGAAACTCATCGAAGAGCAATGCCGCTTCTTCGGATTCGATAAATTCCTGAATCTTTCTTACCTTATATACGGTCTGTAGAGAAAGATCGACATCCAGGGCAAGTCTGACAAAATTTATGGACGCTACAGCATCGGCAAGAGGCGTGGTGCGCATCTCCGCCAGTATCTCCCCAAGATCCTGCTGATTGAGATAAACCAGGACATCCTCGGGAAGAAATTGGGAGGGATGAACTACATTTCTGTCCCAATAAAAACGATAAAAAACCAATCCCCCTGCTATGCAGATGAGAAGGATAACTGCCAAAAGTATTCGTTTCATCGTAAGTGAATTATCCTAAGCGACGGTATTGTAGTTCGACAGATGCATCAGTCAGGTCTTTTGTTACACCATACCGGTTTTAACTGCCACGAGATTCATAGCATAAATACTCAATTGGTTATAATAGCCTGATAGGATAGATTTGCAAGCGTTGCAAATTTGCAAGAATTGCATTTTGGATTGCAACTTTTAAAAGAACAATACCAATGGACTGCTGGTACACAATCTCTTATAATCTGTGCACCTCTTGCACTAATATCTAACAAACAACCTTTATACCAGCACTTGCTTTGCGTCTGAATTTCTGTACCTGCAGTTTGTCCAACGGTGTGGTGAAAGTCTTCTCCCATGGATGTGCCTTTTGCTTTCTTTAACGCTGGTATTCTTTCTGCATTGTGGAGAATCGTCCTGTGAAAAGGGATGATTCCGATAAGACGGGACTGCGTGAGGACTGGGGATTCAGGCCATCCTGCGGAACATTATGTACGTCATCTGCTATCTTCTGCTCCTTTTGTCTGCCTACAAAGAATATTTATGCCAGAAAAATACTGGTACGAAAGTTGCTAAATTTCCACCGATATATAGGTAAGTTTGAGGGGCCTGGCAGAGGACATGATGCAGTAGCCACGGCAATAAATGAAGACAGGGGGGGCAATCAGGTGCATCTGGGGGAATTAGATTATAGATTAATTTCGTCCGTTGCCAGTATAGTAATGGCCATCGTCTGGATCGTTTATCTGCACATCGCCCTGGTCCAGTACAGGCGCGCTAATCGGCCCTATATGATTATCCACTATGCTCATGAAAATGATACCGATGCTCTTTGTCTCTTTGTCAATATGAGCAGTGAACCGGTTCATCTCCAGACTGTTATCGCCCGTATCGAAACGGAAAGCAGCCGCTTCAGCCGTTATCTCACCGATTATGACAGGATAACGCCGGATGATCGCAACGTACTGTCGAGACTGCGGCAGGGCCCGATTCAGCCAGGAGGATATCTCGTGCTGGGGACATTCGAGGATATACTGATCGGCCGGCAGATAAAGCATAAAGATGAAAAAGATAAAGAGCATGTTCCGCCGGCCCTTAACGAAATCCGCAGTCTTGAGCTATGCATCGCTGTTGTTCATGGCCCCAGTAAGCATTTTATCGGAGTTCGGCGGCATTTTTTTCTGGTATGTGAAGAGGAAAAAGTTCACATCCACCCCATGAATATTCATACTGAACAGCTGGTTAACTGGCGAAAAAGAAAGATAGTAAGGAAATGGGTAGAGGACAGGGTGTATCCTAAATACTGATTGGAAAATCAGCATGATTACGACGTGATTGATCTTCAGGAGGAAAATCTGTAACAGGCGCGAAAGGGAGAAAGGACGATGAACGAATTCAACCTGGCTGTTTTCATTGTTTCCCTGGCCATCCTCATTATGGGGGCTATCTTCGCCAAGATTGAGCGCTGGCCGATTTCCGAACCTTTGATAGCCATGACCGGAGGTATTATCTGCGGTCCTTTCTTCCTTGGTCTTCTTAATCTGCACTAGTGGGGCAAGACCGGCGACATAATGCTCATCGCCACCCACATGACTATCGCCATGGCCTTAATGGCAGCGGCCTTGCGTCTTCCCGCCAATTTTTTCCTGGAAAATCTCTCAAGCCAATCCATCATCCTGATGGGAGGCATGATGTTGATGTGGCTCTTCAGCTCCATCCTGTTTGTCGTCCTTTTCGACATCCCGTTTTTGACAGCCGCACTGGCAGGCGCTATTGTTACACCTACTGACCCGGTGGTGGCATCCTCCATCGTTTCCGGAAAATTTGCCCAAAATCATTTTTCAAAGAAGATCCGCCTGCCCCTGTCATTCGAATCGGGTGCCAATGACGGCTTAGCTTCACCGCTCGTCTCTCTTCCTCTCCTGCTCCTTATCCAGTCGAACCCGATAGGCACATGGCTGTTCAAATCTCTCCTGTGGGAGACGATGGGCGGCATAGTTCTCGGTTATATCGCCGGCAGTCTCGCTGGAAAACTGATCCATACGGCATACCACAAAAACTGGATGACGGAAAAATCACTGCTGGCTTCATCATTGGCCTTGGCTTTCGCCATTACCGGCGGATTTGAGCTGCTCCAGATGAACAGCATTATTGCCGTCTTCGTGGGAGGTCTGGCCTTCAATGGTCATATCGGCAAGGAAGACGATCTATTGGACGAGAAAATTCAAAAGGTCATGGAAAGGCTTTTCATCATTCCGATCTTCTTTTTCATCGGCCTGATACTTCCTTTTCATCACTGGATCAGGGAAGGCTGGATTCTGGTACTGCTGGTGGTGGGTGTTTTGTTGCTGCGGCGCATACCGGCATTTTTTCTCCTGAAAGTTCCCCTGCAGCATTATTCGAAGATCGACACACCGGCCCTGGGCTGGTTAGGACCCATGGGCGTCACATCTGTCTATTATGTCTTTCATGTCCAGGAGAAAGTATCAAATGAATTTCTCTGGACAGCGGCCAGTGCCGTCATTTTCGGCTCCACTGTCGTCCATGGCATCACCTCACCCTACATCGGCCGGTGGTATAAAAAACACAGCAATGCTGTTGCGGAAAACAATGACGATCTGACCTCTCCACGACTCGATTCCTGAGAGGGTATAAAGGAAATAAAAGGAAATAAGTGGCAGACAGATTAGCGCGAGTTCAGGGCCGGCTCTTTTTCTGCGAATTATGTTTCAATTGCGCAGAATTAAAACGGCGGTGAGCTAATATAGTGCATAGCAAGAAGGACAAATTAATTGGATATACTCAAAGACGAGTTTTAACCCCTGATACCTGATTCCGGCCCCTAACTGATAGCGCTGCTAACCGCCACCTAACAAATTAAAGTTACTGCATATTCTTTACGATCGGGAATATTTTCAGGAGAATGTATGCTCTGTATAATTGATATGCAAAACGATTTTGTGGATGAGCAAAAGGGAAAAATGGCAGTCAAAGGTACCGACAAACTCATCAATGGCATCGTCATAAAATATATGAGTATGATAGAAATGGAGATATTATCCTCTATACCATAAATCTGCATGGCAATATGGATGTAGATAACAGGAGTGATCAGGAAAAAGATTGGGGACAGAAAATTGCTGATCCACTTAATGAAATGTTACACAACAAAATCAGAATAAAAAAAACATATCATGCCATATTTCCAGAGCACATGATACACATAAAGAATAAGTATGGAACAAGTGATTGTATGAAAAAAATTGAAATAGTAGGCGTAGAATCACATATCTGCGTTTTATCCAATGCTGTTGTCTTCAGCAATGAATTCCCCAGTTCAAATATCATAATAAATAAAAATCTGTGTTTGAGTTCCGATATGGATTTGCACAATATGGCAATGGTAATCATGGAAAAGTTAAAAATGGAGGTAACAGATTAAGATGGAATTATCCCACGAAAAACTGGTAAAAATAACCTCTCAATTGATTTACTGGATAAAAAAGATGATTGTGAAAACAGGAGGAAATAAAGCTGTAATTGGTATTTCAGGAGGTAAGGACAGTTCCATTGTCGCCGCTCTTTGCGTAGAAGCATTGGGAAAAGAAAATGTTTTTGGCGTGCTGATGCCAAATGGTATACAAAAGGACATATCTTATGCTCATGAAATTTGCGAACATCTTATGATAAAGAAGATTATTGCTCCTATAAAATCCATGGTTGAACTTTATCATCATATTCTTTCTGCAATAGACAAAGAGATAATTAATGAAATATCAAATCAGACCAAACTCAATCTACCTCCAAGGGTCAGAATGACACTGTTGTACGCAATCGCGCAATCAATAGACTCGAGTAGGGTCATCAATACGAGTAACCTTTCTGAAGACTGGGTAGGATATGCTACTATAAATGGTGATACTGCGGGAGCTTTTGCACCTATAGGATTGTTCACTACTGATGAAGTAATTCAGATTGGGCGTTATCTTAAAATCCCGGAAAAGTTTATAATCAAACCTCCGGAAGATGGGCTGACAGGCAAGACCGATGAAGATGTCCTGGGCTTTTCGTACAATACCCTTAACAAATATATACGCGATGGAAAGATAGATGATCCCGTAGCCAAGAATAAAATTGATAAGTTGCATAGGGAAAGCAGATTTAAGTTCTCACCGATAGCAATGTTTAATGCCGATCTGCCTATCAATTTAAATTGAAAAAAAATTAAAATAATCGCAACGGTTCACCGGAATTTAGTTAATTCTTGAAAAAAGTTTGGGTGTTCAGAAACAGATTCTGTTTCCTTCCTTTTCATGAACGTTCTTCTCACCCTGCCGCAAAAGGTTATTAGCCAAACCATCGATGAGTGTCGGGGTCAAGGTCGAAGTGCCATTTCTCGCAGAATCTGTGAGGCATGGGACTGACGTCAAGAGTGCTGGGTTCACTTTCTATGCAGTCCTGACTTTCCTGTAAATTCCATTCAATTAAATCATCAAATCCCAGGAACCTATCCTTTCCCAGCCGTCCTTTCAGTATTTTCGAGTGCGCAATAAACTTGAACACAACAGATTAATTACCCAAAGCGGCACCCTCGGCCCTACTCACAAGATCAGCCGCTAAACCAAGATCTTTCCAATGCACAGTCTGATAAAATTTCCGCTGAAAATGGAGCAACTTTCCAGCGCCTGTTTTGGAGTCCGCTATTGACGATCGCCCACTCCGATGCGATACTGAGAACTAACTCTACCAGATGAAAGAGATGCAAAAGGGGGAATGATATGATTATGGTAATTGTTAAATTCAAACTACCTAAAAAAATAACAAGATATCAAGCACTCGAAACCTTCCTGGGTACAGCTCCAAAATATAGGGACTTGAGCGGTCTTATTCGCAAGTACTATTTCGTTTCTGAAGATAGGAATACGGCTGGTGGGGTCTACCTGTGGAAGTCCCGCGAGGAGGCAGATTGCGTCTATACAGAAGAATGGAAGGCATTTGTGCGCGGAAAGTATGGCAATGACCCTATGATTGAATATTTAGAATGTCCGGTGGTTGTTGACAATATATCGAATGAAATAATCTCTGACACTGCAACCCATTACTGCAGTTGGGGGGAGAGTGCATAAGTGGAAGAAAAGCTCAGATTACAAATCATCGAAATGCTCCATGGCGATATCAACAGCCGTGAAGATGCTCCCACTAATTACGATGAATTTAAGAGAACAGGGACTCTGGAGATCTTTCCAGAATATAAAAACGGGCTTGCTTCGTATTGATGCCGGTCAGACACCCTTGATGGCTCACCGATAATTGATATCAAGAAAAGATCAGCTGAAAAGTGATGACAAATTATCCAGGAACACTGCCCCTGCCAATCTAGAAAGTGGCGGCATAAATAACATGAAAATAGGAGCAATGATTATGCAGCAAAAAACAGCTTTTGAAGAAAACGATCTGTCACTGTTATCAGTAAAAGATCATGTAGGCACATTAACTTTAAATCGTCCAAAACAATACAATGCTCTATCAAGACCTATGATTGCCTCTGTTTCCACAATACTGGACGAAATCAATGAGGATAAAAATATACATGTAGTTGTTCTTGCAGCAAACGGTCCTGGTTTTTGTGCGGGACATGATCTGAAAGAAATTTGCAATAACAGGAATGAAGATTATCTGGAAGCCCTCTTTAATGAATGTTCTCAAATGATGTTAAAGATTTTAAAGTTAGACCAGCCTGTTATTGCAAAAGTGCATTCCATAGCAACAGCTGCAGGATGCCAGCTGGTTGCAACATGCGATCTGGCAGTTGCTTCAGAAAAAGCGAGATTTGCAACACCTGGAGTTAATATTGGTCTTTTCTGCTCTACCCCTATGGTAGCCCTTAGCCGTAATGTGAGCAGGAAAAATGCAATGGAGATGCTGCTTACCGGCGATATATTTTCATCAGAACATGCCTCAAATATCGGATTGATTAATAAGGTTGTAAAAGAGGATGACCTTGACAAGGCTGTTGAAGAGCTTGCACTAAAAATCGCTTCAAAATCACCTTTGACCTTGGCAATGGGCAAACGAGCTTTTTATAAACAGCTTGAATCCGGGATCTCCGACGCTTATGAGTATGCAGGTGCGGTAATGTGTCAAAACATGCTGACAAACGATGCCGACGAGGGGATAAAAGCTTTTATTGAAAAGCGTCAGCCTGAATGGACAGGCACCTAAGCAGCTAAAAAGGCAACGCTTTTCAGAAAAATAATTTTACAGTTCTCCCCTTTTATCAAGAGAGATTTGCTCTGCCAATATGTTTCCATGATGATAAGGCAATAGTCGAGATATTTCCTGAGTATACGTAATAAAACCTGTTTTTGCTATTAAATAGTCGAGATATTTCCTGAGTATACGTAATAAAACCTGTTTTTGCTATTATATTGGATGCTATACTTTCATTATTTTCGCTTTTTTCAATCTAAGGTACTACGACCCGAGGAAGTTCCGTCAGGAAAGGATTCTGAGTCTCCCGGCAATGCAGAAGAGAAGAATGACTGCCAAAGTATTCATAGTAAGTGAATCATCCTAAGCGTCGGTATTGTATGGCCTCGGCCACGTGCTGCTTTTCTATTGAGCCGGAATCATCAAGGTCGGCAATGGTGCGGGCGATTTTCAGTATGCGGTGGTACGCGCGGGCGGAAAGTCCCAGCCGTTCGACACTCATCTGTAGAAGACTCCTGCCTGTATTATCGATTGTGCAGTATTTTTCTACCATACTCGGCGACATCGCGGCATTTGACCGTGATCCCTTCAATTGGCTGAAACGAGCTTTCTGAATGGCATGTGCCCGGTTGACCCGCTGACGAATTTCAGATGACGATTCGGATTTAGCCGTTGTATTCATTTCCGAATATGGCAACGCTCCTATTTCCAGATGCATATCCATTCTGTCGAGCAGGGGACCCGAAAGTTTTGAGATATAATTTTGAACCTGCACCGCGTTACAGATGCATCTATTGCCTCTGTCTCCGTGAAAGCCGCAGGGACAGGGATTATATGCGGCTACCAGCAAAAAATCCGCGGGAAAGGCCAGGGACATATTCACCCTGGCGATTGTCACCTTTCTGTCTTCTAAAGGCTGTCTCAGCATCTCCAGGAGGCGTTTTCGGAATTCGGTCAGCTCATCGAGAAAAAGTACGCCGTTATGAGCAAGAGAGACCTCGCCAGGCTTGGGATAACTGCCTCCGCCGATCAATCCTGCATCGGATATGGTGTGATGGGGAGCGCGAAACGGCCGTTGCGAAATCAGGGCAACATCCTCCGGAAGCGTCCCGGCTATACTGTGGATTTTGGTCGTTTCCAGGGCCTCTTCGAAGCTCAATTGCGGTAGTATCGTGGTTATCCTGCGGGCAAGCATGGTTTTTCCTGCGCCCGGAGGTCCTTTGAGCAGAACGTTGTGATTTCCGCTTGCAGCTATCTCCAGTGCACGTTTTGCATGCTCCTGCCCTTTGACATCCGAGAAATCAAGAGAGGAATCTTCTTCATGGGAAAACGTGGTATCAAAACTGTTTTTATATGGCTCAATCTCCCTTTCTCCCAGCAGATATTCCACCGCTTCATAAAGGTAATGAATCGGGATCACCTCGATTCCATCGACCACCCCCGCTTCTTTGGAATTCTCGGACGGAACCAGGATTCCTTTCATTTGTTGATCTCTGGCGTTAAGCACAACAGGCAGCATGCCGCGTACCCCTCTCACCTTGCCGTCGAGAGAAAGTTCGCCGACAATGGAATAACAGCTTAGCTTTTCCGGGGGAATAAGTCCATTTGCAGAGAGGATGCCCAGAGCTATGGGCAGGTCATAGCCAGCGCCTTCTTTTTTGACGTTGGCCGGAGCAAGATTGACGGTTATGCGTTTGTTGGGAAAATCATACCCACAGTTTTTAATCGCTGCCTTTACTCTGTCTTTACTTTCCTTTACGGCTCCATCCGGCAGGCCGACCGTTGAAAACATCGGCAATCCACTGGCGATGTCGACTTCGATTTCCAGAGAGAGACCTTCGACTCCGATAATTATGCAGCTATTAACTTTCGCTAGCATGAGGACTCAACACTTTCCTTATCCAGTTCAGCTGGGTTAGGCCGGTACATGGCATTCACTTCTTCCGTATAATCCCCATGTCTTTTATTATAGATATACAGCGGCTTCAGGATTTGCACTCCCACCCCGCCGTTTTTAACACACTCAACCAGCACCAGTGTGGCGGAATCAGCCTCGGGATAACTGTAGACCAGTCTTATACGTTTGGGCTGCATTCTTTTGAGAACAAGGCAATGCAGCAACTCAGCCATTGATTCCGCCGGAAAAACCAGAGAAAAAACGCCCTTGTTCTTTAAGGCATATGAAGCTGCTGCAATTATTTCGCTGATATTGGCTGACGCCTGGTGACGTGCCAGATATTCTTCATTGCCACTGCTGGTCCTGCCGCTGCCGACTCGGAAAAACGGCGGATTGCAGATAATATGAGAAAACCATTCACAAGGAAAAATTATATCAATTTTTTTCAAATCTCCAGCTGTGATGGTAAACTTCGAGCTGAAACCGTTGACGGTACTGTTTTTCCGGGCGACTTCAACAAGGTTTTGTTGTAATTCTAAACCGTCTATCGAGAGTATCTGGCATTTTTTCCGATACAAAAGTATTAAGCCGAGGATGCCGCAGCCGCAGCCCAGGTCGAGAATTTTAGACTTTTTTAAGGCAAGAGAGAAATGAGCAAGCAGGACGGAGTCAATGGAAAATCTATATCCATTTTTGTTCTGGAAGCAGGTAAGAGCTCCATTGAACAGGGAATCAGCTGTCATCTCTTTGGAATCATCCATAGTTATTTAAATAAAATAGCGGAACATTTTCAATTAAAAGGTCAGGCGCTCAACTTCTTTCTGTTTTTCTCTGAAAAAAGCAGCTTTTCCTTTTCATTTTCATGGAGAATGATATGATATTTTTTAAGATTTCTCTCGCTTTTGCCACTACAGATAAAACAGGAAATTCCGGATAATGCAAGTGGTGCTTCCTTTTGTTTTCGGCGGCGGCAAATACACTATGAAAAATTCCTGACGCAGACCGATAATATTCCCGGTATATACTGGTATTATTATCGTAATGCAGTATAAGTGTGGTTTTGTAAGTACTACTACCTAAAAAAATGTTTACTGGTACTGTGATTTAAAAAATCAGGACATAAATTCAGCCGGAATTTTATCTCATAGAGATGAACTTCCGGTTTCGTTTCTATTTTGCAATGGAGTACAGCATGTTTGATATTTTCATTAAAACCCATTTTGCCGGAGCTCATCATCTCCGAGACTATCCTGGAGAATGTGAACTTCCCCATGGCCACAACTGGAAGGTAAAGGTCACAGTACGGGCAAAAAACGTCGATGAGATCGGCATGGGTATTGACTTCAAGGTACTTAAGAAGCATGTCAAAGAGGTCGTTGATCGACTGGACCATCGCGATCTCAATGCAATGGATGAGTTTGCCGTCCTCAATCCGTCGTCTGAGCATATAGCCATCTTCATTTTCAAAAATCTCGTGGAAAAACTGCAGCATGACCGCTATTTTCTCTACAGCGTCACAGTAATGGAAACGGATACTTCCGGATTGACCTATTATGGTGATAATTCTGTTTCCAGGTAAGTGGATTGTCAGAAAACAATTGGTAGGAAACTAAATTGCATTCCAACGTCTTGGGCAGAGACTTCAAATTTGATTTGACTTTTTTGGCACTCCCGGATTCTGCATGCTTTTGCTCTACTATTTGAAATTAATGCAGGCAATTATCCATGACATTGCAAGGTAGTTTTAACTTGTTGGGGTTTGCTGCACTCACCGCCAACCTACCCTTTCAAATTTCGATTGCGGCAATCCGGTAGATGGTGCTGACGTAAGGAAGTCCAGCGCTTTTGCTCATCGCTATCCTGTTGTTTTTGGTTCTTTTTGAAAGACATTCAGTTGGATGAATCTGATTTTTTTTATTTTGTGGTGTTTATTTTTCGTAGCTAAGAGCACTAACCCAGCGGAGCTGGATAAGTGCCTTGGCAGTAGAGGTGAGTTCACGGATGTGAATATATTTTTGGTTTTCTTGTTTTTGGGGTGGTTTTTCAGGAGTAAGGCACTAAACTTCAATCATATAATAATCTTATGAATACTTTATCTCAAATCCATATCGGTGTTATCGGCCTTGGATATGTTGGGCTCCCTCTGGCGGTTGAATTTGGAAAGAAATATCCGACTACTGGTTTCGATCTCAAGGAAGAAAGGATTATTGAGCTCAATAACGGCAAGGATACAACACTTGAGGTTGAGCCTGAGGAACTGCAGGAGGCACGTCATCTTCGGTTCTCTTCTGCAGCGGATGACCTCCATGACTGCAATGTCTTCATTATTGCGGTTCCGACACCAATAGATACTGCCAAAAGACCTAATCTGCAATATCTTCAAGACGCTTCAAGTATCGTCGGTAAGCAACTCAAGAGAGGAGATCATGTCATCTACGAATCTACTGTCTATCCCGGAGCCACCGAAGAGGTATGCATCCCAATACTTGAGGAAGTTTCAGGACTCAGACTGAACAGCGATTTTTACTGCGGCTACAGTCCGGAAAGGATTAATCCTGGAGACCGAGAGCACCGGCTCACCAATATTGTCAAGATTACCTCGGGGTCAAATGCTGAGGCCGCCGAATTTATTGACTTGCTTTATAACAGTATAATTGCCGCCGGCACTTTCAAGGCCAGTTCCATTAAAGTCGCTGAGGCCGCCAAGGTTATTGAAAATACCCAGCGCGATGTCAACATAGCTCTGGTCAATGAGCTGGCACTTATTTTCAATAAACTCTCCATAAATACCTCCGAAGTTCTCCAGGCAGCCGGAACCAAATGGAATTTTCTGCCGTTTCGTCCCGGCCTGGTGGGCGGACATTGCATCGGGGTCGACCCGTATTATCTCACCCACAAGGCGCAGCAGGTTGGCTATCACCCTAATATGATACTGGCTGGGCGCCGCCTCAATGATAACATGGGGCATTACATTGCTTCAAAAATAATCAAACTCATGGTGAACAAGGGGATTGATGTTTCTAAGGCCAGAGTTCTGGTTATGGGAATAACCTTCAAGGAGAACTGCCCCGACCTGCGCAATACCAAAGTTGTGGACATATTTCGTGAGTTGAAGGAATACGGCATAGATGTTGCCGTCCATGACCCCTGGGTCAGCAAAGAAGAGGCACTTCGGGAATATGGCATCATACTGACCGATACCCCGGATGAAAGGAGCTATGATGGTGTTGTTCTTGCCGTTGCTCACAGTCTGTTTGCTTCGATGTCGTTTTCTGATGTCAAAGCATTGTGCAGGGAGAATCACATCATTTATGATGTGAAAAACATCTTTCCGCATGATCTCGTCGACGGCAGCTTATAACCAGACCTGTTAACAGCCGGGCCATACCTTTTGGAAGACATCCCAGTTGTGAAAAAAAATTGATGGACTCGTAAAAAATTGCCAGCGATGTCAGATCGCTAGACAAAAAGTTCGATATACATGGTGCAGTGCCAAAAACCTGCAACACGGGGGATCGGGCTTTCTCGAAGTCGGAGTTTAAAACCCGTAGGGGTGCTTATCGCGACGCCATCAGTGTTTCAATTCGACCAGGGTGGCTCCCCAACTGCCTGCTTTTTCATCTGCCAGCTGATAGTTTTTGACGATAGCGCTCTTTTCCAACACCGCGTGAACACCTCGTCTAAGGGAACCGCTGCCTTTACCGTGAATTATACGAATATGGTAGATGTTTTTTTTGCGGCACTCTTTAAGATATTCCGGAATCAGCGAACCGATTTCATTCGGCCTGAAGGTATGCAGATCAAGGGTTCCGTCAATCGGTATCCGGATATGTTCTTCCATGTCGTTTTTTTCCGTCATGTCTCTCCCTCATATTTTTGAAAGTCATCGATGTTACCGAGATGGACTTTGGTCCATCACGGCAGCAATCAAGCCATCGTCCTGAATGCAAGTTCAGCAGCTTTAAGTGATGCCCCAGGCCCTCCTAAGGCATGCCGAATATCCTGGAAATCTTTTTTCATATACTGACGTACATTTTCATCAAAGAGGATTCGAGCAAGCTCTATTTCAACGGCTGCTGAAGTTACCTGGTCCTGAAGAAGTTCGGTAACCACGCTTTTGCCGGCAATAATATTGACCAGAGAAAAGAATGGTATATTGATCAAAAACCTCGCGACAAAATAGGTTACCGGATCAACCTTATAGGTTACGACCATAGGAATATCCAGAACAGCCAGTTCCAGGGTAACAGTTCCAGAAGCAGCAACCACTGCATCACAGGCAGCCATGGTTTCATACCTGTCTCCGGAGAGCACATGAATATCAAGCTCATTCTGATAGTCCTGCAAACCATTCTTTTGTAGATCTGCTATACTCAAGCTTGATGCAAGCGGAATAAGAAAAGCGATTTCCTTGGAATATTTAAGCTGCATTCTTCTGGCAGCCTCCAAAAAAACCGGTAGAAGAGAGGAGATTTCCTTTCTGCGCGATCCCGGTAAAATGCCGACCAGTGTTTTACTAAAATCAATGTTGTATTTTCGACAGAATTCCGAGCGTTCCATGTTGACATGTACGGCATCAAGAACCGGATTTCCGACATATTCTGCGTTTACTCCTTTATTGCACAGGTACTCCTCTTCAAACGGCAAAATGACCCCAGCCGTATTCACGTATCTGGCAAGCTGATTTACTCGCCTTTTGCGCCATACCCAAACTTTGGGAGTGATATAGTAAAATACCGGAATACCGCATCGTTCCGCCTCTCTTGCCAGGCGGATATTGAAATCTGCAAAATCAATAAGAACAAGGAGCCGGGGTTTTCGGGCGCGCATTTCTTTTTTAAGAATACGCAGGGCGGTTAGTATGTCCTTCAGGACAGAGAAGATCTCGGTCAGTCCCATAACTGCAAGTTTATCTGCGTCACAGACAACTTCAACGCCAGCCCGTTTCAGCTCCCTGCCGCCCATTCCGAAAAAATGGAGACCGGGCCTCCCTTCTAGCATCGCCTTGACCAGACCGGCACCATGCAGATCTCCGGAGGCTTCTCCGGCAACGATCATAACGGAATCAGATGCCGAATGTATTGATGTCATTATGTCGGCAGGTGTCAAATTCCCAGATAAGCCTTCTGTATTTCGGGATTTGAGAGTAAGGAATCTGCCGGACCTGTAAGGTTGATCACGCCATTTTCCATGACATACCCTCTGTCGGCAATTTGAAGAGCCTGATTGGCATTTTGTTCAACCAGAAAAATAGTTGTCTCACTTTCACTATTTATCTTTTTGATGATGCGGAATATCTGTTTGATGATTAACGGAGCCAAGCCCATTGAGGGTTCGTCAAGCAGCATAACCTTAGGACGCGCCATCAATGCTCTGGACATGGCTAGCATCTGCTGTTCGCCGCCGCTCAAGGTACCGCCATCCTGATGTCTTCTTTCTTTCAATATTGGGAAAAGTGAGAAGACATAGTCGATATCCTCTTTGATTCCGGTATTGTCCCTACGAAGAAAGGCTCCCATATCAAGATTTTCCTTAACGGTAAGCATTGGGAATATGTGCCGACCTTCCGGAACCTGGCTGACTCCCATTTTCACTATTTCATCAGGGGTATTTTTCTGGATTTGCTTGCCGTTCAACAGGATCCTGCCGCTTCTGCAGCCGACAATCCCTGAAATAGTCATAAGAATAGTACTTTTCCCGGCTCCATTGGCGCCAATGAGTGTAACTATCTCCCCTTTTGCGATCTCTAAGCTCACATCTTTTATGGCTAATATATTGCCATAGCCGGCCTGTACATTTTCTAATCTAAGCATACTACTACTCACCTAAATAAGCCCTGATAACTGCAGGGTTTGAACGAATTTCCTCGGGAAGGCCTTCCGCTATCTTCTTACCGTAATCGACAACATATATCCTGTCGGAGAGACTCATCACAAGCTTCATGTCATGTTCTATCAGTAAAATGGCAAGTCCTTCTTCGGAGATTTCTTTTATCAGTTTATCAAGCGCCAGCGTTTCATAAGGATTCATTCCGGCTGCAGGTTCATCGAGAAGCAGAAGCGAGGGTTCGGTAGCCAGCGCCCTGGCAATCTCTAGTCTTCTCTGGGCTCCGTAGGGTAGATTTTTAGCATATTCATTAACCACATTATCAAGTCCTACCTTTTTCAGGATTTGATAGCTGATATCCACCGATTCCTGTTCTTCCCGACGTGTTGCTCTGTTTCTGAAGACAGCACCAAGAATGAAGGATTTTGTGCGACAATGACGTCCGATCATCACATTTTCCAGAACTGTCATTTGAGAAAACAGACGAATATTCTGGAAGGTTCTGGCCAGGCCGTGTTCGGTTACCTTGTTGGGAAGAAGCCCCTTGAGATTAACCGGAGACCCTCCATTCCTCGGATTTAAATGAACATCTCCTTTGGTGGGGATATAGATTCCGGTAAGACAGTTGAAAAAGGTCGTTTTCCCGGCTCCATTGGGTCCGATAAGGGCGACAATTTCTCCAGAATTGACTTCAAGGTCAAGGTTGTCAAGAGCACGTATCCCGCCAAAGTCCATGGTCATTCGAGATACTTCCAAAATTGGCTTGTCCATCTATTTCTACTCGCCTTTATTGAATTTGTATGTTTTGCGGATGACCCCGATCATTCCCTGCGGTCTGAATACCATCATCATTACCAGCACCGCACCGAAAGCCAGCATTCTGTATTCAGAAAGCGCCCGTAAATATTCCGGCATCAGGATAAGTATCAAGGCTCCGACAATAACCCCGACAATCGATCCCATTCCTCCAAGTACAACGATGGAAAGTATGATTGCGGATTCGAGAAAGGTAAAACTTGCCGGATTGATAAATGTTGTTTTCGCAGCAAAAACGACCCCCATGAGACCGGCCCAGAAGGCACCAAGAGAAAAGGCAACCAGCTTGGTTTTACGTTTATCCACCCCCATTGCCTGACAGGCAATCTCGTCCTCACGCAAGGCTATCCAGGCCCTGCCCAGGCGTGAATCCTGCAGCCGGTTGACCACAAAGATAGTGATGATCACGGCAATAATCATGAGATAATAAATGTAGACCATGGCATCGTTCAAGGACAACTCTATGCCGAAAAAGCCAGGTCGTGGAATATTGGAAATACCGCTCGGCCCTTGGGAAAAATCACTCCAGTTCTCTAGAATAAGTCTGATAATCTCCCCAAAACCAAGGGTAACGATGGCAAGATAATCTCCGCGAAGCCGCAGAACCGGGTATCCCAGCAAAATACCGAAAAAGGCTGCCAGCGCGCCGCCGATTGGCAATGCTGCCCAGAAACTTATTTCGAAATGGTAATGGAGAAGAGCATACGAGTAGGCTCCCACGGCATAAAAAGCGACAAAACCAAGATCCAACAGGCCGGCGAGCCCAACCACTATGTTCAGACCGAGGCCAAGGACAACATACATCAATGCCGTCGTCATCACATTGGTCTGGTAGGTAGAGACAAGAAATGGAAAGACAACTGCCGCTGCCAGAACCGCCGCCGCCAGAAAATTCCTATGTTTGGGATTCTCCAGTATACGCGTGATCAGCGGAGCTCGTATATTTTCAATTGCAGCAGTTGTTGCAGTAGTCCCACCCTCCTTTTTACTGAGCATCAGTCGAAAAAGATAAGACAGAAAAAAACTACCCACGGCGACATAGAGCATATTCTCCCAGCGCCAGTGAACAATTCTCTCAAGTGGATCAACCTTGATAACCAGCAGCGGGAAAGTCAGAAAAACAAACCA
Organism: Desulfopila inferna; assembly: GCF_016919005.1. Classification (NCBI taxonomy): domain Bacteria; kingdom Pseudomonadati; phylum Thermodesulfobacteriota; class Desulfobulbia; order Desulfobulbales; family Desulfocapsaceae; genus Desulfopila; species Desulfopila inferna. The sequence goes on from NZ_JAFFQE010000001.1 coordinate 359,048, forward strand.
CAGTGAGGTCAGGAAACAGCGTTTAATTTCTTTTGCGGAAAACATTTTTTATCACGCTCACACTTTCTGTGTTTCAGATTTACCTAGGATGCCGGAAGGTTTGAATATCAGGATCAATACGAGGAGAGAAAATGCAAAGACATCCTCATAGTCGCTGGAAACGTATCCTGTGGCAAAGCTTTCGGTAAGACCGAGAACAAGGCTTCCTAAAACAGCGCCGGGAATTGAGCCGATACCGCCCAGAACAGCAGCAGTGAATGCTTTGATGCCGGCAATAAATCCTATGTAAAAGTTTATCTGCCCGATGTGAGTGGCTATGAGCAAACCGCCGATAGCTGCGAGTCCGGAACCTATTATAAAGGTAACGGAAATAACCCGGTTGATATTTATCCCGACTAGCATGGCCATTGTTTTATCCTGCGAAGTGGCTCTCATCGCCTTACCAATCTGGGTGTACTTGATCAGAAAAGTGAGGATTAACATGACAACCGTGGTGACAATCAGGATGATAATATCGGTGGAACCAACAATGTGGGCATATGGTTCCATAAAATCAAAATCAGGTATCAAGGCAGGAAAAGGCAGGAAATCTGAGGTCTGGGCCAGCAGTACATAGTTCTGCAAAAATATCGACATGCCGATGGCGCTGATCAGCGGAGAAAGGCGAGGTGCGCCCCTCAATGGTTTATAGGCGATTTTTTCTATTGTGTATCCGTAGGCGCTCGACCAGATTGTCGCAGCGACGCCGGCAAGTATGATGATGGCAAGGAGCGGGAAACCATATATTGATAGCACCGTCGCGACGACAAAGGAGGTAAAGGCCCCGATCATATAGATTTCGCCATGGGCAAAATTGATAAGTCCGATAATCCCATACACCATGGTATAACCTAGAGCGATAAGGGCATAAATCGCCCCTCGGGTCAGTCCACTGAATAACAACTCAACAAAATAATCCATAGCAGCCACAAAAAAGAACCTGGTACGATCAGCCATAAAGAATAACAATCGTACCAGGTGAGATTAGAAATAGATCAGAAAATTAGAGCTCTACAAAAACACCGTCCTTAACCTGATATACGGAGAAGCCGACACCAACGGCGTCTCCTCTCTCATCAAAATAGATATTTCCTACCGGTGTGTTGACTTTCTCAGTCTGCAGCGCCTTTTTCAATGCGGCAAGTTCAGTAGAATCGGCCTTCTGAATAGCATTGACCATGGCAAGAGCGGCAGCATAGGCATTCTCAAAGAATGCACCGGGATCAGCCCCAAAAACTTCCTTGTGTTCATCAATGGCTTTCTGGGACAGTGGGTTGTCGGCATTATCTTTCGGTCCTGAAGCGTACGCACCTTCGGCATCCTCTCCGGCAACCTTGATAAAGGTTTGATCTTTTACTCCATCATCAGAGATAAAAGCGGTGTCCAGTCTTTTTTTCTTCATCATGCTGATGATCTTGGATGCTTCCGGGTGGTAGCCGCCAAACATAACAGCTTCGGCGCCGGAACGTCTGATTTTCTGGACGATGGCGGAGTAGTCAACCGCGCCGGGAGTGACACCTTCGAAAAGGACAACTTCAGCCTTTCCCGATTCCTCAAGATACTGCCTGGCAAATTCAGCAAATCCTTTACCGTAGTCCCCTTTATCGTGAACAACTGCAATTTTGGTATAGCCAAGCTCGTTGAGTGCAAATTCGACATCTACTTTAGCCTGTGCATCATCAGGAGCAATTGTGCGAAAGAAGTTTGGATAATCGCCGCTTTTGGTGAGATCCGGATTGGTAGCCGAAGGTGACATAACAAGAATATCGGCATTAGTATATATAGGCAAAGCCGCCTTGGTTGCACCGGAGCAGATATGGCCAAGAACCACATCAACACCTGCGGAAACAAGCTTTGTCGCTGTATTGGTGGCTACCTCCGGCTTACAGACATCATCTTCGATGAGCAGTTCGATCTGCTTGCCGTTAATACCTCCCGCGGCATTGACTTTATCAACAACAAGTTTGGCGGCGTTGATGCTGGGCAACCCATAAGAGGCCAGGTCACCGCTGTGAGGTCCGGCAACTCCGAATTTAATTGTATCTGCAGCCATTACGGTTGCAGCAGCAGACACGGTAAACATTGCGGCAGCTGCAACTGCCAATAATTTTTCGCTCGTTCTTTTTTTCATACATTCCTCCCGAAAAAGTTTTTTGGTAGGCCCTCTATAAATGATGACATTTTTATAAACTGCAATTAAATATCAGGGCTGAAAAACTTGGCAAACCCAAGTACTCTCTTTTACAAATATTCCGCAAAAATGGAAGAGAAAAGTTCTCAAACCTTCAAATTTCCTGCTTTCTACCTGCCCAAATGGTTAATATTCTCAATTCCGTATTCATACTTCTCAAACCTATCGGCTTTATCTATGCCCAACTGATGCGCCTGAGGGCATTCCTTTTCAGCCGGGATATATTGAGGAGGGAGACAATCAAAGCACCAGTTATATCCGTTGGCAATATAGCTATGGGGGGGTCAGGTAAGACTCCTGTAGTTATTTATATTGCCGAATTGCTGCAAAAGCGGGGATACAGGCCCGCGGTTGTCAGCCGGGGTTATGGAGGAAGGGCCACCGGAAGGGTGAATATCGTCTCCGACGGCACTGCCCTCCTGCTCAATAGTGAGGAGGCCGGCGATGAACCACGATTTATAGCTGAGTCAGTACCGGGTATTGCCGTTCTGACCGGAGCCCGGAGAGCGGCACCCTGCCGTTATGCTCTGCGGCACCTCAACTGCAACATAATTATACTGGATGATGGTTTTCAGCATATGCGTGTCCGCAGAAACCTCGATCTTGTCCTCTTTAACGGATCAGCTCTCTATGAAAATATGAGTGTTTTTCCCGGTGGCCTGTTGCGTGAACCACTCTCTGCATTGAAACGGGCAAATTGTTTTATTATTACCGGCTGTGCCGAGGAAGACGCTCAAAAGATCGATCTGTTTACCCGATACCTTAAGCAAAACTGGGACGGAACCCCACACTACCACAGTCATTTTAAGCCTCATCGCTACATTGACAGCGAGGGTCACAGCTATTCTCTACAGCATATCGGATACCCGGTGCTGGCATTTTGCGGAATCGCCTCACCACTTCGTTTCCGCAGTTCGTTGGAGCAGCTTGGCGTCGAAATAGCTGCTTTTCGAAGTTTCCGTGATCACAAAAATTATACTGAAGATATAATCCGCAAAATCGAGCGGCAGGCAAAGCTTTGTGGGGCAAAAGCACTGTTGACAACTGAAAAAGATCTGGTGAAGTTATCTGGTTCATCTCTATCACTCCCTCTGTACGCATTATCAATGAAGATAGAAATCGATACGGCTTTTGATGAGTATATCACCTCTCAACTGCGTAGACATGATATTACTGTTGCAACAGGTGTGTCCAGTTCATAATGTATATTCGTGTTGGGCAAATGTGGTTATTCTACCGTCATGTGTGCTTTTTTCCACATAGCCATCAATGATGCTCATTTGCCACCTGAAGCTATGTTGCTGTATTTGGGTTAATTATTTCCGCAAACAGCAAGTACAAAAATTAGTACTAAATGGCCTATTTTTTGCACTATATGGTATAAAAGCTAGAAATAAAAATGATTTCATATAAGGGCCAGACAATGCATTACTCAATAAATCCTTTTCAACATACAGTAAAAAAACCTATCAGCTGCTGCGGAGTAGGGCTTCACTCCGGCAGGATGGTTAACCTTCATATCAAACCCGCTCCGGCAAACACCGGTATCCAGTTCAGCAGAACGGACCTTCCACGCAATAAACCCATTCAGGCGCATATGAACAAGGTCGTGAATACTCATTTAGCCACCACTATCGGTGAAGGCAATGCGACTATTTCGACAACGGAACATCTTCTTGCCGCCATGAGCAGTTTTGGCATCGACAATGCTGAGATAGAAATCGACTCTGCTGAAGTGCCGATCATGGACGGTAGCGCCGCACCATTTATCAGCCTTCTGAAAAATGCCGGCCAGGAGAGGCAGAATGAATATCGTAAAATCCTGAAAATTACCAAAGAGATATGCTACAAAGACGGTGACAAGGTCATTAAAATTTCTCCATATCATGGTTTTAAAGTTACCGGAAAAATCGTCTTCGACGACACCCTGATAAAGGACCAGACATATTGTTTAGAGGTCAATACTGAGCGTTTCATACAGGAAATCAGCCGCGCCAGGACTTTCGGCTATGTAGAGCAGGTCGAAGAACTGTGGGCTAATGGACTGGCTCTTGGCGGAACTCTTGAAAATGTTATCGCAATTCACTGGGATAGAAATTCCGTTCTCAATGAAGACGGCCTCAGGTTCGAAGATGAGTTCATCAGACATAAGGTTCTGGATATAATCGGTGACATGACACTGCTGGGCTGCCCTCTTCTTGGACATATACAGGCACACAAATCCGGCCACACCCAGCATCTTGCCTTCATGCAGGCGATAGCCGAGGCACCTGAATGCTGGGAACTGATCGAGTTGAAGAAAAATGGAAGTCACTCCGTACTTGATCAGGTTTTTTCAAGCACCAGAGCTGCAAGCGAATTGATCATGCCTTTTTTGAAGCACAGGCCTGTTGCTGCTATACAGTCTTCGTAAGAATTAATCCATAATCACATAGAAGAATCAAGAGTGGCATCACCGTCAGGTGGTGGCCGCTCTTTTTTGTGTTCTTTCAATGGTGATGGCTTCGAAGATGCCCGCTCTTCTGCAATATCTTGCTAATCGAACTTTTCAATTAGCCATACGGAACTTAATGGCGACTTGTGAAATATTCTCTTTCTTGACACGATGAAGTTAAACACTACTCGTTATTAGACTTGAATTTTTAAAAAAAGTAGCATACCCTCAATCTTTCCGTAATCGTTAACTCATTAATTTCAGTACCGACACATATGAACAGAGAGCTTAAAAGAATAGTCATTACAGGAGTTGGACTCACATCTCCTAATGCCGACAATCTTACGGATTTTCGTGCTAAACTCCTCAGGGGCGAGAGTAATATTCAGGAGATTGATCTTCGTTACTTCGGTAAAGCTCCGGCAGGAATTTGCTCCTTTCCTGAGACTAAATACAGGAAGAAAAAAGAGAATAAGAAAGGGACGAGAGCCGGTTGCATCGGAGTCTATTGCGCCAATGAAGCTCTGGTCGATGCAAATCTCGACCTCAATTTCTACGACAAGGCTCGAATCGGTGTTTATGTTGGACTCACCGAACACGGTACGGTTGAAACCGAACAGGAAATATTCAATATCAGCCAGTATGACTATGATGTCGCCTATTGGACGCATCATCATAATCCTCGCACTGTCCTCAATAATCCAGCCGGTGAAATCACCCTGAATATGGGAATCACCGGTCCTCATTATTCCATCGGTGCAGCCTGTGCCGCGGGTAATGCCTCCCTCATTCAGGGTGTGCAGATGTTGCAGTTAGGCGAAGTCGACATGGCATTTGCCGGCGGTATTTCCGAATCGACAGGGTCTTTCGGGATTTTTGCCAGCTTCAAGGCACAGGGAGCCCTCGCACACGCCGACGATCCCCGCCATGCCTGTCGCCCCTTTGACATCAGCAGAAATGGTATTGTTGTTTCCGAGGGAGGATGCATGTTTACTCTTGAAACACTCGATAATGCCCTGCAGCGAGGAAGTAAGATTTACGGGGAGATAGTCGGCTATGGCATGAATTCCGATGCCAGAGATTTTGTGCTCCCGTACGGTGAGCGTCAGAGTGAATGCATGATCCTGGCACTGCGAAAAGCGGACCTCGTTCCCGGGGATATCGACATCATCAATACTCACGCAACCGGGACACGTCAGGGAGATATAGAGGAATGCAAAGCAATCCGCAAAACATTCGCCGACTGCCCTTCTACATTTGCCAATAATACCAAGAGCATAATCGGTCATGCCATGGGCGCAGCCGGCGTATTGGAACTGGCCGGCAACCTTCCTGCTTTCCAGGACAACATGGTTCATCCCACCATAAATATCACTGAACTGGACCCTGAATGCAATCTGGATCATCTTGTAATCAATGAACCGATTAAACTTCCTTCGATTAAAACCATATTGAACAACTCCTTTGGCATGGTTGGAATTAACTCAGCAGTCATAGTGAAAAAAGTGTGATAAAAGTAAAAATATCCTCTTTTGAAAAAAAACCATAAAAAAGATGCCTCACTTGTGGTATATGGGAAGGTTCATTTTTAAAAATTCGAATTTCATAAAATTTTTATACTATTACCGATATTACTTTTCAGAGAATGTAACTGGAGAAACACATGACACGTGAAGCAATTAAAGAGCTCATATTGGAGATTATCGCCGACATTGACGAAGATGCTGAATTTGATGACCTGGAACCGGACAAACCGCTACGTGATCAACTTGATTTAGACTCTATGGACTTTCTCGATATCGTGATGGAACTGAGAAAACGTCATCAGCTGCAGATTCCTGAAGAAGACTATCCCCAACTGGCAACCTTAAACAGTTGCGCGAACTATCTCGAGCCGCTGCTAAAAGACGCTTAGCTTTGTGAAAGTACCTTTCCTGATTATCGGCGGCGGCCTCTCTGGACTGGCCGCCGCCATACGTTTTGCCCGATACTCACCCGATGTTCTCCTCATTGAAAAACATAATCGACCCGGTGGATTAAATTCCTACTATTACAGGAACAAGGCTCTTTTGGAGACAGGGCTGCACGCCGTAACCAATTATGCACCGCCCGAGAAGAAACATGCCCCGTTGAACAAGCTATTCCGTCAACTGAAAATGAGCAGGAAGAACTTCGAGGTGTATCCCCAGTTTTCCAGCGAAATCAACTTTTCAGAACATCAGAAGGAGCTATCATTTTCCAATGATTTCAGGGTAATTCAGGAGGAGATTGCGAGCAAATTTCCATCCTGCAGAAGAGGTTTCATGCGGATGGTAAATGAAATTGATCAGTTTAATCCTTTTGTCAGCGCACCCTTTCGCTCGGCTAAAAAATTTATTTTTGGTTACCTGAAAGATGAGCTCCTCACTGAAATGCTGCTGTGCCCCCTGATGTTCTATGGATCAAGTGTTGAAAATGACATTGATCTCTCCCAGTTTGTCATAATGTTTCGTTCAATCTTTCAGGAAGGCATGTTCAGGCCTGCCGGGACTATGAAATCATTCCTCGATAAGCTTTGCCTGCATTACGAAGAACTTGGAGGCAGTTTCATGCTTAACAAAGAAGTGGAAAAAATACGACACCAGGGCGGAAAAGTTCTGGGCGTGGAAATGAGAGATGGCCAATTCATTGAATGTGACTTTTTACTTTCCACCATAGGTCTCTCCGAAACATATCGTATTCTGGGGGAAAAGGACCCCTACGACAAGGAAAAGAGGCTTGGTTTTATAGAGTCTATCTTTCTCCTCGACCGGGACTGTCCGACTGCTACCAGCAAAACAATCATTTTTTTCAACCGCCAAAAAAGGTTCGATTATGTCAGACCGGAAAAGCCTGTAGATCTGCACAGCGGGGTTATCTGCTTCCCAGGCAATTTTCGGGGAAGGCCTCAGCAGGAATTTCTAGAAGTACGCTCAACCCATCTTGCCAATTACAGTCAATGGAAACGGATCTCCGATGATCGTGACCAATATCTTCAAACTAAGAGGGATACGGCACATTTCTCAGCTAAGGTCCTGGAGAAATTCATTGGAAATTTTCAGCAGCATGTTATATACCAAGACACATTTACACCACTGACCATAGAAAAGTATACGGCTAAAAAAGAGGGGGCGATATATGGATGCCCTGCCAAGATCAAAGATGGAGACATAGGTTTTACCAATCTCTTTTTAGCGGGAACGGACCAGGGTTTTCTGGGCATTATAGGTTCGATGCTCAGTGGTGTATCAATGGTTAATAAACATATTTTACCCCGAATGTGATGGCCTTACCTTCCGTTTCTCAAGTTGTAAATGAGATTCATATCTGATACATTTTTATCAACGCCAACCATTTGAACAACAGTATTTCTAATATTATTATAGTCTTATGCCTGTATCTTTCGATTCTCTTGATGATAAATATGATGTTGTAATTATAGGGTCCGGCCTGGGGGGTCTTACCAGCGCCAATAGAATGGCCTATTGTGGTCATAACGTTCTGATTCTGGAGCATCACCATCAGCTTGGAGGCCTGGCCACCTGGTTTAAACGGAAGGGACATATCTTCGACGTCTCCCTGCATGGTTTTCCCTATGGAATGGTAAAGACCTGCAAGAAATATTGGAATAAAGAGATAATGAACTCTATTGTCCAACTGGAGAATATTGTTTTTGACAATCCTCAGTTTTCACTCAGGACAACGTTCAACAAAACTGACTTTACACAACTGCTGGAAAAGAAATTTGAAGTTTCACCTGCTCTTATCGACGACTTTTTCACGACCATTGGCGGTATGAACTTCTACGATGATCAGACGATGTCCACCAGAGAGCTATTCGAGAGGTTTTTCCCTCAACGAAGTGATATCCATCGGCTTCTTATGGAACCAATCACCTACGCCAACGGTTCCTCGCTCGACGACCCTGCCATCACCTATGGAATTGTTTTTTCAAATTTCATGAACAAGGGAGTTTTCACCTTCGAAGGCGGCACCGACAAACTAATTAATATGATGGTCAAGGAATTGGAAAAAAATGGGGTCACTATAGCAACTCAAGCCAGAGTGGATGAGATTCTTGTTGATAAAAAAAAGGTCAAAGGCGTAGTGGTCAATGGAAAAACGATTAGAGCCGATACGGTAATTTCCAACAGCGGCATAACCAATACGGTATCCGACCTGATCGACAGAGATCATTTTTGCTCTGAATTTCTGGAAAGAGTTGATAACATCCGGGTCAACAATTCCAGTTGCCAGGTCTATTTCGGCATCTCCAGGGGAAATTCCATTGATGACATCGGTGATCTTCTTTTTACCTCCACCGCTGAACATTTTGACTCCGAGGAACTGCTAGACGTACAAACCCAGTCAAAAACCTTTTCTCTCTATTATCCGAAGACCCGACCGGGCCACGACAGATATACAGTTGTCGCCAGCATGAACGCCCGATATGATGACTGGGCGACGCTTTCCAGTGAAGAATATGAGCACCAAAAAGATGCTCTTATCCAAAGAACTACTGCTGATTTAAAACGATATATTCCCGATATCGAGAAGAAAGCCGATTGCATAGAGGCAGCAACCCCTAAAACCTTCAATCGCTACACCCTCCACACTGCCGGAACCTCTTTCGGCACTAAATTCGAAGGCCTGGATGTATCCAGGACTTTATTTAAGGAAATTTCCGGTCTTTTCCATGTGGGGTCCGTCGGCATTATAATGTCGGGTTGGCTGGGCGCCATAAATTATGGCGTTATTGTCGCCAATGACGCCGATTGTTACTTAAGAGGTATCGAGAGGAAATGATGTTTGACTTTCAAAATCGCAATGTACTCGTCAGCGGAGCAACCAGAGGAATCGGCAAGGCCATAAGTACATCCTTTCTCAAGTATGGTGCCCGGGTGATAGGGATTTATGGCGACAACACTGCTGCTGCCCGGAAGTTTACCGAAGAACTTGAAGAACTTGCTGAAAAATTTACACTGTACCAGTGCGATATCTCCAGTCAGGTTCAGGTGAAAGAGTTGTATCGAAAAATTGAGAATGAATTTTCCACACTTGACGTTCTTGTCAACAATGCCGGGATTCGGCGCGATAGCGTGCTTGCGCTCATGGATGCGGATGACTGGTGCAGGGTTATAGATGTCAATCTTACCGGTTCATTTCTGATGGCTAAAGAAGCGGTTCATCTGATGATGAAAAAAAAATACGGTAGAATCATAACTATCACTTCACCCGTTTCCTATATGGGTTTCGCCGGGCAGGCTAATTATGCAGCCTCCAAAGCCGGTCAGGTTGCCATGACTAAAAGTCTGGCCAAAGAGACCGCGCGAAAGAAAATTACCGTCAATTGTGTCTCTCCCGGTTTCATAGATACTGATTTCCTCAATGATCTGGCGGATGATCAGGTAGCTGCTTACAAGAAAATGGTGCCGATGCGCCGATTCGGCAAAGCCGAAGAAGTTGCCGATGCAGTACTGTTTCTGGCAACACCAAATGCCTCCTATATCAGCGGATCGGTGCTTGAGGTTAATGGGGGATTGTAAATCTAACCCAGCTGAACTCAGTGGCAGTTTTCCAGGAGTAAGGTGCTGAAAGCCAAGCAGTATCCGCTTCACGGCAGATATGTGTATCTTCAAGTATTTACCCTACCCCTGCCCCGCAAAAAGTAATACTGCTTTTTTATACAGCTCAGCTGAGTTACTAGTTTTTTCACCGATTTCTTAATTTTTGAAAGACAGCCGTATTGATCTTTTATCCAAAAAGATTAGAATGAGTAGGCATACAAAAAACATTTACTGATTTTCCTGCTTTATCAATACGTTCTACTACTTAATAGGAATAAACACGTGCAACTATCAATCATCAATATGATTCTGCAGGCCGGTCCGATTGGTCATCTGGTCATGATCATTCTGCTTCTTTTTTCTGTTATCTCATGGTCGATCGTCTTTATGAAAGTCCGGCTTTTCCGCAGGGTCAAACGAGAATCAACTGTCTTTCTTGAACAATTCTGGTCTTCAAACAATCTTTCCGAAGCCAATGAGATGGCAGATAATTATCCGTACAGCCCGGAAGCAGCCGTTTTTACCGCAGGTTTTAAAGAACTACAGAAAATAAATCGAATCCGTACCCGAAAAGAAACTGCTGAAGCCAAGGAGATCCTGGAAATGCAGCTGGCTACCATGGATAACTTGAAAAGAGCCATCCGCAAGGCTGAATCTGAGGAAATAATGGATCTTGGGAAATCCTTGCCATTCCTGGCAACCACTGGAAATTCAGCCCCTTTTATTGGTCTTTTCGGCACCGTCTGGGGAATTATGGCGTCTTTTCACGATATCGGGATACGAGGCTCTGCATCACTTGCAGTAGTTGCACCGGGCATTTCGGAGGCATTAGTGGCAACGGCAGCAGGACTTGCTGTTGCCATACCCGCTGTTATTTTCTATAATCATTACTCAAGCAAGCTGGTGGACATAGACAGCAACATTCAGAATTTTTCAACGGATTTTCTTAATCTGGTTGAAAGAGATCTTCTCGGACGAATTTCGTAATACATTTCCATAGCGAGTACGAGGGCAAAAAAATATGGCGTTAATCAGGGGCAATGGACATAAAAAGCTGGTATCCGATATCAACGTGACTCCCCTTGTCGATGTGATGCTCGTTCTGCTCATCATATTCATGATAACCGCACCGATGATGAATGAAGGACTCGATATCGATTTACCGGAAACGACGAGTAAGTCCCTGCGACAGGAAGAGGAACCGATCGTTGTTACCATAGACAAGAACGGCAAAATCTTTATCAGGGAAATCGATGTACCGCAGCCTCTCTTAAAGCAGCAGCTGCAGAAAGAAACCAACAAAGATAATCCAATCTATCTCAAGGCAGACAAAAACGTAGCCTATGGAACAGTTGTCGCTGTAATGGCCGATATTAAAGAATCAGGTTTCGACAAGCTTGGCATGATTACCCAACCTCCTGTTAACCAGGAGTAACATATTGTGTCCCAGGAAATAAAAGTGACATTCATTAACAATCACGAATGGAAGCTGCCGTTTAATTTTGCTGTGGGACTGCATATAGCAGTCATTGCAGGTGCAATATATATACCTCAGTTTTTTGATAAAAGTCCTCCTTTCCCGGATATTTACACTGTTGATTTAATAAATATCGAGTCACCTTCTCCTCAAAAAAACGAAGCTCAACCCGTGCCGGCCAAAGCGGAAATACCTCCGTCCGAAAGCGAACCGGTTAAAGAAAACAGTGCAGCCATTATAGAAACACCACCGAAGCCGGCTGAAAAGCCGATCGAACCGGTTAAGCCTGTTTCTATAAAGCCCTTGAAAAGAAAACTAGTCAAGAAGGTAGTCGATAATACCGCAGCTGTAGAACAGAAAAAAAAATTGGATGAAATTAACAAGCAGAATCTTGAGGAAGTGCGCAGGGCCGAGCAGTTGGCTGAAGAGGCGGCCCGGCTTGCCGCAATGGAGGCTGTCAACCAGCTCAAGGATATGCTCCGGGAATCTAATACGGCGGCCGTAGCTAATGACGCCCCTCCGCGGACTGCTGCAAGATCTTCGTCTTCCAACAGCGGTAATGTTCTTGAGAAGCAGTATTATTCATCTGTATTCAGTAGATTGCAACCGCATTGGCAACTTCCTGAATATAAACGCTGGGATCAGGATCTTTCGGCCACAATTGTGGTCCGGATTGCCCGGGATGGTTCCATAATAGAACAGTATTTCGAGAAAAAATCAGGGGACAGGATATTCGATCAATTTGTGCTAAAGGCTCTTCAAGACGGCTCCCCTCTGCCGCCGATACCTGCGGCTATGAAAACAAACAATCTTGAATTAGGCCTGCGCTTTATTCCCGGTTCTATTGAATAATATACTAAATGGCAACTATTATGAAAAAACCCATTCTTTACCCGCTTATCCTGGTTTTCTTGTTCTTTATCTCCATCCCGGCATCCCATGCCCAGGAGCGGGTTTATCTGGAAATCGGATCCGCGGATGTGCGTAAGATACATTTTGCCATCCCCTGGTTTCACAATCGGCAATCCAGTGGAGAGGTCAACAAACTCGACAAGGATTTAGCTGATACTTTAGCTAAATCTTTAAAGTTTCATGGTGTTATAGACATAATTCCGACCAGCACGTACAATGGTGTCCAAAATAGCGATTGGAAAGGACTTGGCGCTGATTTTACTGTGCTCGGTGTTTATGAAGCCACAGGCAACTCGATCAGCATGGAGATGCGGCTGTTCGATGTTGCCAGTGATCAGATGATCCTCGGCAAATCATATAACGGCAAACTCTCTCAGAGTAAAGAAATGCTTTTTCGCTTCTGTGACAGCATCATGCATGATCTCACAGGCTCCAAAGGACTTGCCGACACACAAATCGCCTTCGTCTCCCATGAGCGTGACGCTAAGCGAAAAGAAGTTTATCTTACTGATATTTTAGGTCGGGATCTACGCCAGGTAACCCGTCACAAGAACCTGGTAGTCTCGCCGCGTTTTGTTCCTACCGACGGCAAGTTTTTAACGTATACCTCTTACCATACCGGTAACCAGAATCTCTATATCACCGATCTGCGTCAAAACAAGACCACGCGTGTGCTTTCCCAGCGCAACGGCATGAACCTGGCTCCCGGATGGTTTCCCGATGGCAGCAAGATGCTTATCACTCTCTCCTATAAAGGGAATCCTGATCTTTTTCTCATGAATAGAGAGGGAAAAATTCTGGAACAGGTAACCGCAAATGTAGGCATAAATGTTTCAGCCACTATTTCTCCGGATGGCAACCGGGCCGTATTCGTTTCCGACAGATCTGGTCGGCCGCAGCTTTATCTTATGGACCTCAAGACCAGAAATACACAGCGAATCACCTTTACGGGTTCAGAAAATGCCGAACCAAGTTGGCACCCGACAGAAGATCTCATCGTCTATTCGAGCCTGAGAAACGGCGTATATCAAATCTGTACAAAAAAACCGGGACAGGGCGCACCATCTACCCAACTTACCACGGATTTGAGTCATCACGAATCTCCGTCCTGGTCACCCGACGGCAATCAAATAGTTTTTTCGAAACAAGACGGCAGAGAAAACAAAATCTACGCAATGATGAAAAATGGTTCTTTCCAACGGAGACTTTTTAATTTTCCCGGAAGTCAGACCTACCCACGCTGGGAAGTCAATTACTAATTATACAAACTTAAAAAAGCCATGAAAAAGAAACTTGCTACCTTGTTCGCCCTCTTAGCTCTTTCTCCTCTCCTGACCCAATGTGCTACCCAGGATGATGTCAGCAAACTGAATTACCAACTGCGAGTCGTTAACAAGAAGTTGGAGGACATGAAGATGGGAACCGTCGGTCAGATGCAGCAGAGGCAGGCCTCCTCTTCCAGTCGAATTGACGAGCTGCGCCAGGAGATACTGGTTCTGCGCGGACAGCTGGATGAAATGGCGCACTACAACCGACAACTGACGGAGCAGAATAAGGAGCTTGATCTATCGTTGCAGCAGTATGCCGAAACAATGAACACCGAGATAGAAAAAGAAATAAAGGCGTTACAGACAAACTATCAGACAAAAGAGGCCAAGCTAGACGATTTGGAGAAATCCCTGACTCAACAACAGAAAGTGCTGCAATCCATTCAGGAATCCCGCATACAGGAAGCCCGAAAAAAAGCTGAGGCTGCCGCTCTTGCCGCTGAAAAGGCCAGAGCGCGCGCCAAAGCCTCAAGTCAGGCTCTTGCAAGTAGTAATGGCCAGGAGGTGGTGTCGATTGACGCCAATAAGACAAAAACGGTTTATGGCAATTCTGCAGAGAGGAAACCCTCACCACAACCAACCGTACAACCAGAGAAAACCGATTCCTCCGCTTCAGTGTCACCCCCTGAATCAACACCTCAAGCGACTCCTGACTCTTTAGAATCGGCCGATAAGGCGTATGCCGATGGAGATTTTGCCAAGGCGTATGATCTCTATGAAAAATATGCCCTGGAGCATAAAACCGGTGATAAAGTCATTACAGCCAAATATATGATGGGGGAAAGTCTTTTTAATCAGGAGGAGTACGACCAGGCTATTTTGCAGTATCAAAATATTATCTCCAATCATCCATCTCATGCACGCGCCGCTTCAGCACTGTTAAAGCAGGGGATGGCTTTTGAAAAAGTATCCGATTTTGAGACGGCCAAGATAATATACAAGAAAATTGCGACTGCATATCCTTCCTCACCTGAGGCGGAGAGAGCCAAAGAACGAAGCTCAAAGATAAACTGACGGGATTTTGTCTTTGAAAACCAGACTCGACGAATTGCTTGTCCTGCATAAATTGGCGCCTGATCTTAAGACTGCCAGAGCACTCATAGGTGCGGGACAGGTATTCGTCAACGATACATGCTCCGATAAGGCCGGCAACCTTCATGATCTAAAGGATCGTATACGGACTAAGCAGGGCTGCAGCTATGTCTCCAGGGGTGGCCTTAAGCTGGAAAAGGCCCTCTCCCATTTTAGCCTTGATGTAGCTGAGATGATCTGCGCCGATATCGGCGCGAGCAGTGGCGGCTTCACCGACTGCCTGCTTCAGCATGGAGCAGGCCGCGTCTACGCTGTTGATGTGGCTTATGGGCAATTTTCCTGGAAACTGCGGAAGGATCCCCGAGTTGTAGTTGTTGAAAGATTCAACGCACGTAATCTCAGTAAAGACCAGATCACCGAACCGCTCGATTTAGCAGTCATCGATGCATCCTTCATTTCCCTGACCACGCTCCTTCCTCCTCTTCTCCCTTTGTTCAGGGAAAAAATTCGGATCCTGGCCCTCATCAAACCTCAATTTGAGTTACCGAAAGAACTTGTTGAAAAAGGTGGAGTTGTCAAAGATGAATATTCTCACCAACAGGCAATTGCTGGAGTCGTCCGGTTTTCTTCTGCCCGCAACCTTAAGGTGGAGGGAGTCATTGAATCTCCGATTCTGGGACCGAAGGGAAACAAGGAATTCTTGATTTCGCTTACCGGAACGGTAATATGAACAGTTTCGTAACTAGCAAAGAGCTAAAAACCAGCAGTTTACCCTGAACCGTAACTGTTCAGAGGTAAGCACCCTGAAGGGCATAAACTCCGACTCCGGATGTGCGCAGGTAAATCGCAGGCTCAGGCTCCGAGCAGCGCGGAAAACTATAGTGTGCCTCCGTTTTCAGGCTGATCGCGTACAGATGGGGTACTGCTGAATACTTACCCGGTTTATTTCTCCAGTCTCTTGATTAGATCCAGCGTCTGTTCGGCATCAAGCTGCTGCTCATCTTCAAGATTACCTTCGCTGATCGCTGTTTCGAGATTTTTTCTGGAAAGTTCCAGCTTACCGTGAAGAAGGTCGTACTTTCCCAGATAATATTTAGTTTCAGCCGATTTCCCCCGGGTAGCACTGAGTTTCCCCAGATTGAAATATGCTTTGTCATATTCCGGTATTTCGGCGATCACATCTTTATACAATTTTTCCGCCTCTTCCAGCAGACCCATTTGAAAAGCTACTCCGGCAAGGGAATGAGCTGCATACATATTTGATCTATCGTTTTTGTAGGCAGCGGAAAGCGTGGTGTATGCCTTTTCGGTATTGCCGCTTTCAAATTCAATGATGCCCCGGTCCACCAGAAGTACATTCTTTTGACCTATGGTATTTATGACTTCTTCGATTAATTTGAGACTGGAGGCATAATTGTTTTCTATACGATCGAGCTGAGCCAGGCCATATTTCGCCATGATAATTTCCAGTTCGTCGGCTCTGCTGCTTGAAAGAACCGATGAACAATATTCACGAAGATAAAAACTATCTTTTGTTTCCGCCATTATCCTGTATTTGAACCGCAAAAAATCAAAATTATTTCCCCTGTTAAAACCCTCAATCTCCTTCTTATCAGAACTAACCAGGGTTTGAACATAATCCAGACGTGCTTCAGGATTAGGATGAGTCAGAAGATACTGCGGCATCATACTGGATCGATATCGAGCTATCTGCCGCATGGTCTGCAGCATTTTAACCTGACCGTCGGGGTGCCGCTCCATCTTTTTCATCCAGTCATAGGCCAGCAAATCGGCTTCTTCTTCATCCAATCTGCTGAAATGCAGTGCAGCACTCTGCCCAGCGGCCATGGAACCGGCAAGGAGTGCCTCCGTCGCTGCTCCTCCACCCAGCGCAAGAGCGGCCAGAACAAGCCCCATAGTCGCCAAAGAGATCTTTTTCCCCTTGCCTATCCTTGAAGAGATATGCCTCTTGACGATATGACCTATTTCGTGGGCAATAACGGAAACAAGCTCGTTCTCGCTATCGACTTTTTCAATAAGTCCGCTGTTAAAGAAAATCAGACCGGATGGAGCAGCAAACGCGTTGAAATCCTTACTTTTTAATACAAAGAAGTGATAATCGAAAAATTGAACGCCGGCAACCTTGATAACCTCCTCTCCAAGTTTTTCAATATACTGCTTAAGATCGGGATCATCGAGAACCTCGAAGCTGGATCGTACGGTGTAGAGCAGTTTTTCTCCGACCTCACGCTCCTCCCCGATGGTGAAACCATTACTTCTTACCGGTAAAAAACAGACCGACACAATCAGGTAGCAGACCAGTAGAGTTCGTTGTAGTGTCTTCATTTTTCTTTTAACCAGTGAATGAGTTTATCCATGCCCTCTTCAATGGAGACAACAGGCAGATAGCCAAAGTCTTGCTGTGCTCTGTCATGAGAAAAATAATGTGATCTGGCCAGTTGCTCTGCCAAAAATCGCGTCATTTTAGGTTCTCCACCTCGACGCAACAGCCTATGAGTCGTTTCCAATAAAAAGCCGGTGGTCCGGGCGGCGGGTAAAGACACTTTCCCGGTGACCGGCGGTACGTCCATTCGTTTAAACAGATCATTGATCCATTGCCACATCCTTACCGGTCTTTCCTGGCCTATAAAATAAGCTTTTCCAGACGCTGAAGCAGATGATATCAGGTTTTGCGCGGCCAGAAAGTGAGCCTGGGCGACATTGTCAATATAGGTTATATCCACCTTATTTGTGCCGTCTCCGACAATTTTCAGCGTTCCCTTGCGACCTCTTTCCAGAAGTCTGGGGACCAGATGAGGATCTCCGGGACCCCATATCAGGTGGGGGCGAATAGCACATGTTTTCAATACTTCCTGATCTACCGATAAAACCAGTTTTTCCGCTATCGCTTTACTCTTTGCATATCCACAAAGAAATTGCGACGCATAGCGCAGATTTTCGTTGCCGTTGATAATATCCTCTCTATCAAAGACCACCGATGGCGTGGATGTATGAACAAGAGCGGGAATACCGTTGAGCAGACAACCATCTATAATATTTTGTGTTCCCTGAACATTTATAGTGTAATATTCCTGCCATTGCCCCCAGATTCCCGCCAGTGCCGCAACGTGAAAAACCACATCGCAGTTGGTAAGGTGCTGCAAGATAAATTCTCTGTCACATATGTCGCCACGAAAGCACCGGATGCCGAGGGCTTCGAGTTCAGGATATAGGCTCCTGCCGAGAACCTGGCATTCGACTCCCTGGCGCAACAGAATTTTAATAATGGCTTTTCCGACGAAACCACCTCCGCCCGTTATGATAGCTTTATTCATTTCCGGCCTGCTAGTACGTTTTCTGCCCACACCGCCAGTTTTTCTCGGAATATTTTGGCGTTGTGACGTATATCCACTGGAAAAGAATCATGAAAAAAGTAGTGTTCAATATCACATACGAGAACCGACTCTCCGGCCAGATTGACCACCTCCTTAAGGATTTCATCATCAGAGCGTTTACTGCTTTTCTCTTTTTCCAGCACCAGAACCGGTAATTTCTCTTCCCCCGCGCCGACACCGACAAGGGCGCTGCGGAATATATCAGGATGATTATTGACAATGGCTTCACATTGAATGGTATATTTAATACCGTTTCGGGTTTTGACCCGGTGCCCTTTCCTTCCACAAAACCATAATCTTCCTTTGCCATCGAGGAAACCCGTATCACCCATCCTATGCCAGAAAAGGTCGTTATAGCGTGTTTTAGCCATCCGTGTTTCAGTGTCGTTGTTGTCATAAGCACGTGTCACTACATCACCGCTGACCATAATTTCTCCGATTTCTTCGGGTCCAAGAATCATGCTTTCCTTTACTTCAGTAATAATATTATCCGATAATCGGATAATTCTGATGTCAATTCCGGGTAGTGGTCTGCCAACACATGTTCCTCTCCCCTGCCGTGTCTGATGCCAGGTCTCTCCGACAACCTCCTCAGCCTCGATAGAGACGATCGGCAGACTTTCAGTGGCCCCATAAGGTATATGCACTTCGGCTTCGGTTGGGAGAATTTTCTGAACTCGCTGCAGTAATTCACCTGAAACAGGGGCACCGGCCATGAGCACTTTTTTTAAGGTTGGAAGCTTGATATTTCTTGAGAGACAATAGGTGCTGACAACGTTCCATAGTGCAGGTGAACCAAAGGAATAGGTAACCTGATGCCGCATGAGTGACTTCACAAATTTTTCTGGATTCACCCTTGCCGGTTTGGTTGCATCCATATCCGGTATAACAGCACAGGCTCCAAGGGCTGTCGAGAAGAGGGCAAACAGCGGAAATGCCGGCTGGTCTATATCACCCGCAACTATGCCGTAATAGTTTTTGATATGCTGGAGTTGTGCGGCAAAAACGGAGTGCTCATAACGGACTCCCTTGGGAGGACCAGTCGAGCCTGTGGTAAAGATTATAGCGGCAAGATCATCCTTTGCAGGCTGATAGACTGGATACTTTTTTACTTTTAAAAGTGTAGCATTATTGAGATCGGACCCGAAAATTCCCAACGAATTACCTAAACAGAATTTCAGCTTGAGTGAAGAGAAATGTTTTTTAAAAAGTGACAGAAAAAAATGGGCCTTGGCGATCCCGATAAATACCAGAGGCTCAACACCTGAAACACAGCGCAGAAGATTTTTGTATCCCATTCCCGGGTCAATTAAAATGACGGGTGAACCTAGTTTGAACAAGGCGAAGGTTAAGCAGATGAAGTCTGCTGAAGGCTTGACCATCAGCATGACCCTGTCACCAGGTTTTACTCCGCTTTTCCTGAGATACCAGGCATATTGATCCGACCGTTTTTCCAATTCGGCAAAACTCAGGCATTTTCCGTTTTTGGCCTCAATAACACCTGCTGCATCACCTCTGAGCAGTACAGCTTCGCTGAGGCTACCGGCGATGTTATCTGTTTTTTGAATATTAGCTGACATTGAGATTGAAAAAAGAATTCAAGTGAGGCCTGATAGTTTCATATCCATCTTCGAGAATATAGTGGCCCAGATTGTCAAAATAGTGCGCCTCCGCATCAGGAAAAAGGCTTTTCCATTGCTGATAAAACTCCCTGGTAAAACAGAAATCCTTCCCTCCCCAAAGCACAAGAAGAGGGATCTTCCTCTCTTTTATACGTCCAAGACCTTCTTCGATTTCAAGCAGTGTTCCATAGGAGGGATGGGAGGCTTCCAGAGGAATATCCATTACGAATCCATGGACGGCAATGCGGTTCTTCCATGAATCATAGGGCCGCAGGTAATATTTTTTGGTCAGCCCGTTTATCGGTTTGACGACAGCCATAAAGGTCGCCGGCCAGGCAAAACCGTTCAATCCTCTCACCAAAAATTGACCAATTATCGGCCAGCGACAGAGAGCAATTCGAAATGGAATGCGTTGCGACCGAAAAGCCGCAGTGTTGAGAACGACAATTTTTTCGATTTTTTCGGAATTTCTGACGGCGAATCCCATCCCAATCGCTCCGCCCCAATCATGCACCATCAACGAGCATTTGTTGATATCTAGTGAATTTAGGAGCTTGGTCAGGTTCTCTATATGCCGGCTCAGGGTATAATCATATTCCTGAGGTTTATCTGAGTAGCCGCAACCCATGTGGTCCAGAGCAATGACTCGAAAGTTATTGCGCAAATGCTTTATGACATTCCTGTAGTAAAAAGACCAGGTTGGATTGCCATGGACAGCTACGATAACAGGACCCTGCCCTTCATCTATATAATGGAGACGATGGCCGTCAATCCTGGCGTAATGTGATTTGAAATTGTATTCAGGATGCAAAATTTTTAAAGTAGTCTTTGTAATAACGGCATTGCCGCCGGATTATGTAAAATTCAGGGCGAAGCTCCGGGATGGCAGGATTAAAAGTCAGATATACAAGGCGGGAGGCCGGATTTTCTTATGATATGACGCCATCTTGATTCAAAAAACCTGATTTCAGAGCGTTCCTCTTCTGATCGTTCCCAACTGTTATGGAGAATTTCAATGTCTATCTATATTTACAACAGCAAACTGAATAAAGTAAGCGGAAATTTCTCTTTTGGGGAGAAAAATCCATCTCAAACAGCAGCCGCCTGCTTTTTTTCACCATAATATCTCCAGCCGGTGCAGACCGGAAGTTAGGCCTATCACAAACTCAGATCAAGTAAAAAAATAAAAAAAACATTGATTTTCATCTGTGCCTATGATATCAGCGTAGATAACGTGTGATAAGTCCACATAAAAATATTTTTATTTCTGTGGTCCTATTCCTTAACGCATCATTTTAAATTGGTACAATAGGGACTGTAAAAAGCGCACAATTTTTATTATCCGGTCAAAAAGTGTATCGGATTGTTATCATGGAGTTCTACCAAGAACTGAGTACAAAAGGAGTTACAAAAATGGCAGAAGGAACAGTTAAGTGGTTTAATGATTCAAAAGGTTTTGGCTTTATCGAGCAAGATGGTGGACAGGATGTCTTCGTTCACTACTCCGCTATTCAATCTGAAGGCTTCAAATCCCTTGAAGAAGGGTCTCGTGTAAGCTTTGAAATTGTAGACGGCCCTAAAGGTCCTGCTGCTGAAAATGTCCAGAAAATCTGATAGCACTTAAAGACCTAACCCAACCCCTCCGGATTCCTGGAGGGGTTTTGTTTTGCACTTCAAAGATTCTTACAACATTCGAATAAATTCCACCAGGGTTCTGACACATATTCCGGATGGTCCTCCTCCGGGGATATATGATTTTTCGGTAAATCCCCAGGCGGTGCCGGCGATATCCAGATGCGCCCAAGGCGTCTCCCCCACGAAAGCGTGGAGATATTCTGCAGCAGTAATAGTTCCTGCCGCCTTGCCCCCGGTATTTTTAATATCCGCGACTTTCGAATCTATCTGTTTTTTATAGTCCGGTCCCAGCGGCAGTCTCCATAGAGGTTCACCACACTTTTTTCCGGCAAGGATCAATCTATCAGCAAGTTTGTCGTCGTTGCACAGCAGGCCGGTGTGATGATGGCCAAGCCCCACTATTACCGCTCCGGTAAGAGTTGCAAGATCGATGACATAATCCGGGGTATATTTTTCAATTCCATAAGCCAGAGCATCGGCCAAGATTATCCTGCCTTCAGCATCGGTATTAATTATTTCAGAGGTTATTTTGTTGTAATGACTAATAACATCACCCGGTTTAAGAGCGGCTCCACCCGACATATTGTCCGTTGCCGGAACAATCGCAATGACATTGCACTCGGGTTTTTCAATACCAACAACATTCATTGCTGCCATCACTGCTGCTCCACCGCACATGTCGTATTTCATATCCTCCATTCCCGCAGCGGGTTTGATGCTTATGCCGCCGGAATCGAAGGTCAATCCCTTGCCGACAAGAAGCAGCGTTTTCGCCTTCTTGGAAAAGTGATATTCCAGAACCACGAGTTTCGGAGGAATATCCGAGCCCTTATTAACGGCCAGAATTCCGCCCATTTGCATCTTAATCAGCTGTTTTTTATCAAAAACGGTACATTTAAGCTGATATTTTTCTGCGAGTTCCTCTGCTAATCTGGCAAAACTCTCGGAGGTCCAGCTGTTTCCGGGCTCGTTGGCCATATCCCTCGCCTGACAGACCGAGAATGCCGCAGTTTTTGCAAGGGTGATTGCCCTGCGCAAGGATTGGAGATTTTCTTCAGCGATTATTCTCAGTTCACGAATTCCCTTATGCCGCTCTTTTCCTTTTTTCTCGGTCTTATATTTTTTGAAGCTGTAGTCTCCCAGTAAAATACCTTCGGTGAGACCATACACTGCTGTGTGCAGTGCAGATTTAGAAGGCATCTCGCACGGAACCACACATATTTTTGAAGCCTTCACTTTAGTGGCGAAAGCGGCAATATTTCCGCCTGCTATTCTCATTTTCTCCTGTAGCTCTTCATCACCGATGCTTTTATTGATTTTTCCAACGCCAATAAAAATCGTTCTCTTGCCTGCCGTCTCAGTCTCGTTGTCCTGGTCGTAAGCTAGCAGAACATCGTTCTCTTCCCCTTTGAAATCACCAAGGTCACAGGCCTTTTTCAAAACCTCGGACTGTAATTTGGTAATATGCGGTTTGTCCTTGGTTTTCTGACCAATGCAATACACCACTAAATCGGAGGCGTATTTTTTATTTACTTTCGAATTGATTACTATTTTTGTATTCTCCATATCTCTCCACTCCTTGGTGGTTAGTTCGTTTGGTAAGCCTGCCGAAAGCAATTAAGCCATAAAATTATAGAGAAAAACTATAATATCATTTTCCAGGTTGTCTCGATATTTTCATTTCAATGTTTTTAAGTTACAGTAGAATACACATGTTTCCCATGTCTTTCAAAATTCTGCCTACATAAACCATTTATGTGCTATTTACTATATCACCCGCCTCTACTGATTATTGAGAGTGGCAGAGCCCGGAACCATGCTTTATTACTTTAGCATGCATCTTCTGATAGTTTAGCCTTAATAGATACCTAAGTCATAGGAGAACTCCAGTGCTGAGCACCCTGATTATAGCTGTATCACTTGCAATTATAATTTCGGCTTTTTGTTCCATCTGTGAAGCTGTCTTATATTCTATATCTCCAAGCCAGGTAGAACTTCTCAATAAAACAGGACGTTCCTCCGGTATAATTCTGAGAAATCTTCGCAGGGATATAGATCAACCGATAACTGCAATTCTCACTCTCAACACGGTTGCCAATACGGTCGGAGCAGCTTTTGCCGGTGCTGCGGTAGCTAAACTCTATGGGGCTCACAGCGTATTATGGTTTTCTGCCTCTTTCACTCTCTCAATTCTTATCCTCTCCGAGATTCTCCCAAAAACCATAGGGGTCACATATTCCTTCAGACTCGCCCCATTGATTGCCATGCCGCTTTTCTGGATGGTATTTATGCTGAAACCGATAATATGGTTATGCCGATTGATAACGCGCCTCATCCCTCAGCAGCATTCAAAAGACAATATTTCAGCGGAAGAATTGCAGGCCATAGCCTCTCTTTCTTTACAATCCGGAGAAATAGACGTCGATCAGGCCAGAGTTATCAATAATGTGCTCATTCTGCAAAGTAAGATGGTCCGTCAGGTGATGACCCCAAGGACGGTAACTTTTTCTCTCAATGAAGACAACACCGTTGCAGAAGCAATGGAGCAGATACAACGACTGACAAGCCACAGCAGGGTCCCGATTTACAGCGGGGAGCCTGATAACGTAACGGGAATCATCATGCCGAAAGAGGTATTATTGGCAGCCGCACGCCAACAGTTCGACCAACGCCTCTCCTCTCTTAAGCAGTCCGTACATTTCGTTCCGGAAACAGCACCACTCAACCGGATACTCATAGATTTCTTTGACCGCAGACAACATCTTTTTATTGTCGTTGATGAATATGGCTCAATGACCGGGGTCATATCCATGGAAGATATCCTGGAAGAAATTGTTGGCCGGGAAATAATAGATGAATCCGATAGGGCTCTGGATATGCGGGAACTTGCGAGAAAGCAGACGCTGGAATCGATGAGACGGAGAAAAAATAACATTTGATGGAATCTGAAATAGCTTAGTTCAAAGAGGAAAGTTCCACTTGAACAACCATTTCATTTTTGTTCCTTTCAATGGTTACCGGCACGTTTTCGCCGATCGTATGGGTCTCCAGGATGTCTTGGATGTCATTAACCGTTCTGACCGGCTTTCCATCTATTTCCTTGATAATATCACCTATGATTATATCACCGCCATATTGCCTGGTTGGGCGAAGACCGGCCCTTTGAGCTCCGCTGCCTTCATTGACCCCGACAATTATCAGCCCTTCTATCCCGAGTTGACCGGCAATCCTGTTGTCGGTCAGTGAAACGCCGAGACCCGGTTTGATCAGGCGGCCATCTTTAATCAGTTGGGGAATGACCTTGTTTACCTCTTCCACCGGTACGGCGAAACCGATCCCTGCATAGGCTCCTGATGGGCTGAAGATTGCTGTGTTGATCCCTATCAGCCTTCCGGCACTATCCAGCAGAGGGCCTCCGGAATTTCCCGGATTGATGGCAGCGTCCGTCTGAATGACCCCATGAATGACCCTGCCGGTAATGGCCTTTATTTCCCGGTCCAGCGCCGAAATAATACCTGAAGTCATTGTCTGGTCGAGACCGAATGGATTTCCTATGGCAAAAACTTTCTGGCCTACCAGCAATGTTTCCGTTTCCCCAATGGGGATAGGCCGAAGCAGGCGCTCTGGTGCCCTGATCTGCAATACAGCAAGATCCTTGTCCGGAGCAGCGCCAAGGAGAACGGCATCCCATTGCGATTGGTCCGACATGGTAACCTGAATAGTGGTAGCATCACTGATAACATGAAAATTAGTCACAATTCTACCGCTTTTGTCCCAGATAATCCCGGACCCGGTCCCCTGGGGGATCTCTACGGCATTGAGTGAAAACAGATTTCTGCGCAGGGCCTTGCTTGTTATATAGACAACCGAAGACGAGGTATTTTTGAATATCTCAATGGTGTTGCTTTCATCCTCGGCCAGATCACCTCGTGCCATTACTGCCCGGGGTTCGGCATTTTCCCGGTTGATCCGCTCAAAGGGATTAAAGAGGAACCACAGACCGAGGGCAAAGACCAGCAGTAAAGCAAATGGAGATACCCTCCCGGTTGATCTATCTCTTTTCATACTATTATCTTAAAGAGTTCATGGATTAGAGATCTAAAAAGAGCTTTGCCACCCAGAAATAGACAAAAACTCCGATGATATCAATGGAAGTGGTTACAAACGGTCCGGTGGCAATGGCGGCGTCTATATCAAAACGTTTTAATATCAAAGGAATAAAAGCTCCGACTGTTGCCGAGACAACCATACAGGAAAATATTGATATCCCCACAACCAGGCCAAGCAGGGGCGGATTCGAATAGATAAAGAAGGTGACTATGCCCACCAACGAACCATACAACACGCCGAGAATAAGCCCCACCCTCAATTCCTTGAAGATGACCTTGACGAATTCGTTCATGTTGATCCTGCCGGTGGCGATGCCGCGTACAATGATAGTTGACGATTGTGTAGCGATATTACCGCCCATCCCCATCACGATAGGTATAAAAGAGGCCAGCGCCAATACCTTGATGAGCTCGTCTTCAAAGGCGCCGATAATGATCATTGCCATTATTCCGCCGACCAGTGAGGCAAAGAGCCAAGGTGCCCGGAGAAGAGCACTTTCCCGTGTTGATTTGAGAAGTATTTCTCTATCCTTACCAGCACCCGCCATTTGCAGAAAATCTTCAGTGGCCTCTTCACGTATGACATCAATAATATCATCGACGGTAACAATTCCTACAAGGCTGTAGGATGAATCCACCACAGGAACCGCGAGAAAATTGTACTGCGAGACGATATGAGCCACCTCTTCCTGGTCGGTATCAGTATTTACCGAAATGACCTTGTCGTTCATGATATTTTTAAGCTGCCTGTGAGGAGGATGCATGAGCAGTTCCCGTAGAGAAACCACACCGGATAACTTCCCTTCCCCATGGGTAATATACAGATAGAAAACCATCTCTTTTTCTTCACTGCGCTTCTGCACAAGTGAAATAGCATCTCCCACTCCTAATTCTTCATCCAGACTCATATAATCAGTGGACATCAAGCCACCGGCAGACTGAGGATGATACTGCAGCAGCTCATCGACTTCTTCCCGGTCCTTTCTCTCCATGTGCTTGCGGATATTGTCAGCTACCTCGTCCCGGAGCGCTTCAAGAAGATCAACGGCATCGTCAGAAGGCATATTGGTTACGACGTCGGCCATAAACTGTGCGGGGAGGCCTTCCACCAGATCAATCATGATCGACTCATCCAGCTCGCTGAGAAATTCACCTACCAGTTCCGTCTGCGCCACAATTCCAAAAACCTTCTTCCGTTCATTTTGGGAAAGGTGACGAAATACCCACGCTATATCGGCGGGATGGGTTTTGGAAATGAGTTTTCGCAGATGACCGGTGGCATTACGCCGATTCAGGCGTCTCACCATATCGAGTATGACGATTCCCTCATTGCCAATGAGTTCTTTTTTTGCTTTATCTTCACCAGACATAATATTTTCTGCCTTGCCGGGGCTCCGGAATTGAATTTTTGATCAGCTGTAGTATACTCAATGGACCGACTATACAACACCTATTTCACCTGCACAGTCAAATTGAATTCGCCAAATTTTTTTTCTCTTACTTCCTTTTTTTACACATTCATGAACCAAAAAGCCCGAAACTCCGAACTGGAAAATATCTTTACAGAGGCGGTAGCCTTTCACCAGAGTGGAAATCTTGAAGAAGCCTGCCGCATGTACTTAAGTATACTGGCAATACATGATTCTCCGCTGGTCAATTATAATCTCGGCCTTGCCTACTATGAACTCGAACGGTACGAAGATTCATGCCGATGTTATACAAAGGCCCTTGAGCACGCTCCGGAGGAAATAGACGTCCTCTACAATTTAGCACTCAGCTTAAAACAACTCAATCTGTTCGACGAAACTATAATCACCTATAAAAAAATCCTGTCGCTTAATGCAGAGGAGATTGACAGCCTATACAATCTGGCTTGTTGCTACAAGGATACACACCAGGATGACAAGGCCATTGCCCTCTATCTTCACGTTCTCGATCTTGATGAAAACAATCAGTCTGCCTTAAACAATGTGGCTTTTCTATATCACAAAAATGATGATTATTTCAATGCGAAGAAATATTATTCGCGACTGCTGCGTATAAATCCAGAACACCATGGAGCACGACACATGCTGTCCTCTCTTCATGGAGAGAATCGTCACTCTGCACCTCCTGAATATATCAGAGAAATCTTTGACGCCTACTCTGCACATTATGATATAAGTCTGGTATCCAAGCTCGAGTATTCCGTTCCCTCGAAACTACGGCAGATTTATGACCACATAAGCGATGGTCGATCCCGCTCACTGGCCGGTCTCGATCTGGGTTGCGGTACAGGTTTGGGAGGAGAAGCTTTCGCAGGGCTATGCTCAACGTTTACAGGTGTTGATATCTCTGAAAAAATGATCGAGGTAGCCGCCGGAAAAAATATTTATTCAGCTTTATACATCTCGGAAATTCATGATTTTCTCGAGGATTGCCTGGACAGATATTCGCTCGTCCTGGCTACTGATGTTTTTAATTATATAGGAGAGCTGCAATATACTTTTGAAGCGATAAATAAAGCGGCACAATCAGGCGCATGTCTTTGTTTTTCAACTGAGATTTCATTTGGCAGCGGCTATGATCTCAGAAAAACCGGACGCTTTGCCCATTCTCCTGAGTATATTCAAAACATATGCCGGCTCACGGGCTGGAAAATTTGCAGCCAGGAAAAAAACAACCTGCGTAAAGACAAAGGCAGGTGGGTTGAAGGAATACTCTACCTGGTGAGGAAATAAATCTGCTATTGAAAGAAAGAACTGCGCTGGGCAATCCAACATATCAGAAGACCTGCCGCCATGGCAATAAAACCGACATAGCGCAGCTGAGCTGCAGGTATTTCACTCAATTTCTTAAGCCACTCCCGCATCGCTTCCGGTGCGGCAGCGTAGGGTAATCCTTCTACAACCAGAACCATTCCTATGAGTAAAATGAGGAGCTTCATAAGCCACCTCTACCAGGAAGGACAGAAGATTACAAGCAAACTTTACGATCATCTTCCTTGTTCGAAAAAGACCAAATTGCATTGCTTTTTCAATACACACCTAATATTATGCTGAAGTAAGGTGATGGCCTCGCGAGAATCACGTGCGGGCATAAACTCCGACGGTATCATCGAGAACCGGCTAAAACGAGCATGGCGGTATTAGATTACCCCCTGAACAACAAAAGTAGTATTTTCAGATTTACACTGGATCAAATATGCCATTCATAAGGACGTAGATACAAGCAGGTACGCTATACTAATACAAGAAACGTATGGTGCCGCACCGGCAGCCATCAAGCTCTGTAAAATTTTTCTCATTCAAATTCTTCCCATTCCATATAGATGACAACTGCTAAAAATTCAAAATACAGTGAATCCGGGGTCGACATAGACAAGGGAAATGCCTTCGTCGAAAAAATTAAAGACGTTGTCGCCTCAACACACCAGCGGGGAGTACTTAACGACATCGGTGGCTTTTCGAGTCTCTTTGCGATTGATACCGAAAAATTCAAGCAGCCGGTACTTGTCTCGTCCACCGATGGGGTCGGTACCAAACTTGCCATAGCCCAACTCTGTGGAAAGCACAATACCATTGGAATCGATC
Organism: Desulfopila inferna; assembly: GCF_016919005.1. Lineage (NCBI taxonomy): Bacteria > Pseudomonadati > Thermodesulfobacteriota > Desulfobulbia > Desulfobulbales > Desulfocapsaceae > Desulfopila > Desulfopila inferna. The sequence continues at coordinate 388,379 of NZ_JAFFQE010000001.1, forward strand.
TGGTCGCTATGTGTGTCAACGATATTATAGTCGGTGGCGCCACCCCTCTCTGTTTTCTCGACTATTTTTCTGTGGGAAAACTCGATATAGAGATAGCCGCTGAAGTTGTGGAAGGCATCGCTGAAGGATGCCGACAGGCCAAGTGCTCGCTAGTAGGCGGTGAAACAGCTGAAATGCCGGGACTTTACAAGTCAGGCGACTATGATCTCGCCGGTTTTACCGTCGGGATCGTTGATCGCGACAAAATTATTGATGGTTCTGGAATTCGGGTTGGGAACACCATAATCGGTCTTTCCTCAAGCGGACTTCACTCCAATGGTTTTTCCCTGGTGCGAAAAATCTGTTTCGAGGACATGAAACTGAGCGTCGACGATCACATTTCAGAGCTTGGTTCGAGCCTGGGTGAAGAACTGCTCAAACCCACCAGGATTTATGTACAGTCGGCACTCAATGTTGTCAAAAACTACACCGTCAATGGAATGGTACACAACACCGGCGGCGGTTTCATAGATAATGTACCGCGCATTTTACCCAATGGGTGCAAGGCCGTCATCGATCGCTCAAGTTGGGAAGTTCCTCCAATTTTTACTTTTCTCCAAAAAAATGGAGAGGTCCCCCGCGATGAAATGTATAGGACCTTTAATATGGGAGTCGGTCTGTTAATTATCGTAGACCGGGACCAGGCAAATGATATTCTCCACCGTTTCGAGGCAATGGGAGAGACGGCGTTCATCATAGGAGAGATAGCTTCACGGGATGGCGAAGAGCCACAGGTTGAACTGACAAATTAGCAGTTAATCTGTAACTATTCAGCAGCACACCATCTGTCTATCATCAGGACGTCCTTTTTAGCTAACCGCCCTGATCGTGGGCATATGGCGCACGGCTAAACAGTTACAGACAGTGGGTGGCCAAATAATGCGGAGTTACCTGAATAGTTAAGTTATTTAATAATACAGGGCTTTAGCTTCGAACACATCTGCTCTATAAATAAAAATGGGACCATGCCCCTTCAGGCTGGTCCCATTTTTATATCTCTTTCTTTACTTCTCGGAGATCAGCCGCCGCAATCGCTCTTCTCCCCTTTCATCTTCTGCAGGGCATGCGGAATGGCCGGCAAAACCACCTCGATATTTTCAATAGCGGCCTTCTTACTCCCAGGCAGATTGACGATCAGGCTTTCCTTACGAATGCCGCAAATACCCCTGGAGATAACGGCATTGGGTGTTTTGGCGAAACTCACCGCGCGCATGGCTTCCGCCATACCGGGGATTTCCTTGTCAATCACCTTGCGCATGGCTTCAGGGGTTATATCAGTTGGGGAAACACCGGTTCCTCCGGTGGTGACAATAAGGTCTATGCTACGATTATCAACCAGATCAACCAGTGTCTCAACAATTCTACTTTCAACGTCAGGGATGATCATATACTCATCAAGAGAATATCCCTCATCCTTCAGAATTTGCTGAAGCGCTGCTCCGCTGGTATCTTCTCTTTCTCCGACTGCGCCTTTATCACTCATCGTGATAACGGCGCAGCTGAATTTGTCGGCACCTTTTCTCATAAAATTGACATACTATAGTTTCCCAGACGGCACGCGCACATTGAGAGCCCCCTGGAGTCGGAGTTTATACCCATCAAGGTACTTAAGCAGTTACAGTTCAAGGTAAACTGCTGATTTCTAGCCCTTTGCTGAATAGTTACCATTATTCTTGAGATGAGGCGGCAATAATCTTTTCCGCGATCATTCCCGGAACCTCTTCGTAATGGGAAAATTTAATCGAGAAGGATCCAAGACCTCCGGTCATGGAAGTAAGATCGGTGGCATATGTTTGAATTTCCGCCATGGGCACCTGGGCATTGATGATTTCATATTTCCCATCGGAATCCATACCCATAACCTTGCCGCGGCGGGAATTAAGATCTCCCATAACATCGCCGACATTATCCTTACCTACTTTTATGGTGATGTCCATGATAGGTTCAAGCAGGACCAGTCCAGCCTCCTGAGCACCTTTTTTGAATGCCAGAGACCCGGCAATCTTGAAGGCCATTTCAGACGAATCGACATTATGAAAGCTACCATCCACCAGCGATGCTTTTATATCGACGACAGGGTACCCGGCCAGAACCCCTTTTTCCATGGCCTCCTGGATGCCTTTTTCCACTGCGGGACGATATTGCTGTGGAATCACGCCACCCACTATTTTGTCCTCAAAAACCAGACCACTTCCCGATTCGACCGGCTCAATCTCAATCCAGCAGTCTCCATACTGTCCCCTGCCGCCGCTTTGTTTTTTATGCTTACCCTGGACTCGGGCTTTGCCCTTTATTGTTTCCTTATATGGCACCTTTGGCCTGGACAGCTCCATCTCAACGCCATATTTTCTTTTGATTTTCGAGGCGAGAATCTCCAGGTGTATAGGACCGACTCCGGAGATCAGCACTTCTCCGGTGTTCTGTTCCCGGGAAAGTTTCAGAGTAAGATCCTCATCCAGCATTTTGGTAATAGAAGAAAACAGCTTTTCCTCATCACCTTGTTTGGCACTGACTGCAAAAGAGATTACCGGTTTCAATGGTTCCAGTTCCGGAAAAACAATGAGCGCTGAAGGATCACATAAACTGTCACCAGTTACCGTCTCCTTAAGTTTAGCTACTGCTATGATGCTTCCGGGGCCTACGCTGTCGACAGGCTTTTGATCTTTGCCTTCAAGCAGATAAAGCTGCCCGAACCTCTCCGAGGTCTTTTTACTTGAATTATAGAAGGTATCACCGGAGAGCACGCCGGAATACACCCTGAATATTGTCAATCGTCCTGCATATGGGTCAGCCATGGTCTTAAACACAATGGCTGAAAATTTTTCATCCAGTGAGGGCTCTCTTGAAACAATCTCCTCGTTCTCCGGATTGATTCCTTCAGCGGCAGGTCTGTCCGCCGGGGAGGGCATAAGCTCAATAATAGCATTGAGGAAGAGCTCTGTTCCCTTATTCAAAGTAGCGGCGCTGACGGTTACGGGAGCAATTTCGGACGTGGCGATTGCTTTTCTCAAACCTGCCAGCAGTTCTTCTTTGGTGAGTTCGCCTTCTTCGAGAAATTTCTCTATCAGCTCATCATCAGTTTCAGCTACACTTTCCATCAGGCTTTCCCGGTACATTTCGACGTCATCCAACATCTCCGCCGGAATATCGGTTTCAGTGACCTTGCCGCTGCCACCCTCATTAAAGAGATATGCCTTTTGCCTGATGATATCCACGATTCCCCTGAAGTTGTCTTCGGCTCCTATGGGAAGATGAATCACAACAGGATTAACAGGTAGTTGGGCCTTGATTTCGTCGATAGCTTTCTCGAAATTAGCTCTTTCACGATCCATCTTGGTAATATTGAGCAGACATGGCAGTTTTCTCTCTGCAATAAAATCTGCGAATTTTATTGTCTGCCCCTTGACGCCGAGAACTGCACCTATGGTAAAAACAGCGCTATCACAAACCTTGGTGGCAAACAGTGTTTCGTTAAGAAAATTGTCATCGCCAGGAGTATCAATCAGGAAAACCTGATGCTTTTTCCAGATGTAATTGTGAAAAGAATTGTTGATGGAGATATTTCGATTTATCTCTTCCTCCTCATAATCCATTGCCGAGGTACCGCTGTCGACCTGTCCCAGTCGGTTGATTTTTCCTGCAGTATATAGCATGGCTTCTGCCAGTGATGTTTTACCGCAGTTCCCATGTCCCACGATTGCTATATTCCTGACCATATTTATATCCTGCATGTAAATCTCCTCTAAAATAGACAGCTCTGCAATATTATTACAAGATTTGTTCAGTATTTAACAGAATGTTAACCTCTTATAAGAAATCCAACTAAACATATATTCAGTTTCAGCGAGCAAAGTCAAGCTTGTTTGAAAATATGCCATCATTTAAATACGTTTTCTCCGGGATGGCTGAACTTTTATTATTTCATGGATGATTTTATGGAATTCTTTACCAAGAATATGTATGTTTGGAGCCCCAGCCATAATCATTGTGCAGAAAAAGATAAACAAACCCGTGAAACGTATGTCTAAGGACAATACTACCATTGCCAAATCAGCCGGAACTGTCGGTTTTGCCGTCATGCTTAGCCGGATTCTAGGCCTTATCCGGGAGCAGGTCTTTGCCGGATTCTTTGGTGCGGGAACCGCAAACGATGCTTTTGTGGTGGCCTTCCGGGTTCCAAACCTGTTGCGGGACCTTTTCGGGGAAGGAGCTTTGTCCGCTGCCTTCGTTACCGTTTTCTCCGACTATGACCAGAATAAGACCAGAAAACAGACGTGGCAGCTTGCCTCCATCGTCCTGATTTTTTTTGGATGCGCACTCAGTATCATAACCCTTGCTGCGATATTGTATTCCGATGTAATTGTCGGTTTGCTCGCCCCCGACTTCGGTCTTATTGCCGGTAAAGAGGAATTGACCATACTACTCACCAGAATAATGATGCCATTTCTGGTTCTCATTTCTCTTTCTGCTGTTGTAATGGGCATCCTCAATACAAAAAATAAATTCTTTATCCCTGCACTTGCTTCAAGCTTTTTCAATCTGGGCTCAATACTCGGAGGTGTCAGCCTGGCTGTAATCCTGCCGAAATGGGGGGTTCCCGCAATTGTCGGCATGGCGATAGGAACCCTCATCGGCGGCCTGCTGCAGCTCGCCGTCCAGATTCCTGCTCTAATGAAATGCGGCTTTCGTTTTTACCCTCATCTGAATTTTCGTGATCCCGGGCTCATCAGAATTCTGAAGTTGATGATACCGGCTGTCATCGGCCTTTCCGCAACCCAGATAAATATATTTATAAATACCAATTTCGCCGCATCCTGCCCGGAAGGCTCAGTTTCATGGCTCCAGTATGCCTTCAGACTTGTGCAGTTGCCTATCGGGATATTCGGGGTGGCTATAGGAATTGCCGCAATGCCGCTTCTTGCCAGATATTCAGCCAACAAAAACCTCGACGGCCTCAGAGAAACTTTTGTATCATCACAGATAATGGTGCTGTGCCTGACCATTCCGGCTGCTGCAGGTCTCTTTTTTCTGTCCGAGCCTGTCATCAGACTGGTATTTGAACGTGGCGCGTTTACAGCATATGACACCATTGCAACGGCTCAGGCTCTTTCCCTCTACTCCATAGGCTTATTTGCCTATTCTTCCAACAAAGTGCTTGTTCCTGTTTTTTACGCCCTGGGAAAAACACGTTATCCCGTCATCGCAAGTTTTATCACCATCTGCACAAACATTCTCTTTATCACACTGACTATTGAATATTTTCAGCATAGAGCCATCGCCCTGTCAGTTTCCATTACCATGTTTATCAACTTTATTTTTCTCGGCGCGATATTGTACCGGGAATTACAGGGTTACTCCATCAGGTATGTCGGTTTTGCGATACTGAAAATACTCTTTGCAACCTCTATTATGTCCCTTTTTGTAGTGCTTTTACGGGATCTGGCATCTTCTCCTCTTTCAGGAAATCTGTGGCAGAACTCTGTCTCTCTGTTTGCCATCATTTCCGTAGCGGTGGTGCTCTATTCCAGTCTTATCTGCCTTCTCAAAGTAGATGAGTTTACTCAGGTAGTAACCAAAGTGAGGGCAAGATTCATCAAGCATCATTAAACGATTGGATTTATGCCTGTTTTTCTTCAAGACGTGCCTGCAGCTCCAATACCATTATACGTAATTCTTCCAATTCACTCTTTCGTACCAGATCCCTGATAATCAGCTCTTCCAACTCATTTTTACGGACCAGTTCCATACGATTTAATGCCTTTTCTACATATCGATCAACTTGTTTCTCGAGTCCGTCCATGGTCTTCTCTCCGTACTCGAACATTTCCGCGACAAATTTTCTGCCTTCCTCTTCCGACATGTTGCCCTTATCGATCATCTCCTTGGAAAGTTCCTCAAGCTTGTCTTTTGAAATTGCAGCAATTCCAATTCCGGTCAGTAGTGTTTTTTTGAGTAAGTCTTTCATTGCATTTTCCTCTTTTCTGAATAGTTGGCGGAGCGTTTTTTCTCATAGGCTGTGCTTCTCTTTAACACCTTTTACTTACAGATTTTTCAGCGGTTCATGCGCTTCAAAGAATCTTTCAGCCTGTTCAATAGCCTGCTCCATGGAAGTACTTTTTTGAACCGAACATGCCAGCTGATGTCCATACAGATATGATTCGGCAAAATAATGGGTGAACTGTTTTAACCTCCCCAGGCGCCGTTCTCTGGAAAATCTAAGCTTTAAAAGTGTTGAAAATCTCCGGTATATGTCTCGCAGAACAACTGGATCGCACTGACCATCAGAGAGTAAAGCACTGATTTCTGCAAATATCCATGGTCTGACTGCAGCACCTCTACCTATCATCAAACCATCCGCTCCTGAAATATTCAAACAGTTTTCAGCATCTTCCACAGTAAAAATCCCGCCGTTGGCAAAAATAGGAATGCCAATGCAGTTTTTGGCTTTTGCAATCCACTGCCAACGCGGTTTTCTACAGAATTTTTCGCGGTTCAGTCTGGCATGTATACTTATACAGTCGGCGCCCTCGCCTTCAATGATCTTGCAAAGCTCGAGGTACTTTCTTTCATCAAGTGTTTCGCCAAGACGGATCTTTACGGACAGAGGAAGATCCGTTGAACTTCTGAAAGCTGCAATAATCTTTCTGACCGCAACCTGGTCTTTCGTAAGCGCGCATCCTGCTCCTCTTTTGCGCAGCCTGGGAGCGGGACACCCGAGATTAATATCGATCCCCTGAGCACCTAGGCGGTGCAGTTTTTCAACGGCAGGGATAACCAGCGACTGGTCATGCAGAAAGAGCTGATAGAAGAGAGGATATTCAGCTGCCGATCTGATAAGGCTCGGGGAAACGCTTTCGTTATCCTGGGGTAGTCTTTTGGCGGAAAGCATTTCCGTAAAAAAAAGTCCAACTCCACCAAGCTCGGAAAGAAGACTTCGCAAAGCGGAATGAGACAATCCCACCATCGGGGCAAGAGCAAGAGGCGGATCGATCTTTAAATTTCTCAGTATTATCGGAGGAAGTGGGCTCACGCTGTAAGTCTGTTCATTAAAGATAAGATGGACTCTGCGCTAAGTGCAGACTTCGAAAAAGCTCGAAGTAACAAGTTAGTATCTGGAGCGGCGATGTAACAGCATATGCGATACGACGAAAGGGCCACTTCAGATCCACAACGACGCAGATCGAGCCTTGCGGATCCATCAGTAAAGTTAGTCTCGTAAAAGGTTGCCACGATGTGATGGCTGGATTAACGTCATCATTAAAGGAAACCTCTAATTTGCCGGATTGAGTACATCCGTAAGCTGATACTGTTCAAGTTCAGTATAGAATTTCACATGAACGGAAAATTCCTGGGCTCTCTCCTGCCGGCAATAAACCCCGACAACCAAACCAAAGCAGGCGATGGTTTCTTTCCCGGTGGAATTGAACTTAGATATAATTTGTCTGCCAAGCATTAAATGCGCATTTTCCCTGTTGGATATCCGTATTGAAAAAGAGAAACCACCTCGGGAAATATCCATCATTTCACCTTGAAAAGCGCGTCTTCCACCACTGTTTCCGTAAGGATCAAGTAATATGTTTTTTACTGGAATTCTGGATATATATCTCGCACAATCCCTTCTATCACTGCCTGATATTCTGACCAGCTCAGGGACGGAGTTCCTTGCCCGGCAAAACTCGAAAAGCTTTTTTTCAAGATGGTCAGCAACCTCTGCGGCTGACATAAAAATATCCCTTCGCAGTACCTGCATTCGGCTATACTTCAGGGCTTTTATATTCACTGTCCAAACAGAAGCTGAAAAAAAGGGATCAAGGCCGATAACGTCGCCGGGCTTCAAACGTTTTAAAAATGTTTCATCGCGCCCACTCCTGCAACTCAGCTGCACGGAACCCTCATTGAGAAAATAAAGACATGGGTCTATTTCTCCGGCAGATACGATTTTTTCATCTTTGTGGTAATCTTCATTTCGCCAGGAACTCAGAAGGTGATCTGATTCACAGTCTGATAGGCTTCTCAGCAGTTCTTCCCACAGCTCTAGCTGAAGTCCCGACACTGGCAGGTTCTTCTCCTCCTCTATGATTTCTGCTGCCCGAATAACATCCGGCAGCGCATCTGGGTTGATGTCAAGCAATTTGTCCCGAAGCATTTCGGCTGCCTGAAAATCTTTTTTACGTGAAAGATCGACGATTTTTTTATACACCAGTGAGCTTGCTTCTTCGACCTTTCCTGCCCGCAGCATAATTTCAAGTTTTTCCAGAAAACCATCAATTCTCTCTGATTCTCGTGCTTTTCCATGAAGTTCAAGGCCATAGCTCAGCACTTCAGACTCAGCCTGCTCTTTTTTTCGGTGGCGTATGCATGGTTCCAGGTAATTTATTGTCTCCTTGAGGGTACGATAGAGTTTCGGGGAGTGGTCAGACTCGCCGGACAGTTGCCTGAGCAGCTGTATAACTTTATCATAGGGATATGATCTTAGTGTTATGCAGGCCGCGTAGAGTAATTCTTGCCGCATTGCAACCGACAATGCAGACCGCGTATTGATCAGGTCGATCAGGCCGTCGGCCGTTTCCTCACTTCCATATACACTCAACTGCATTATCAGCTTAAGTTTCACCTCATCCGCAACCACAGGCAAAGCCTGGCTTAGACGCTTTTCAATTGTCTTGCCCCCAAGTCTGGCAATACAACTTACAACCTGTTGCTGAATGCGGATATCCGGATGAGCGAGATAGCCTTCGATCATCCGGTAGTAGTCAGGATTGCCCATTTCACCAATTAGCACGATAAGGTTTTTTACTGAATACCAGGAAAGATCCATTTCTATGAAGGCGTTCAGCGGCCGGACTAAATTTTCCCCAAAACCTGCTATCAAGCCAATCAGAAGAAAGTGTTCTCTTTCACTATTGCTGAAAACAAGCCGGTTGAGAAGATAAACCATGGCATTGTCACCGAGGCAATGCAGATGGCGAGCTGCAGATATTTTTTGGAGCTCATTTCCATAGCTGTACATCCGGAGGATACTCTCGAGGATATCTTTTGCGGCAATGTCGGAAAAAATGAGAAAAACAGGAACTGATCCACCACTGCTGTCAGTGTAGCTGGTGTTTCGCAGTTCCCATAGGAGGGAAATAATATTGTCAAAATCCTGCCACAGATTGCTGTGAGCAAAAATCCAGCAGGATTTTACGAAAAACTCGGCCATATCTGCAGTGATCCGGCACTCGCCTTGATTTTTTTCGAGTTCGGAGACATAAAGAGAGCACAAAAACTGCATCAAACGGATATTGCATTCCTTTAGAGAACATTTACAGACTTCACCCAATATGGCCTGGGCAACTGCACCGTGCCTGGCATCAGACAGATTGCTGAAGAGACACTCCAGAATTAACTCAGGCTTCTCTTTTTCTGTAGTATTTTTGTACCATTCAAAAAGATAGGGAGGCAGTTTTCCGGTGAACTCATTGTTTCGAAGAATGTCCAATCTTCCCCGTTGAAGATCCTCGAGGCCGTGCTCAAATCGGAGTAATGCCCTTTTTCTTTCGGCTTCTTCCAGGAGGCGAAAAGCTTTTTGTTTGGCATCGTCATTGTGCAGAGTGTTTGTATGCATCAGCGCCAGGAAGATTGATTGTATTTGAGAACTGAATAGTCCCTTTTTTTGAAACAATTCTGATCGTTTTCGCTTTTAACTATATATCTGATAAGCAAGTTTTGACAAACGTTTTTCTCATGGAGAGTTAAATCCTTGCGATTCATGCTGCCGCAGATAAAAAAAGGGCCCTGACACATCAGATGTCAGGGCCTTGGAAAAGAAAATTCGATATACTCCGAATGCTGGAAATAGTTACTTATACCGATTTCTTAGTCTGTATCTTTCCAGGAAATGCTCATTTCAACAATCGCCTAATCGACAGGCTCTCCAAATGGATTGAGTCCCTTGGCTGCAGCGACATCTACCGTAACGTAAAGGGCCACATTCGTACTGCCAAGAAATCCGCCGAATCCTTCAGAGAGTGTCACCATGCAGGTTTTATTAGGCTTGATGAATGCCAGCATAGTGCTTTCATAAGAAGCCTCTCCAACGAGTTTCCATTTATTGTTTGCCATGGAACCTTTAATGAAGTCTTTTAGTGAATTGAGCTCAAGTCTTCCGCTATAGTGATATATGCCTCCGGTAAATGAATCTGTGGTTATTGCCATGCTTTTGGAGCTGTCCCACTTAAGATCTGTGGGTAGAACAATATCCGAGTGACTGGCAATATTGTTGGTAACAGGAGGTGCATCGACATCCATTGAAGTTTCAGGTGTTGTAGAAGCACAGCCGTTTACCAGCACTGCTGTGATGAAAAAGAAAAAACAGACATAACACTTGCGAGATACTGTGCGACTCATATTTATCCTCCGATATTGATATTTCAAATTAACATAATTCCTTATGTGCAGGATACCGATGCTGCAAAAATATTTGTGTATCATACTATCTTAAGATAGCATGATGTTCATCAAAAATCTGATAAAACTAAAATGTCTTCAAGGACGAATTTACCGGGCATATTGAAATGTATGGTTTCTATGCGCCGGCTTATAAGGTAAACTATGGGACTGAAAAAAGACTCCTGCTGTCATTTGACATCCTGGCAACATTTAAGTCCAACATTCTTTCGAGATTGAAACTTTAATTGATAGTATATCATGGAAATAATCAGAGAAACTCTTTCCTACCCTATACGGCTTGGACAATTCCTGAAACTGATAAATGCAGCTCAGGATGGTTTTGAAGCCAGAATCCTCATTCAGGAAGGAAAAATCCGGGTGAACGGCGAGTTGGAGAAGCGCAGAGGCAGAAAGCTGCAAAAGCAGGATATGGTGGAAGTATCCGATGGAACTACCTACCTGCTGCAATAATTATGCAACGCATTTTCCATTCCCAAAAATCCCTGTGCTGTAAATTCACTTCTTCCGCATGGAGCCGAAACACTGCTGGCTAAATCAATGTGTTGTCCTGTTCCGATTCATGTGGACTCGGTAGCCGGCATCTTTGCACTGCCGGATTAAACACTCAACTTCTGCAAAAAATATCATTTATGATACTCTCTTCCAGTTTTTTCTCCAGAGCTTTTTATGCCTGTTCTCCCCTGCTGCTAGCCATTGTGCTCTTTCCCGGTTATGCCGGCGCTTTTTCAGCTGATCAATCTTTTGACATCTTCTTCTCAAATTCCATCGTCGGAAAGTTGGAGAGCTGCGGTAGCTGAGGTGCAGCAAAATTGGGCGGTCTGTCCAGAAAATATCATACAATTCTTACAATGTCAGAGCAGAGAAATGAGCCATATCTGTTGCTTGACGCCGGCAATGCTCTGTTTGATTCCAAAATCAGCAGAGAAACTGAGTCACGGGATTCTATAACAGCAAGAGCTATTGCAGATATTTATACAAAAATGCAGTACACCGCGGTTAATGTCGGTCCAAATGATATCGCGGCCGGTATTCCTTTTCTTCTTGAGCTTGATAAGGTGCCATGGATTTCAGCGAACTATTTCAATTCATCCGGTGAGCCGGTTTTTCAACCATATATCATCCGGAAGTTCGAAGGTCTGTCAGTAGCCGTTCTGGGGCTGGCACCTCTCCCGGATAATTTGCCGGACAACTATCATTATCAGGCCTGGGCGGATGTTCTACCACAACTCATTACGCAGTTAAGGGAAGAAGCGGATTTTATCATCCTGCTCTCTGCATTGCCTCAGCAGGAAAATGAAACAATCGCCCGGAGGTATCCTCAAATCAGAATCATCCTCAACGCCCTGATTTCCAATAGCAATACCTATCCTAGGCTTATCAACAATGCAATCATTGCTCAAACGGCGTATCAGGGTAAATACCTGGGACACATTGCCATCTCTAATGGAAAAGGGGCTCCATGGCAATTGAAGGACGACCAAAGCAAAAAGCGACTCGAGCAGCGGATAAGGGCTCTCGATTCCAGGATATCCAGACTGGAGAGGATATCCTCACAGGCAGAGAAAAAGCCGTCTACCATTGAAATATTATCTGCAGAGCGGCAGAAATTGAGGGATCAGCTGAAAAGGCATGACTCCGTTCAGGAGGGTTCTTCTCCGTCTATCTATTCAGCAGAATTTACGGCTTTAACCGCCAATCTTCCAGAAGAGAAAGGGATCAGTAAAATCGTGGCTGCGGTTAAAAGAGAAATCCAAATCTTCAATAATGAAAAACGCAAGGAAAATCGAAAAAGATACCAGCAGGAACAGTAGCAAAAACTCTCTGCTGGAAATCAGGGCGGTGAAAAAGCACCATAAGACTGATATGGGTTTTTTAAAAAACCTTTATTAAGCCCGCAAACAAACCGGAAAAAAAGACAAAAAAAGAGACTGCCCAATACAGGGCAGCCTCATTTCACTTCAAGGTATTCTTAATTCTTAACAGCCAAAAGCCTTCTGCAAATTAGGCACGGTCTGTTTTTTGCGGCTCATCATACCATCGATCCACATAGAGGTTCCCGCGAGTTTGCCGTCAAATGCCTTTTCTATCAAAGCAGGATCATCTGAAACAACTACCAGGTCTGTTCCTTCCTTAACTACGTCGGTAAGCATGAGCAGAACGGAATGGCGTCCATCTGCTTTTATCTCCTTCATTGCTGCAAGAAGATCCTCGCGGATGGCGGCTACCTGATCAAGGGTAGCGAGTTCCAACTGGCCGACTCCTACTTTGCTGCCCTTCATGTCGAAATCTTTGTAATCACGGAAAAGCAGATCTTTGGCAGGAACACCGTCTACTGATGACTTTGCTTTCAGCATTGCCATGAAAAGTTCTTCGGTATCTTCAACGCCGGCAATCTTCTTGAGTTCGGCAACAGCGGCTTTATCATCGTCGGTGCAGGTAGGTGATTTGAAATTTACGGTGTCGCTCAGGATGGCTGCCAGCATGCCACCGGCAACATCTTTGGGGATGTCGATGCCGGCATCTTTGAACATTTTATTCAATACGGTACCGGTACATCCCACCGGCTCATTTCTAAAAAGGATAGGATTGTTAGTGGTAACATCACCTATTTTATGATGGTCCACTATAGTTACTACATCTGCATCGCTAATATTCGCAGGAGCCTGGGCTTTATCACTGAAATCTACCAGGGCCACTGTTTTTCCGGCAGCATCGGTGATTTCTTCCGGGACGGCAAGACCAAACCTATCAAGCACCATTTTTGATTCAGGATTAAGGGCGTCTGCGGTAGACTGCATGCAGGCTTTAGCGTCCTGTCCCTGGGCGTTCAACAATGCAGCAAGACCGATGGCAGCCGTTACGGAATCGGTATCAGGGTTTGAATGTCCAACAACACAAATTGTCATGGTTTTTCCTCCGAATAAAAGGTTCAATAAAGTTTTAATATTTCAATTACTCACTGAGTGAATAATCATTCATTACTTTCAATTTCTAACCGGCTAGATTAGTTCCTCAATGAAATTCAGTCAAGAATAAAAAATGTCCCGCTTTCAATTCCTGAAGAATTCTTTCTCTTTAATTCTTTCTCTTTAAAACCGGGTGGATCAGCAAGATCAAAGAATTTATTCACCTGCAGGCGATCTTTGATGACAGAAAAGTCCAGGTGCGTTATACATTCAGATACAATGTCTCTTTATCCTCCAGATCATCTCTAACCTTCAATTATGAAAGTCAAAAAAACTGAAGGCACCGAAAAAAAATCCTCTACCGGAAAATCGAGTATATCGTTTCAGGTTATCACCATTGTCGTCATTATGGCAATGGCGCTTCTGTTCTTTTTCTGGCATCAGAAAAACTTCAGGGCCGTTACGGAAAACGAGGATAACAATAATCCTCTCACAGAGGAAATATCTATTCCAGAGCAAGTCGTCTCGATGGACGTCACTGAAGATGCTCGAGTTCCTGTACCTGATGCGGCCTCTTCCACCACGGCATCACTACCCACCTCTTCCGGCCCGGACGATGACGTAAAAGACATTCTCCCCGTTTCTGCCGAGGAAGCAATGATCGAAAACGAAGCTATCGCTTCTCTTCCTCAAGAGGATCCGGTGGGATCGGTTGATTCGACCTCGGCTACCTGTACAGAATCGGTTAAAACGATTCGGGAGTTTTATGCGCATCTGGATGAGCAGGATTATTTAAAGCAGTATAATCTCGGTCCTCAAAGTGAAGCTCATTTCACAGCTCTCGTTCAGAAATTGCTCGATAATCCTCCTGTGGTCAGCGGTGAAACGGATGATTTATATACAATTTTACAAAATACCGCCCATTTTTTCAGAATTATAGGAAAAAACAATATCCTGGCCCTGAAGGCGATACTGGATAGAGAAAGAAATCAGTTTGAAAATGTTCTCGCTCAATTTTACACCTTGCTGCACATTCCATCCTGTCCGGAACAGAATTTTAATCTTGAGGTTTCTCCGTCCCCGCTCTATGACTATGCCGGATTTTTTCTCAATACCATGGGGGGGAGATTGTATCTTTTCAGAAGGGACTCCATGTCGCGGATGGTCGTAAGCTATTACGCCATTATGCTGATAGACCAGGCTAACAAGAACGCCGGCAATCAGCATGGCATAGAACTCGATAGCGCCATTGATCAATTGATCGATGAAATTGAGTCTACCTCCAATACTCTGCAGTTGAAGAAAATCTATCTGGACAGGCTCTATACCCTGAAAGAAGAGTATCAATGAAAGATGGCGTCGTAAAAAACTGAACTCAACAATGAAACGGGTAAAGCAGTCTGTTGTCATAGCCGATATTGTATTGAGTTGTTTTTTGCAGTATGATTAATAGTTAGGCAGATAGATACCTTTCCTGCTAAAAAATCATTTTAAAGAACATATGAAAGCTACAAGCCTCAATAGCCAACTTTTCTCATATCTCGGTAAGGCGACAACTCCTTTTCATGCCGTCAAAGAAATATGCCTGATTCTCCAAAATAGCGGCTTCAGCTGTATCGATGAGAAAGAAGAGTGGGACATACAGCCCGGCAAACCATATTATTTCATACGTGATGGCGGATCCGTAATAGCTTTCAATATTGGAAAAAAAAATGACACCTCTTTTCGGATATTAGGTGCACACTCTGACAGTCCCTGCCTGCAAATAAAACCTCATGCGGATCTCTATGAAAAATCGTACCATAGAGTTGGCGTTGAGGTTTATGGAGGGGCGTTGCTATCATCATGGTTCGACCGCGAACTCTCAATAGCCGGAAGGGTCATTTTTCAGACAAAAAAGAATGAAATTGTTACCGAACTTGTAGATTTCAACAAAGCGGCAGCGATTATCCCCAGCGTTGCTCTTCATCTGGACAGGAAGGCAAATACCGAAAAATCCCTCAATCCTCAAACGGACATAACCCCCCTTATCGGCCTCACCGGAGATCCTCAACCCAGGCTGACTGAACAGGTAACGGAATGGATCAATGCCCAGCACGGCGAGAAAGTCGTCAATGAAATTCTGAGCTTTGATCTTTTCCTCTACGATTATCATAAACCCTGTTATGCGGGGATGAACAATGACTTTATCCTGAGCGGCAGACTTGACAATCTGCTCAGCAGCTTCCTTGCGGCAACAGCAACAGCATCCGCCGACAGGAACAATAGTTTTCTGTTTATCTGCAATAACCATGAAGAAGTTGGCTCAAATACTTCATCAGGCGCCCAGGGAAATATGCTGCTATCCCTGTTTGAGAGGATCTATCCCGATAATGAAAAACGTTATCGGGTCCTGGCAAATTCTTTTTTTATTTCTGTCGATAATGCTCACGCAATTCACCCAAATCATCCAGAGAAACACGATCCTTCACATGAAATATTTCTCAATCGGGGTCCGGTCTTAAAGATAAATGCCAGCCATAAATATGCCTCCACGGCCTCATCCAATGCCGTCTTCAAGTATCTTTGCCTTGAGGCCGGAGTTCCGGTTCAGGAATTCGTTATGCGCAACGACCTGCAAAGCGGCAGCACCATCGGTCCGATGACCGCAGCCAAGCTCGGTCTGAAAACTGTCGATATCGGAGCAGCGACTCTGGCCATGCACTCCGTCCGCGAAATGACAGGCAGCAGGGATCCTCATCTTCTCTTCCTGGTATTGCAGCATTTTCTTCTGTGTGACAACCTTCCTGAGATACAATCTAAATGAAAAACATGCCCTTCCAGATGGCCTTTCTGGGCTTTCTTTTCATCCTGGTGTTTCCCCTTTCAGCCATGGCCGAATTGTCAACATATGTAAAAAAATATAATGATGTTTCAATTTCCAAGGCTCAGCTGCAGAGGCTGGCTCAGTATGACCACCTTATCCGCTACTTCAGTAACTTTTCCTATTTCAAACCACGTTATAAGGTGAGTACCCACTTTATCAAAGCACTCATTCTGGCGGAATCAGGAGGCAATCCTTATGCCGTCTCACCCAAGGATGCACTCGGACTCGGTCAGATTCTCCACTCAACAGGAAAAGAAGCAGCAAGAAAGCTCTATAGCGACGGCAGAAATTTTAAATACATCAACAGTGACAAACTCAGAGACCTGCAAAAAGAAGATCTGTTTGATCCAGCTATAAATATTCTACTGACCTGTTATCTGATCTCTAAATACAATCACCTATTTGACGGTAAGCTGGATCTGGTGGTCTCCGCCTGGAATGCCGGCGAAAATGTCGACTCCCTCAAAATCGGTATGCCTGCTCCATACAGTGAAACCCATAATCTTATAGGAAAGGTGAACGGCTACTACATTTTCCTTTTGGACCAAAGGACCCGTTACTGAAACCACCCTGACGCTTTCATCATTATGGTGATTCAAAAATTGGACAAAAATTTCGTAATATAACAACGAGAACTCTGATTTCCTTCACTTTATTATTTTTAGACAAAGCTGCGACTCCGTTCTTCACGGTAAGGACATCTTGACAGAAGACCGGCGAAAGAGCATAGTTGTGATATTTTTTAAGCAGGCTCAATAAAGGTTTTCAAAATACGATAAACTCTTGGTCTGAAACGACGATTCGCCGTACCATCAAATATACAAGAACTGAAATTCAAGGGATATTATGAGCAACGAAGATAATAAAATTATCTACTCAATGATAAAAGTGAGCAAGTATTACGACAATAAACCGGTCCTAAAAGATATTTCTCTTTCGTATTTTTACGGGGCCAAGATAGGCGTTCTCGGGCTCAATGGTTCCGGAAAAAGTACTTTGCTGCGTATACTTGCAGGTGTGGATACCGAATACAACGGCAAAACCGTATTATCTCCGGGCCTGACAGTTGATTATCTTGAGCAGGAACCTCTGCTTGATCCAGACAAAACAGTACGTGAAATAGCTGAAGAAGGAGTAGCCGAAACGGTCCGTCTCATAGACGAGTTCAACACGATCAATGAAAAATTTGCGGAACCGATGTCGGACGACGAAATGCAGCAACTTATCGAAAAGCAGGCAGAGGTTCAGGAAAAACTTGACAGCCTTTCTGCCTGGGATCTCGATAGTAGACTTGAAATGGCAATGGACGCCCTGCGCTGTCCGCCTCAGGATACGCCCTGTAAGAATCTTTCCGGAGGAGAAAAGCGAAGAGTGGCTCTTTGCCGTGTTCTCTTGCGGAAACCCGATATCCTCCTTCTGGATGAACCGACAAATCACCTTGATGCCGAATCAGTGGCCTGGCTTGAACATCACCTCCAAGACTATGCCGGTACGGTTATCGCGGTAACGCATGATCGATATTTTCTCGATAATGTTGCGGGTTGGATTCTCGAGCTTGACAGAGCCGAAGGGATTCCATGGAAAGGCAACTACTCATCCTGGCTGGAACAGAAAGAAAGACGTTTGGCACTTGAGGAAAAGAAAGAAAGTCAGAGACAGAGAACTCTGCAGAGGGAGTTGGAATGGATCCGCATGTCGTCAAAAGGCAAACGGAGTAAATCGAAAGCGCGTATCAACTCCTATGACAAACTCATGGCTCAGGAAACTGAAAAATTGGTTAACGACCTTGAGATATTTATTCCTCCCGGGCCACGTCTGGGCAAGCTTGTGATCGAAGCAAATCAGGTAAGCAAGGGCTTTGCAGACCGCCTGCTCATTGACGCTATGAACTTTTCACTCCCTGCTGGAGGAATAGTCGGCGTTATAGGGCCTAATGGCGCCGGTAAATCGACCCTCTTTAAAATGATTACTGGAAAGGACGCCCCGGATAGAGGTGAAATACGGCTGGGGGATACGGTTAAGCTGTCTTATGTCGACCAGGAAAGGGATGCGGCTCTTGATCCCGAACAGACTATCTGGCAGAGTATTTCAGACAATCAGGATACCATCTGGCTGGGAACCAAGGAGGTCAACAGCAGAGCGTATGTAGGAAAATTCAATTTTTCCGGCTCCGATCAGCAGAAGAAAGTAGGCCTGCTATCGGGTGGGCAAAGGAACAGGGTGCACCTCGCCAAGATGTTGAAAGAAGGCGGCAATGTTTTGTTGTTGGATGAACCGACAAATGATCTTGACGTCAATACCCTGCGGGCACTGGAAGAGGCTCTGGAAAACTTCGGTGGGTGTGCCGTGGTCATAAGCCATGACCGTTGGTTTCTCGATCGCATAGCAACTCATATCCTCGCATTTGAAGGCGATTCAAAAGTCGTCTGGTTTGAAGGGAATTATTCCGACTATGAAAAGGATCGCAGGGCAAGACTTGGTGCTAAAGCCGACATCCCCCGCAGAATCAAGTATCGTCAATTGACCAGGTAGGAAAATAATTGATAAACTCCCGAGACGTAATGGTCGCACAGTTTTACTGCGACCGTTACGTTTGATGCTACAACTGCCGAAGCAACCGTAAAAGCTCCTCGAGTTCAACAGTTCTGTTCTGCGCCGTATCCAGTGATCCCTGCCTGCAGTCATTTTCAATATCGCTGGCTATTTCCCGTAACCCCTCTATTCCCAGGCTGGCCGCGGCACCTTTTATGGAATGTGCGGCTGCACATACCATCTCAGTGTTTTTAGAGCCAACACCTTTCTCAATGGAACGGTAATCTTTTGCAGAAGATTCTTTAAAGATATCGATAAGTTCCTGCAGAAGATCGCTGTCGTCCGCCGCCTGTTCCAGAGCAAAATCCCTATCCCACTTCAGTTTGTTCATCTCATCACCTTGTTCCTCAAGATATCTTGAAACCACCATCTGATGGAAATTATTTTTTAAAAAAAAGGAATGCCTGAATTTTTTTTATCCGGCTCAGCGGGGTTTGATGAAGGACTGATCGCAACTGGGAACCACGAGTTCTTCCTTTCCGATTCAGATCTCTCAATCCTTGCTGTGGGATAATTTCACTATCTCTTCAAAAGAGATCTTTCCCTTGCGAACCAGCGTCAATTCACCTTTTTCACAACCGACAATGGTAGAACACAAACCAGCTGGCGTAGCGCCGCCATCAATGATATGATCGATTTGACGGCCAAAGATGCGTGCGACATCGCCTGCAGTTGCAGCAGGCGGCTCTCCCGAGATATTGGCGCTAGTCGCCGTAACCGGCTTGCACCATAGGCTCAGCAGCCTTTTGACAATGGGGTCGGAAGAAACCCTGATGCCGATCATGCCGGTTCCCCCAGTCAGCAGTTGGTTGATCTTTTTTCCCGCAGGAAAAAGAAGGGTCAGCGGTCCCGGCCAGTATTTATCCATCAAGGGTACATAGCACTCGGGAATACCGGAGACCAACTGCGATAGCATGCCTTTATCTCCGGCCAGCAGGAGAATAGGTTTGTTCCGGTCTCTTCCCTTTATCGAGAATAATCTATGTACAGCTTTTTCATTAAACGGGTTTACACCTAAGCCGTAAAAAGTCTCGGTTGGGAAAGAGATAATTCCTCCCTGGCCGAGATACATAACCGCCTTGTCAAGCTCAAGGTCATCCTTTTTCTTCATTGCTTCTCAATTTGCCTGGCTTTCTCCTCTACCTCTTTTTCCATGGATTCTCTAAACTTAACAAGTTTCAGGGCAAGGTTAGGATCGGTCAAGGCAAGTATCCTAACTGCCAGTACGGCAGCATTTTTGGCTCCAGCCTTGCCGATTCCCATAGTGGCAACAGGGATTCCAGGAGGCATCTGCACTGTTGAGAGCAGCGAGTCCAGACCATTCAGGGAAGAGGAGTCAAGCGGAACACCGATCACGGGAATGTCGGTATGGGCCGAGATAACACCCGCTAGATGTGCAGCCATCCCAGCCCCTGCTATGATGACTTTGATACCACGTTTTTTGGCCCTTTCAGTCCATTTGACGGCACGAAGCGGTGTTCGGTGTGCTGAAGCGACAGTCATTTCGTAAGGAACCCCCATTCCCTGCAGGAAGGTGGCAGCCGCTTGCATGACCTGCAGATCGCTGTCACTTCCCATGACGATGCCAACCTGAGGTACGCTGAATTTCCGCTCGTCCCTGTTGAGTGCCTTGCCGCCGATGTCACGACGAAAATAGGATCCGGTCCAGCTAATCTGATCAACCGCTTTGTATGCTTTATTGATGGCATCCTCAAGATCCTTGCCGACTGCGGTTATGCCCAGGACCCTGCCGCCGCTGGTAACTGTTCTTCTGTTCTTTATTGCAGTGCCGGCATGAAAAACCTCAACACCTTGAACTTTCGAGCCTGCCGTCAGTCCTTTTATGACCTTGCCGGTCTGGTAACTTCCGGGATATCCGCCTGAAGACATGACCACACACACCGTGGGCCGAGGATCGATTTTCATTTCTATGGTGTCTAGATTACCGTCAATGCAGGCTTCAAAAATATCGACAACATCACTTTTCAATCTCATGAGCAGCGGCTGTGCTTCAGGATCCCCGAATCGACAGTTGAATTCGAGAACGGTTATGTCTTCACCGTCAATCATCAGTCCCGCATAAAGCATTCCCTTATAAGGCCGCCCTTCTTTTGCCAGTCCATTGATAGTTGGAAGCATCACCTGGTTCATCACAAAATCGGCAATTTCAGTGGTAACGACGGGAGCCGGTGAATACGCACCCATTCCTCCGGTATTAGGGCCTTTATCGCCGTCATAGATAGCTTTATGGTCCTGAGATGTCGGCAGGGGAAGAATGGTCTTGCCATCGGTAAAGGCAATAAATGAAGCCTCTTCGCCCTGCAAACATTTCTCAATAACAATCTTGTTTCCTGCCTCACCGAAGGCTTTTTCAGCCATAATCAGATCAACGGCTTCTTTAGCTTCTTCTATAGTATTGGCAACAATGACGCCTTTTCCCGCGGCAAGGCCGTCTGCTTTAACAACGATCGGTGCGCCCTGCTTCTCTATATATTTTTTCGCTTTTTTCTTATCCTTAAAGACCTTAAAGGGTGCTGTCGGTATATTATATTTATGTAGAAATTCTTTACTGAAGACCTTGCTTCCCTCAAGAATGGCGCTTTTCTGAGTGGGACCGAAAATCCGGAGGTCATTTTCTTCAAATAGATCAACGATGCCCTTAACCAATGAAGATTCCGGTCCGACAATAGTCAGATCAATTTCCTCAGCAATGGCAAAAGCGAGAAGTCCTTCTACATCGGTTGCAGCAATATCAACACATTCGGCAAGCTTCTTAATGCCGGCATTTCCGGGTGCACAGTAAATTTTTTCTACTTTGGGGCTCTGGTCAATCTTCCAGACAAGCGCATGCTCACGTCCACCTGATCCTATAACGAGTACTTTCATTGAGATGCTCCATCTTTTTGTGGTTAGAGCAACCTGCTCCCATATTGAATATGGATTGGCGTCGGAGCTCCGAATCGATAGTTTTACTTATGAATTAAGGTGAAGAAATATTTGATTACTATAGTAAGTAGAAATAGATCTATCAAATAGAATTTCTTATTACTTCTATTATTGACAAAAAACACGCAACGGTTTAAATCAATGAATGACCATTCATTTTTTTTTATCAACTTCCAGGTAATTATACAACCCCATCCTCCGGCTAATGAAGGCTGTTAACAAGCATGCAAAAATAATAACGGCTGCGACAAAGGTCTTTGCCAAAAAAGGTTTTTTCAATGCCAGAATATCCGACATTGCCAAAGAGGCAAAGGTGGCTGATGGGACGATCTATCTTTATTTCAACAATAAAATAGATATCCTTCTCTCTGTTTTTGAAGAAGTGATTGGATCAATTATCGAACAGACCCGAAAACTTCTTGAAGAAGAACAGGACCCCGGGAAAAAGCTGGAAATCTTCGTGATGAAGCACCTGACCACGATGAAAAAAAATAAATATCTTGCTGAGGTCCTGCAGATAGAGCTACGCCAGACCACAAAGCTAATCAAAGATTATCGTAATACGAAATTCAACGAATATATCGATATAATCGCTGAAATAATTATCCAGGGTCAAAAAGAAGGAATATTCCGTAAAGACATACTGCCTAATATCGCCAAGAGATCTATCTTCGGCTCTCTTGATGAAGTCTCAAGAGTTTGGAACGCCTCCCTCGAGACAAACTATTCTATTGAAGAAGCCGGTTGTCAGATGATAAAAATGTACGTCTCTGGAATTCTTGAACCAAACAATCAGCGATAGTAGAAAAACAGCAAGACAGTGACGTGGAGCAACACATTTCCACGCCTGCCTGTGGAATCGGTCCTGTTATGCGAATTCAGATCGATTGATCTCAATAACTTCAAACTCTCGGGTGCCTCCGGGTGTTTTGGTAATCACTTCGTCACCGACCTCTTTGCCGAGAATACTTCGGCCGAGCGGGGACATAACGGAAATCGAACCGTACTTCACATTTGCCTCCTCAGGTCCTAAGAGTTGATAGGTCAACTCTTCATCAGTGTCCATATCCAGAAGCTTAACCACCGTTCCAAAAACGGCTTTGTTGCAGGATACTTGTGAACAGTCGATAACTTCAGCCCGGGAAATCTTATCCCGCAGCTCCAGTATCCGTCCTTCAATATGGCCTTGTCTATCCTTGGCGGCATGATATTCGGCATTCTCTTTTAAATCACCATGTTCACGTGCCGTTTCTATCGCTCTTACAACATCTGCCCTCTCGACTCTCTCAAGACGCTGCAGCTCGGATTTGAGCTTGGCGATGCCCTTCTTTGACATGGGAATTCTCTCTATCATTATTACCTCTCCTATAAAAAAAATACCTGCATACCTAATAGCTTCAGGTTATGCAGGATAAATATTAATGCTACCAGCGATAAATCAAGGACAATGCTGCCCGGGTTTCCTCGTATTCGTCGCCATTTTGTCTTGTGAAGTTTCCTTTTAATAGATAATGCCTGTTTAGTTCAAGGAAAATATTCAAGTCAAATTCATGAATCTGCCTGTTATCCATCTCATATCCATAAGAATAATCGAAAGAACAGTAGCTTAATGGATCTTCAGGTCGGCTGTTAACATCAAAATAATGTTTAAAGTGAAGTGTGAAAAGGTGTTGCCAATAGTATTCAGGGCTCCAGTAAACACGGTCATCAATTCTGAATTCAGCTCCAAAATTATTGTCACGGCCGACATTTTCATCGGTATTCCTGATATTTTCGTAACTATATTTTATTTTAAACTGATTCATTTCCCCAAAAAGATGGTACATCGACCACAACTTGTATCGACTCTGTTCATTATTATCCGAATACATCCTGTAGCGGTAATCCGCTCCCAGAAACCATCGCGGAAATACATCATACTTCAGCCCGGTTTCAAGATCACGGGATATGATGGAATCTGTAACGGACCGAATCGAATCTTCAACAAGATCCTGTTCAAATCTTCCATACATTTCCAATGACTTATTCAAGCGCCTGATAAGTTCAAATTTATATAAAACTTCATTGGCTCCGGAACCGCTCGGCATATCCAGACCGAAACTTATATTAAGATCGACGGTATTTTCAAAATAAGTCGAGTAAGTCCCGATAAATCTGTCACTTTCTGGTTTGTAGGTATTGTTCCTGGCGGAATAGATGTTATGGAACAGGCTGGCGCTTATCTCCTGATCATAGGAAGGCATGAGCCATCCTTCAACCCCGAAAGAGTTCCTTTCCAGGTTGATATATCCGTCGCGTCCCTTGCGTGAGTCGGTATAAAAGGTCGTGGAAATTCGCGGTTGCCTTTTGAGCATGTTTGATTCGATGTACTCATCCAACCCAGGATACAGCGGTCCTCTCTCTTTCATCTGCTCGTAGAGTTCCGCCGCTTTTCCATAGAGTCCAAGTTTGTTATAGATATAGGCCAGATCAAAAAGGCTCTCCTGCGATTTCTCTTCCTCCAGCAACTCCAGATATTCTTTTTCTGCCTGGTGATATTGCCGCTGCTCCACGGCCTGTCTGGCGGAAAGCTCTTTTTGGATCAACTGCTGCCAGCGATATTTGCCGTACAGACTCGCAGCAATGTCATCCACGGGCTTTCCTATATTCTGAGCAAAAAAACCTGGCTCCATGACGGTTGAAAGTTTCTCCGGCTCCTCCGAATCCGAGAAGGACATCACCTTCCAGAATGGCTTTTTCAGAGGTGGAAGATGAAAGTTAATTTTTTCAACTTCCATCTTCTCCAGGAAAATCGTATCAACCGGAACGGCAAGAAGTGAGTCATATACTTCGATCGCCTGCTCTCTCTTATTCTGTGCCCATAATGACCTGGCAAGCAGCAGTTTTTTCCAGAAGTACATGTTTTCACTACTTTGATCCTCTGGTATAGCTGCAGTCTCGAGTCTCTTCTCCTCTACCTCTTCCTTTATCTCCACCTTTTCGACGACTTCCTCAAAATTGCCGCTCTTAAATTCAAGCTGGAGCTTGAGTTTGGCAAAATATTCCTGCTCAGGATATCCGGCAGCTATGGTGTTGACAATCTCCAGAGCTTCACTATGACGAGACAGCGATGAAAGCACTTTCACCTTCAGGATTTTAGCAGACAACGAGTCAGGAATAATCAGCAGCGCATTTTCCACATTCTTTAGAGCCTCGTTGTCCAGGGCATATGCATGGTAGATCTCCGACCTTTCCAGCAGGGCGGTAAAGGAAGTAGCGCCATTTAACGCAGAATTCTCATTTTCCGCAACTCTCTGCGATATAATATCACCAAGGACGAAAGCCTCTTCTACGGCCCATCCTAAACGATTCAACCGACTGACAGCCTCGAGACATTTCTTGTACATTTCACGATGAAAATACATCCTGGCCAGATACAGATCCGAGCGCCCGAGAAACTCTTTTCCTGCACTATACGTTGAATATCCGGGATGGCTTAAAACCAGGCGTTCTGCGTCACCATATTCTTCTTCACTGTTCAACAATTGGATTTTCAAAAAATGAATAGCTTCCGGCAAAGTTTCCTCATAATCCTCGAGATCGTCTATGCCATATCTTTTTGCCAGAAAATTAAGCCACAATTCCGCCTGTGATACCCGCCCTTCTCTCAAAGAGAGATCAATCAGCTTTTGAATAGCCCTGTCGGCGCTCATATCGCGCGCCAGCATTTGTCTCACTATCTGCTCTGCCTCAAAAACCAGGTCCTTTGCCAGCAGAGTATCGGCTCTATGAAAATATATTGTTGCCAGAGCTTCATTGTTGTCAGCAACCTTCAAAAGCTGGGAATACACCTTGTCGGCAAACTGGTACATGCCGCATTTTCTTAAAGCTTCTATATAGATGAGATTTAGGTCAATATATTGGAGAGAATATTTGTAACTCTGCGGAACATTATCCCAAATGGTTGTCACTGAATGTATCAAGCCAAGAGATCCGGCCAGACTGACGGCATCCCGTATGGCTCCAAGATCACTGCCATCATGTTTCAGGTAATCCATCAAAGTTGTGAGGCCTTGCTGTTCCTGTCCTCTCCGGATTTCAACATCTGCTTTGACAAGAAGGTATTTTTTGTTGCCATACAACCTTTTGTGCAACTCATAGAGCAGCGCATAAGCGCTGTCGAGGTCTCCACTCAAGCGGTATAAACCAGCCAGTCTGTAGGTGAGATCCAGGTTATCTCCGTCATGCTCATGAAGTATTTCCAGGACACGAATCTGCTGCCCGGTTTTCTCCTGCTCGTGGAGCAGGTCTGCCATCTCCAGGAATATCTCTTCCTTCTTCGAAGTAACCAGATCGAGGTCTTTCCACAACTGCCGGCCGGCATCATTTTCTACGATGGGAAGATACTGCCGGGCCAGTTCTCTGCGAATATCTCTGATGTTCAGGCGAACTGAACGATCCTGGGGAAAGCTGTTTGAATAGTGTTCATAATAAAGCAAAGCCTTATCGGGACGGCGCAGTTTTTTGCTGTATATGTCGGCTATTTGCAGAGCCAGATCCTTCGCTTTACTGTCTCGGGAATAGATCTTGATAAGATGAGGGAGTGCCTGATCGGGTTGTTCAGCCTTAAGATGATAGTCAGCTAAATTTTTATGGAACGGCAGATACCCCGGCTTAATCTCAATGTATTTTCTCCAGT
This sequence comes from Desulfopila inferna, assembly GCF_016919005.1. Taxonomy (NCBI): domain Bacteria; kingdom Pseudomonadati; phylum Thermodesulfobacteriota; class Desulfobulbia; order Desulfobulbales; family Desulfocapsaceae; genus Desulfopila; species Desulfopila inferna. Next base: position 414,858 of record NZ_JAFFQE010000001.1, read on the forward strand.
ATGGTGCGGCCTTTGCCGATAACCCGGGGTAATCATAAACCTGTGCAGCCTTATAAATATATTCGCTATTATCAGGGAAGTGCTCTACAAGCCGGTCATAATAAAAACGTGCTTTGTCAAGCAATCCTAATTTCGTGCTGATTCCGGCAAGATCTATAAGCAATGATGCATTGTTTTCCTGTCGTTGATACAATTGCTCCAGAAGCAAAAATGCACTTTGCTTATTACCTAACCCCTTAAACCCCTCGATGAGTCCTTTAATTGTCGCAGTCGAGAGAGGACCGCCGGGATCGGCTTCATATACTTGACCGAAAAACTCCACGGCTTTACTGAAATGTTTGTTTTCTAGAGCTGTAGTTCCCGCTGTGATAAGATATTCGAGATTGTCGGGTTCAAGCTCCAGCAATCCCTCAAGAGCTTGAGAGGCTTCATTCCATTGTTCGAGGAGGAGAAGGAGTTTGCAGTACTCCCATCTGGCTTCGACTATGTTCGGCTTTTCTTTTAATAAATTGCGATAGGCGTCTTTCGAGCTTTCAAGTTCATTAACACGAGCAAGTTGACGGGCTTTATCCCAGGTTTTTTTCCAGGATGGTCTGAGGGCACTCTGAGCTTCCGTTTCGATTTGAACTTGATGGATCGGTGCAACGGCAGGAACCGCAACCCTGGGGAATACAGCGCAGGCAACACTGAGTGCGAAAAAAAAATTGAGGAAGATACCGCTATCTTTAAAATTCACACGCACCATTGAGAAGAGTCTTGAATACTGAGTTTACGGGGTTTGCATCACTTTTGAACCCTTATACCATAAACCTGGTAAACTCTGCACAATATATCTTCTGCCTTGGGGTGTTTCCCAGGCGGTATCCTGATGACATATCTCCTTTGAGAAGGACTACTTCTCAGCTTCCCTCAAGAGGATATAAGTGACTGGCGATAGAGCGTCTAGTTTTTGTGTAAGCCTCGAGACGAATAACCGATCAATTTGGTCTAACCTGCAAAAAACCGTTATTCTCTGTGGTCATTATTGACGACGATTCTGTCTCCGTCGAAGAAGTCCACGATATCAGGCATTTCAACTTCAAGGTACTTTTTCATTTTCTTAAGCAGGTTTACTTCTATCTGACGAACTCTTTCGCGTGAAATATCGAATTTATCAGCAATGTTCTGCAAGGTCAGCGGCTCATCGGTCAGCAACCTTTCCTCAAGAATCATCTTCTCCTTTTCGTTTAGTTTATCCTTTAAGATTTCCAGAAGTTCACCAAGACGTAGCTGCATTTCCTTGCCGGCAACTGTGGACTCGATATTAGGACCTGAACTTGGGATGAAGTTCTTTTGCTCATCATCGGAATCAGATCTCACCGGAGATTCGAGCGAGACATCCCAGCTATCCATTCTCTGGCTCATTTCGACTACTTCTCTTTCTTTGACATTGAGACGCTGAGCCAGCAGTTTAGGTTCAGGATCAAACCCCTGCGCCTCGAGCAGCTTCTTTTCCTTATTCAGGGAAAAGAAAAGCTTGCGTTGGGCCTGAGTTGTTCCTATCTTAACAAGGCGCCAGTTGTCCATTATGAATTTCAGAACATACGCTCTGATCCAGTAGGCGGCGTAATAGGAAAACTTGACCCCTCTGTAAGGGTCAAATTTTTTGGTGGCCTGGACCAGGCCGACATTGCCCTCCTGGATCAAATCCATAAAATTCTGCATCCAGTATTTCTGGAAATCCATGGCAACCTTAACAACCAACCTGAGATTTGAAGAAACCAATCTGTAGGCGGCATTTTGATCCCCGGTTTCCTTGAATCTCGTTGCCAGTTCATCCGTCTCTTCCCGGGAAAGTAACTCATATTGGCTGATTTCCTGCAAATATCTGTGGAGTGCGGGATTGCTCAACGCCGGAAGATTCTCGTCGTCGGACATGGACACAAGCGGATTTTCCATTTCCCCTTCACTGTTAAGGGTGTAATTTTTTTCTTTTTTGGTTTTTGGCATATATATTCTACGGGTAACGTACTCCCCTCCATAAATGACTTTTTAACGATTTTATCTATGCATTATTGGTGTAAAAGATAAAATTGGACGTTAGTGCTATTCAATCCTACCATAATGAAGCCAAAGAAGAAAATTCTATTTTCTTCTTGCACTATTTGTGCTAATAATCAGGATTCTCTCTTCATCTTTTGTACCTTTGGAATTATCTTCTCTTTTTCATAAGAAAATATTATCGTGCATACTCATGTTCCAAGAGGCACTATTAAGGTCACCTTGAAAAATGGCCTTTTCACCCAATCTCTACGTTGTGCCGGGAAATTTTATTCTCGGAATATCAAAAGTTTGCCTCCGGTAAAATTTCCTGCCACGCGGGAGATCAGGCTTTTTATGACGCCATCAACTTTCCAGTCAGCCACCTAATTCTCAATACTCGAATGAACAACATCAGAAACTTCAGCATAATTGCCCATATCGACCATGGTAAATCAACTCTAGCCGACAGGATGATCCAGATGTGCGATCTCGTTACCGATCGGGAGTTCAAGGATCAGCTTCTCGACAGCATGGATATTGAGCGGGAAAGGGGGATTACCATCAAAAGCCAGACCATCTGTCTGCCTTATACAGCTGATAACGGCAAACAGTATATCCTCAATCTGGTTGATACTCCAGGACATGTCGATTTCAGCTACGAGGTATCACGGGCGCTGACCTCCTGTGAAGGTGCATTGTTGCTGATCGATGCCGCTCAAGGTGTTGAAGCACAAACCCTGGCAAACCTGTATCTGGCGATGGAAAACGATCTTGATATCATACCTGTTATCAATAAAATTGATTTACCGTCTGCCGAGCCTGAAAAAATTGCCGATCAGATAGAAGAAGATTTAGGACTTGAACGAGACCTTATCCAGCTCTGTTCCGCTAAAACCGGCCAGGGAGTCAAGGAAATTTTCGAGGCAATCATTAACCATCTTCCTCCACCTGAGGGTGATCCGGACGATAAGCTGCAAGCGCTCATCTTCGATGCAACTTACGATGCCTTTCGTGGTACCATAATTTCCTGCCGAATAATAAACGGTAAAGTCAAGCCAGGCGACACCATTGTCTTTATGTCAAACAACATCTCTCACCGGGTCGAGGAAGTCGGACTGTTTAAACTCAGGAAAGAACCGCAAAAGGAGCTGCAGGCCGGTCAGGTCGGTTATATAATAGCCGGCGTGAAAACCGTTCAGGATACCCGTCCAGGCGATACCATCACCCTGAAGAACGACCCCTGCCCCCGAGCTCTGCCTGGGTTCAAAGAGGCTCAACAGGTTGTCTTTTCATCTATTTACCCGATTTCAACAGATGAGTATGAGAATTTGGCGACTGCCCTTGAAAAGCTTCAGCTTAATGATGCCTCTTTGATCTTCCAGAAGGATTCTTCTGCCGCCCTGGGTTTTGGTTTCCGCTGCGGATTCCTGGGATTGCTTCATCTTGAGGTGGTCCAGGAGAGACTGGAAAGGGAATTCGATATATCGCTGATCCTCACAGTTCCTTCGGTGAAGTATCTTTTTCACCTTAATGATTCTTCAATAGTTGAAGTTGACAACCCGGCTCATTTCCCCGATCCCTCAGTCATTAGCAGAGTTGAAGAACCGTTTATCAAAGCAACTATACTTATTCCGGAAAAATACATGGGCGTAGTCATGACGCTTTGTATGGAACGTCGGGGGGAGAACACCAATTATCACTACCCGATGCCGGGAAGAATTGAATTTACCTGCGAACTGCCGCTCGGTGAAGTAATCTACGATTTTTACGACAAACTCAAATCAGTCACTCAGGGCTATGGGTCTTTTGATTACGAAATGCTTGATTACCGAAAGAGTAATCTGGTCAAGCTTGATATTCTGGTGAACGGCGAATGCGTAGACGCCCTTTCTCAGCTGGTTCACCGGGATAAGGCTCGAGCCCGCGGACTGCTGGCCTGCGAAAAGCTGAAAGAGGAAATTCCCAGACAGATGTTCAAGATAGCAATACAGGCCGCCATCGGAGGCACAATCATTGCCAGAACAACTATTTCGGCGCTGCGAAAGGATGTCACCGCAAAATGTTATGGCGGCGACATTTCACGTAAGAGAAAGTTGCTGGAAAAACAGAAGGCAGGAAAGAAGCGGATGAAAACCGTAGGAAACGTCGAAATACCCCAGAAGGCCTTCCTGTCGGTTCTCAAGTCCGATCAATGATCAATAGCCTTATCCGGCATCTGTGCTATGAGTGTGGGGAGTCATCGGGCGACGAAACAGGATCCTCTGTCAGAAACGCAGCCAAGGCATCTTTGAGTGCATCGGTTCCAAGACCTGATTTAGCTGAAAAGAGAATTCTCTCTGTTGCGGAAATACCCAGACCCGCATCAAGCAAAGCTGCGTTTCTGCTTCTCTGGTTGCCGGATAATTTATCGGCTTTGGTGTAGACGGCCAGGCAGGCTATGCCCTCTGTCCTCAGCCAGTCAAGAAGTTGTCTGTCGTGGTTCTTGGGAGGATGACGCAGATCGATGATGACCACCACACAACGCAGACTGTTGCGTTGTTCAAGATATTGGGCGATTAATTTCCCCCAGCTGCTCTGCATAGATTTAGATACTTTGGCAAAGCCATATCCCGGCAGATCCACCATATATACCTGGCCGTCGATCAGGAAGAAATTCAACCCCTGGGTTTTGCCCGGGGTTGAGCTGACCTTGACATAGCTTTTTCTGCCGAAAAGACGATTCAGCAGAGAAGACTTGCCTACATTCGATCTTCCGGCAAAAGCAAATTCCGGTAAATCCGGGGGAGGCAGCTGTGTTAATGAATGGGCACTGAGGAGAAACTCGGTCTCATGGTAATAGATCATTGGTTCTTTCCCATCCGTTTATATCACCTTGTTCAAGGAATATTCAATTATTCCTTCCGCTCCATTCTTCTTCAATTTTGGTATCAGATCACGTACCACGTCCTCTGAAATAACAGTTTCAACGGAGAACCAGTCCGTCTGGTAAAGATTGGCAATAGTAGGCGCATTGAGACTGGGAAGAATATCGACTATGCCCTGCAGTTTGCCTTCAGGTACATTCATTTTCAGACCCACGATTCTATCAGCCCGCAGTGAGCCCTGGAGAAGCATGGACATGTTCTCGATTTTCTCACGTTTCCATGGGTCATTCCAGGCATCCTTATTGGCAATGAACTGGGTATTGGACTCCATCAATTCATGGATAATACGCAGACCATGCGCCCGAATAGTGCTTTCGGTTTCGGTCACCTCGACCACCGCATCGGCAAGACCCGAAACGACCTTTGCTTCAGTCGCCCCCCAGGAAAACTCGATGTCGACATTTATATTTTTTCCCTTGAAGAAGCGCGTGGTGACATTGACCAGTTCAGTGGCAATTTTTTTCCCTTCAAGATCCTCCAGACACTGGATGTCGGAATTACCAGCCACTGCAATGATCCACCGTGTCGGTTTCCGACTTACCTTCGAGTACACCAGATCGCTGACTATCACCGCCTCTGACTGGTTTTCCATGATCCAGTCTTTTCCGGTAATTCCTGCATCCAGCATGCCGCTCTCTACATACCTCGACATCTCTTGAGGTCTGCATATGGAACATATCAGTTCCGGATCATCGATCTCCGGGAAATAGTTCCTGGCAGCAGGCTTTATCAGCCACCCTGCGCTTTCAAAAAGTGCAATGGTCGCTTTTTCCAGGCTGCCCTTAGGTAATCCAAGTTTCAACTGCTTCATGTTAAGCTCCAGACAATTATAGTTTTTTCGTAACTATTCAGTAGTTCAGGGCAAACTGCCGCTTTTTAGTACCTTACAGAATGTTTTCTTGTTTTTTTGCAAGAAAATAATCTGTCTCAAGGTTCTTATACCCTTAAAGGGGTACTGTAAAGGTCCGCTCAGCTGGGTTAGCTTCTTGCTGAATAGTTGCGGTTTATCTTTTAAAGGCCGATAACGGTATTTCAGTAAGAGTAAAATAAAACTGCTGTTGTGCTTTCAGCGCCTGCCTACGACAGTTTCCGCAACTATTTGGTATATACTTCGTCGGGATCAAAAATCAAATCGGCAATTACTTTCAGGCTATTGTTCTCAACCGCTCTGTAAAAGCAGGAGCCGTATCCCTTATGGCAGGCCGCGCCGCCAATCTGGTCAACCTTATAGACGACAGTGTCTCCATCGCAGTCGACAAGAATTTCGTGAATTTTCTGGATGTGTCCGGATGTTTCCCCTTTCATCCAGATCTTATTTCTCGATCTGCTCCAGTAATGCGCCGTACCGCTCTTGACGCTTTTCTGAAATGCTTCCTCATTGATATAGGCCAGCATGAGGATTTCACCCGTTTTATAATCCTGCGCTATAGCAGGAATAAGATTATCTTTATTTTTAGAAAAATCCAGATTTACCATTGCAACTGTAATCCTAAGCAAATGAAATTGATACCAGGAAAGGCCGACTTTCCTGGAGCACTGAGATATTTTTCCGAACGGAAGGCACTACATTATGCAGGTCCCTGTAATTTGTCAAGACTTGCCGTAAATATGTTATCCTCTGCTGCTATATATCTTTCCCGAAAGAATATTGCCGGACTTGCCGTTCATTTTTTTTATTTTATTAAAGTCTATAGTAGATTAAATGATACCTGCTAATTTACAAATCACTTTGGGCGAAAACAGATACCCGAACAACGATACAGTGGAGGAACATATGTCTGTCGTGAAAGAAGACTCTACAATCACCATCACCTATGAAGGCAAACTTGACAACGGTCATGTCTTTAAAAAAATTAATGAAGACGAGCCGCTCACTCTCAAACTGGGCAATCAGGAATTACCGCCGACTCTTGAAAAAGAGCTGGTGGGACTCAAGGAAGGCGAGTCGAAGACAGTGCGGCTATCCCCGGAAGAAGGTTACGGCGCCAGACAGAAAATATTGGTACAGGATCTGGGGCGGGAAACTTTTGGTGATAAAATTACACCTAAACCCGGAATGATACTGTCCTTGAAAGTTGAAAAAGATGGCGAGATGCATCAGGTTCCGGCAACGGTTATGGAAGTAACGGAAAAAAAAGTTGTGGTAGACTACAATCATCCTTTGGCCGGGCATCATCTTACCTATACCGTCACTGTTCTCAAGATTAAATAGCAATAACGCAGCCGATCAGCGTCTAGCCCCTCTTACTCCTGCCGGAGTCATCCCGTCGTGCCTTGCCATTAATTAAGGAATACCGGTTTAGGTATCCTGAAAAGGCTGAGGATCCCCCCGGACCTTCGGCAGGACCATCCCTCTTAAAATAGCCTCTGCATTTCCCTTCACTCTGATATTATTATTCTCAATCCTGTACATTCACACATCTGCATGTATAAAAAGCTACAGAACTCCCTTAACACTCAACACTATTAACGAGGTACAAGTATGCAGATTGAAGATGATGAAATACTACAGGGTTTTATTGAAGAATCTTTAGAGCATCTGGCCGATATCGAAAATGATCTTCTGGCTATTGAAGAAGCAGGGGCCAACATTGATGAAGATCTTGTAAACAAGGTATTTCGAGCTGCACACTCCATCAAGGGCGGTGCGGGTTTCATGGGTTTAAACGGCATCCAGGAACTCTCCCATGCCATGGAAAACGTGCTCGGAATGATCCGTGGCAAAAAACTCATTCCAACTCCTCAAATAATTAACATTCTCCTCCTGAGTTCAGATCAGCTTCGGGGAATGATTGAAGACATCCAAAATTCCAATGATGTCGATATATTTACCCATTTGGAACCGCTCAATGCCATTGCCGCCGGCACTTATAATCCTGATTCCTCGCCATCGCCGAAAAAAAGAGCTGCGGCATCCGCTGTTGACGACCAATCGACAACGGAAACAGAGCCGCTGCCGCAAAAGAAAACTGTCCTCCAGGAAAACGCAGGGGTCCAGTCCGTTCTTACTGATCAACCATCCCGGCAAATGGAAGCTTCTCGCAGTGAAGATGAAATTACCGCTGCTCAGGCCTCTGAAAAACAGGATGATGAGACAGTCGACAACAGGGAACCTGCTTTATACAATTCTCCGCAATTAGAGACTGCCTCGGTGAATGCAGAGAGTTTGGCTCAGGAATCGTCCTTTCACAAAAACAAAAGCCAGGGGGAGACCTCGCTGCGAGTTCATGTGAGTCTTCTGGATCAACTCATGAACCTTGCCGGAGAACTGGTGTTAAGCAGAAACCAACTCCTGCAGACTATCGGCTCGGAGGATTATCGCAATGCCGAGACGGTCGGTCAAAGAATAGACCTGATAACCTCGGAGCTGCAGGAAGCTATAATGCTGACGCGAATGCAGCCTATAGGTAATGTCTTCAACAAATTTCCCCGTGTGGTCAGGGATCTCTCCGGCAAACTCGACAAAAAGATAGATCTCACTATCGTCGGCAAGGATGTTGAGCTGGATAAAACCATCATCGAGGCGATAAACGATCCACTCACCCATCTTGTCCGTAACTCGGTAGATCATGGCATTGAAATGCCCGACGAGAGGAAGAAGCGGGGAAAATCGGAAAATGGACTGGTTATCCTCAAGGCCTATCATGAAGCCGGACAGGTTGTCATAGAAATCAGTGACGACGGCAAAGGGCTCGATGGTGAAGTTTTGGCGGCAGGCGCCGTCAAAAAAGGGTTGCTCACCCCGGAACAGGTTCAGGTCATGTCTGACAAGGAGAAGGTTAACCTTATCTTTCTCCCTGGATTTTCAACAGCCGAGAAAGTTACCGACGTATCCGGCCGTGGAGTCGGCATGGATGTGGTTAAGACGAATCTGGATAAACTCGGCGGGCATGTGGACATCATCTCCGAGGTGGGCAGGGGCACCACGATTTCCATTAAACTGCCGCTCACTCTGGCGATAATCCCCTGCCAGATAATCATGACCGGCGGCGAGAGATATGCCATTCCGCAGGTGAATCTGGAAGAGCTGCTGCGCATTCCTGCCGGCCAGGTCAAAGAAAGAATAGAGCGCGTCGGTAATGCCGAAGTAGTAAGGCTGCGCGGTAATCTTCTTCCTCTTATCAGATTAGCCGATGTCATCGGTATCGAAAGAACGTTCTTTGATGAAGAAGAAGGCATAGTCAAGCCGGACAGGAGAAAAATGATTTCCGACCGCAGGAGCCCGGAGCATCCAGCCTTCAGAGACAAAGGTGATTCAAAAAGAGTAGAATCCACAGATGATGATTCCCGGCAAGGCCGGAGCGGCAAAGACAGAAGGTATTCCGCTTCGAGTGCCCTTAATATCGTGGTTGTTTCCACCGGTGCCATGAAATATGGCTTGATTGTCGATAAGCTGCAGGACTCCGAAGAAATAGTCATCAAACCACTGGGCAGGCACCTGCAGCAATGTAAAGGATATGCCGGTGCGACGATAATGGGCGATGGCCGCATTGCTCTCATACTTGATGTCGGCAACCTTGCCCGTATGGCCAAACTGACCTCAATTGACGGCACCGACAGGGCCGGCGAAGTAGCTATAGCCCAGGAAGAATCCATTCGCGCCAAGATGGACAAACAGTCACTGCTGATATTCAGAAGCTCGGAGCAGGAACAGTTTGCCGTTCCGCTGAATCAAGTTGAAAGAATTGAGAAAATCAAACGTTCGGACATTGAGGAACTCGGCGGCAAAAGGGTTATGCAGTATAGAGGCGGCAGCCTTTCCCTGCTTACTATTGACGATGTTGCCATGGTTCAACCGCTGGCCGACTATGATAATCTTCTGGTGATAGTCTTCAATATTCGTAAAAGAACCGTGGGACTGCTCGCCATCGGTCCCATTGATGCCATAGAGATAGCTGTGGAAATAGATGATGTCACCCTGCGGCAGTCCGGTATAATGGGTTCCGCCATCATCGCCAAACATACAACTATGCTGGTCGATGTTTTTGATATCGTCCAGACTGTTTTTCCGGAATGGTTTGAGAACCAGCTGGTATTCGAAGCCGCAGGTGGTCCTGAACAGCTGCCCCCTACTCTGCTCATCGCCGAAGATTCCAATTTTTTCAGAAATCAGGTCAAAAGCTATTTGACTGAGGCAGGATTTGCAGTAATCGAGGCTGAAGACGGACAGATTGCCTGGGAACTTCTGCAGGAGCATGCCGATGACATAACCATGATAGTCACTGATATTGAAATGCCCAATATGGATGGATTTCAGCTGACCGAAAAAATCAAGACTGACCCACGTTATTCGCATTTTCCAGTTATTGCCTTAACAACCCTGGCCGGCGAAGAAGATGTTGCACGAGGTAAAGCAGTAGGCATCGACGAGTATCATATCAAACTGGATAAAGAAAGATTAATGGCATGCGTGCACGATTACGTAAAACGATATCATTGATCAGGCCGAGCCGGATTTACAGATGTTTTGATTGTCCGATTATAACTTCTTGAACGAGATAAAAATTATGAATGATAAAAAGATAGTTGAACTTGCAACATTTTATGTCGGCAACGCCCTGTGCGGCATGGATATCCTCAAGGTACAGGAAATAAACAAACTTATGCAGATGACCAAAGTCCCCCAGGCGCCTGAGTATGTGCTCGGAATTTTGAACCTGCGTGGTCAGATCGTCACCATCCTGGATTTAGGAAATAAACTCGGTCTTGGCGAAACCGATCTGTCGCAGGATTCCAGAAATATCATTGTCAACTCTACCGGAGGCAGTGTAGGACTACTTGTTCGGCAAATCAGCGATGTGGTTCAGGCTGATCTTACCAGAAAAGAGTATCCTCCGGCGAATATGGACGGAATTCAAGGGGAATTTTTTACGGGTGTCTACAAAACAGATACCAAGCTTATAGGCATTCTGGATGTCGATAAGGTTTTAAGTATAGAAGATTGAGGGCGTCGTAAAAATAAGCTCATACTTTCAGATCTTTAACTCGACATGTGAGGATTACCGCTTGTGGTAATTTTCGTAAGACTTTCGGTTCCTCCTCCCCCGTATCTCAACCGGGTTTCCAATGATTCCGGGCTGGTTGACGATTCAGCCTTTAAAGGAGCGATGGCAGAGGAATTTTTTATGGAAAAATATAGAATATGCTAAGGAAAAAATTACGGGTTCTCGTTGTCGATGATACCATTGTCTACCGAAAGGCTGTTTCCGATATCATGGAGGAACTACCGGAGGTCGAACTTGTGGGAGTCGCCCATAACGGCAAGATCGCCATGTCAAAAATCAGGACACTCAAACCCGATCTATTGACTCTGGATATTGAGATGCCGGTCATGAACGGGCTCGAAGTTCTGGCGGAAATCCAGAAAAACAATCTCAATGTCGGTGCCATAATGCTCTCTACCTTGACCTCTGAAGGCGGCGAGATGACACTGCGGGCTCTTGAACTCGGCGCCTTTGACTTCATTCTCAAACCGCAGAGCAAGAACCAGACGGAAGGAAAAAAGGAGATTAAAAGTCTTATTCATCCGATGATCAAAGCCTTTGCCAGATCAAGCCTGGCCTCGTCCCAGCTGCGCAAATCGAGTGTCTCAGCACCGAGCGGCAGGCCTCTGTTAAGAAGGCCGCTAGTGAGCGAAAGTATCGAAAGTGTAACCAGAGCGGAGGCAATACCATCTACCCATAGGGGGCGCTCCGAAATTATTGCCATTGGTGTATCAACAGGCGGTCCCAATGCTCTTACCCAGGTGCTTCCCAAACTTCCCGGCAATATCGGCATACCGATCATTATCGTGCAGCATATGCCCCCGGTGTTTACCAAATCGCTTGCCGCCAGCCTCAATAAAAAATGTGAACTCACCGTCAAAGAGGCTGAAGACCGCGAGTCCCTGCAGAATAACACGGTCTACATCGCACCCGGCGGAAAACAGATGAAACTGGTAGCCGGCGCGGACGGCCGCAACCGCCAGATTAAAATCACCAATGATCCACCGGAAAATTCTTGCCGGCCATCTGTTGATTACCTCTTCCGTTCAGTCGCGGATTACTATGTGAACAGATCAACGGCTGTGATCATGACAGGCATGGGCTCAGACGGAACTAAAGGCTTGCAGGTTCTCAGAAACAAGGGCTGTTTTATTATAGCACAGGATGAAAAAAGTTGCGTTGTCTACGGCATGCCTAAAAGCCCCATCGAAAGCGGACTTGTCGATATCGTTGCGCCGCTCGACAAACTTGCGGATGAAATATTGAAGACCCTCAAATAGTACATAAATCTTCATGGGATTTAAGTTAGAGCATGATAAAAATCACACCAAATGAGATAGATGCCATCTCTCGGTATATCTATGATATATCGGGCATATTTCTCGATAAGAATAAGACTTATCTATTTGAGACACGATTGAGCTCGATTGTTGAAGAGTTTGGATGCAAATCCTATTATGAATTGCATACCAAAGCAAAGGCCGACAACTCCAAAGTGATTGAGAGAAAAATAATAGATGCCATTTCAACCAACGAAACCTTGTTTTTTCGCGACAAAGGTCCCTTTGAATTGTTGCAGCATAAACTTCTGCCGGAAATAATAGATGCCAGAGCCCCAGGTTCATTAAATCTGAAAACGAACATAAAAATCTGGAGCTCCGCCTCATCCACAGGACAGGAGTTGTATTCGATTGCTATTATCATTAAAGAGCTGATTCCGGATTTGTCTCGATTCAACATCCGGCTGCTCGGCACCGATATCTCCGACAATGCGGTTTCTCAGGCGAGCTACGGTAAATACAATAAATTTGAGATTGAACGGGGACTTCCCCAGGCTCAGCTGCGAAAATACTTTCAGCCTGCCGGCGATTTCTGGAAGATTAGGGATGAAATCCGGGGCATGGTGAATTTTCGGAAAATGAATTTGATGGCTCCTTTTGTCGGCTTGGGAAAATTTGACATTATCTTCTGCCGCAACGTTGCTATCTATTTTACCCTTCAGGATAGAGTAAAGCTGTTCAACAAGATTGCTGACTGCCTCGCCGATGACGGCTTCCTGGTAATCGGCTCGACCGAATCACTAACCGGTGTATGTCCGCGATTCGTACCTAAAAGACATTTACGCTCTATCTTCTACCAGAAGAAATAAGGAGGTCAAAATCATGAATACCCTCTCTATCCTTGTCGTTGATGATGATCCTGTGATCAGACGCCTGTTGGAACAACGCCTCACAAAAGCAGATTACAACGTGGCTGTGGCTGAGGACGGCTTTAAGGCGGAAGAAATGCTGCAGCACAAACATTTTGATGTGGTTCTCACTGATTTGATGATGCCGGGCGGGATCGGCGGTATAGAAGTGCTCGAAATGGCGAAAAAAAAAGATAGCGACATCGAGGTCATCCTGATTACGGCTCACTCATCGGTGGACACAGCAGTGGAAGCCATGAAAAAAGGAGCGGTCGACTATCTGGAAAAGCCTATAAATTTTGATGAACTGTTCCTGCGAATAGATAAGATCATCAATATTAAGTTACTCATGCAGAACGCCAGAGATATCCATGAGGCTATGGGGGCTACCGAGCTCGCCGCTTCAGAGACAATTCAGCACCTGGAAATAATGGCTGCCAAACTGCAGCAGCGTCTCGATATGGTTGAAAATCAACTGCGCAGCACCGACCAGGATCCTGAATCGCGGATCAGCAACTCCCTGAATATTCTGGCCGGGCTTGAGTAGAATCGAAAGAGTCCGATCGGCCAGCTATTCTGATTCCCCCCTGTGTTTATCGGTGCCTGGTGTTTTTCATTCTTTTCCACTTCCAGGGGGCAACGGGCCGGCCTTTCCCCCACAAACCAGTGTGGGCGTTTCTGGCTTTTTTTTGCAGTCTTTTCCAAAAAGAACAGATCTTTTTGTTGCAGTAATAAACGTGAACCCAGGCATATCCTTTCTCCACCAACAGCCGGCTGACGTTTATATCCGAGATGTATACCTGCGCAATCTCTCTATTATATTTATCTAAATAGAGAGGTTCCAGATAAACTCTTTTGTTGAGCAATAATTCCTTCACGAAGGTTTTCGTCTCCCCTGAAAAGGGCTGATCCCATTCAGGCGTGTCGATTCCCCACAGCCGGATCAGCTTGGTGGTGTGACCACTTTTTATTACTATGGTGTCGCCATCCACTACTTTCACAACTCTTGCGGGATAACGGTCGGTCCGGATAGATGATGCCAGCACCGTAGAGGGGATTAATCCCTCGGAATATAAGCCAAGAGCAAGAAGTATTGAGAAAAGATAAAGAATATTACGGTTATCAAGAGCAGATAAAAGTACGAACATGTGTTTTCTCCTCAGGATATTTGGGAAAGCAACCAGGACCTAAAAATTCCGGAAATTTCAAAATATAAAAACACGATGCGGATATCATACCGAATTTATTTAACATCAGACAGGTCTTGAAACACAAGAACAAGAGAAAGATACGTTCCTTTTTTTAAAGTCATATGCTATATTGCAGGCCGAATGACAAATTAATGACACGCTCCCCCGAATAGACGGAATCATAACACCGAGCTGATGAGAATCAAACTTACCGAATCCGAAGAGGATACCCGGAATTTTCTTATAAATCTTCCGCTTTTTGATAGTTTCAATGTCGAGGAACTCGATACTCTCGCCAAACATATGAGCTATGTGCACCTGAAGAGAGGAGAGTATCTTTTTGTTGAAGGTGACAAGGGGAATTTCATGGGTTTCGTGGTTCATGGCGTGCTGGAGGTCCTGAAGAAATCTGAAACGGGAGAGAATATTGTCATTGCCAGGCTCACCCGGGGAAGCTCCATTGGAGAAATGGCCATCATTGACAAATCAACACGATCCGCTACGGTTGTTGCCGTACAGCCGTCAACAATGGTGACCCTGACGGATAGGGGTTTTGATATATTAGCCGATAAATCGCCGGGACTCGGCATCAAGGTCATTCAAAAAATCGCTCGTCTTCTCAGCTTGAATATGAGAAGAACATCCAGCAAGCTCGCAGATCTGCTTCAGAGTAAGTAGACATCGCCGGGTATTTGATATGTTTCCGTAGTGGGGAGAATTTAACGAAGCGCCAAGTCGCTTAGCACGTTTTTTCGAGATCAGGGCTCAATCCAGCTCAGTTGGTCTAGTTTACATCAAAAACTATTTTTCAAACGTTTTTCGCACTTCCCCTTTTCTCAGGGGGTAATGCTGTAAAGAATACACCTCTGCTGTGTTGGAATGATTATGAGTAGCAATTCTTCAGTCCTCTTCATCGACCAGAATGGACCGCACGTTGATGATCTTGTTTCTTCCCTGCGAGATTCCTTTGCCAATGCATTCCTGCATGCAGAGAATCCCAAAGAGGTTTTCGAGATAATTCAATCCAGACAGGTTGATGTGATTTTTCTCGATATCAACCTAAGTGACAACAAGACAGGACTGCAGGTTCTGAAGAAACTCACGGAAGCGGGAAAAATCCTGATTATAGCCGTCGTGCCTGAAGATGACGGCTATTTGAGGGCAAAGGTTATCGAGTTCAATCCTTTCTTTTATATCACAAAACCTTACGATCCCGCCGAAGTCCGCATTATTTTAAAAAGGGCTTTTGAAAAAGTTCATCATTTGCGCAAACTCAGGGAAAAACCTGCACTTGATAATTTTTGCGGCATTATCGGAAAATCATCTCCGATGACGTCACTGTTCGATTTGATTACCCGCATTGCCGAAGATGACTACGCCACCGTTCTTATCCGCGGAGAATCGGGCACCGGCAAAGAATTGGTGGCCAAGGCCATTCACAGCAAAAGCAATCGGAGAACAAGGAATTTCGTCCCTGTTAATTGTGCCGCCATCCCCGATGATCTCCTGGAGAGTGAGCTCTTTGGCCATACTAAAGGCGCTTTTACAGGTGCAAGCCAGAATAAACAGGGACGCATTCAGTATGCCGACGGCGGCACCCTTTTCCTCGATGAGATTGGTGATATGAAACCAACTCTGCAGGCTAAACTACTCAGAGTTATTCAGGAAAAAGAATTTGAGCCGGTCGGCGGACTTCAGGCAATACCGGTCGACACCAGAATCCTTGCCGCGACACACTGCGATCTTGAACAACTTGTGGCGCAAGGGATGTTCAGAGAGGATCTCTACTACAGGCTCAGTGTAATCCCTCTGAGCGTTCCCCCGTTGAAAGCAAGGAAAGAAGATATCCCGCTTCTCATCGAATTTTTCACAAATACCTATACCATAGAAAGAGGGCGGGAAAGGTTCATTTTTACGAAGTCAGCGCTGCAGTCTTTACTCCGCTACAACTGGCGGGGCAATGTCAGAGAACTGGAGAACCTGATTCAGCACATGTCGATTCTCTATACGGGAAAAACCATCGATAGTGAAGATCTTCCCGAGAAATATACTCTTGTGGAAAACCAGACCAACGAGGATATAAGCCATATTGTTCAACATCTATCCAATCCATGTCCACGGCCGGACATTACCGCGCCATTTTCAGGTTTTGATGACTTACAGCTGCACCAGCAAGTGGATTTTAAGGAGATGATAAGTGAATTTGAAACAAAGCTGATTCTCAGTGCCTTGCGCACTACGGGGGGAAACAAAAAAGAAGCCGCAAAGCTCCTCAACCTGAAACGCACCACCCTGTTGGAGAAGATCAAAAAAAAGAAGCTTACCCCCGACAACTGGTGTCTGTCGGGGAATGGGTAATTATTAAAGAGAGCACAGACTAAGAAAGTGCCAAATCATTTATTGGCGGAAGCTGGTAATTTACGTTATTTTTCAGGCAGCCAGCCGTATAATGTTGCTTTCGATTTTTTCCCTGATATCTTCACCCGCGGCAGGAACTAAAAGTATGTCGTGCACACCATATTTAACAGCTTTTATTACTTTTGATTTCGTCCATTTGCAACCTGCTGCAACAATAGGTGCCGAACTCATGGAGTTCACCTTTATGGTTATGCCGTAAGCCTGCTCGTTTACCTCCTGCATCACTATAAGAATAAGTCTCAGTTCGGAAGTGATATGGCTATGAATATTATCATTGAAAGAGATGCATTTTGAAACGACTCCGATGTGCTTTAACTCTACCTGAATCTTTTCAGCTTCAGCCGGATTATTTTGAATAATCAGGACTTCAATCGAGCCCGCCATCCCCTTACTCGAGGCCCGGGACTGTTCGGAATCTGGAGCAGGCTCGGCATTCCCATTATCGCCGTCGGCACCCTTACTCCTTGTGGTTTCCTCACTTGCCGCATTCTCATTTGCCAATATTGTGGAGATCTCTTCCAGCTTCAAGAGATCGGCGGGAAAAAGCATCGATAGTTTCCCATATTCCCGACCGGCTATCTCAAGGCTGCTGCTGCTCATATAATACTGTTGGCAAGGAATGACCTCATCGGAATCCGTGTCGACCTTCATGGGAGCAACTATCTCTAGTGCTTTTTTTACAAATCGAAGAGACTCGCTGAACTGTTCCTGAAAAACAGCGGTATAGACACCGGAAATTATATTGGCAATTTCACCATAAGCATCTTCTATATCCGGAGTAAAATCTTCTTCATTTACAGCTTCTTCGATTTCCGAAGGCGGCAGCATTATGAGAACGGAACCGATTCTCACGGCATCCTTGACGCTGACGAAGAGGAAAATTTCGCTCTCCTCCTCGGAAACAACATCCATATGAGCCAAAACCTGCTTGCCCATGGCCTCATCATGAAGGAATTCTTCCTTTGTTATACTCCTGTTGTCTGTTGATCCTAATTTTACCTCGATTCCCAAAAGGGCACTGACTTCTTTGGAGAGCGAATCTTTACACTGAGAAAGTAGTTTATCGACCAGCTTTTTCTTCTTTTTCAGATCGGCACTGCTCGTGACTGCCGTAGCCGGTTGCGGAGATTCCTTCTTCACCTCACCAGCGGCTTGCACCTCCTGGCTTTCCGGTGAGTCTACCTTTTCAACCGGGTCGTCCCCGAATGCAACTTCTGCTGCATTCTGTTTCCGGTCTTCTCCGATTTCTTCTGCAACTGCCGACTCATCTACAGGGACAGGGATCTCGAGGCCGAAAGGTTCAGCCGGAATGAGCACATCCAGGTTGCCCATCTGAGCTTCATCCAGCGCCATTACGGCTTTTACCCAATAGTACCATTGGTCCGGCAGGGGCTCATTCGACTCCACATCGACTTTAAGAGGAGCGATAACAACCTGCTCTTTCCTGACAAACCGGCAGTTTCTGGGATACATCTCCTCGAAAACCTTGGTATATGAACCTGCAATAATATTGGCAATTTCACCATAGGAATCTTCAGTCTCTTCCGTATAGTTTTCGCTCTTTATAACCTCTTCCAGTTCGGCAAGAGGCAGCATTATCAAGGTCCCACCAAGACGGATACCATCCTTGATTCCTAATATGATACTGCCGGTACCCTCAATTTCGCCGGTGATATCCATTTTGGCGACAATTTTCTTGCCAGACTGCTCAGCAAAATAATCTTCTTTGGTTATCAGCATGCTGGAGGGAGTGGAGACACAAAAATTCACCCCTAACAGGGAGCCGACCTCCTCCTGAACCCGTTCGCCGATGGTTTCGAGAATTTTATTGAGTTTTTGCTGTGCTTTCATCTCAGGGCTGGATCAATAATAGTGAGGTTGCTTGAATTCTCTGGTATTGTATCGGCAGGAATTGCTGAGAATTTAAGGATTTCTTCTTCCTCGGAGTGTTATCTTGAAGGGAAAGAGACTCGATGTTCATAGAATGAATCCTCTCGGCAAGGACCACCACAGACTGCCGATATACCAGCGGGCTGTTCATCTTCAGGATTCAATTTGCAGTTCAACACGGAATATTCCGCTTTCAGATTCAAAAAGAATGAGAATCCTCTCCGCACCTTTGATGGTATGGAAGCCATATTCTTTACCAGAAACAGTGGAGGGTAACGATAGGTTGATATCCCTGCCGTTTTCTGAAAGTATGGACTTCACGTTACCACCAAGCATATTGGCGATTTCACCGATTGCATCTTCCACATCTTCATTCATTTCATTAACTTCAATACCAAGAAAATTACCGGTAATGGCAAAAGCGACAGCATAAGGAATATGTACGGCCAGAACTCCCTTGTGAGTACCTGCAAGACCTACAACTCCGGTAATGGTATTTCCCAATAACCTGTTTTCTTCATTTACTTTTTCGGAAATGGTGATATCCATCATCACCATTGAAGTAAAAATCTCAAGGGTTGATTCAATGATCTTTTCGCGTAAATCCACAACTCCTCCAATATCAAGTGCCGCAAAGAAACTTTCTGTTTTTTCAATGAAACAGGTTGTTATTATGGCACCTGTCCGGCACGGGCCGGCTTTCTTATGAATTATCTGTTTTCCCCGCCTTTATAGCAGTGAAGATGTTTTTTATTAAAGTTTCCTGTAACTATTCTGCAAAGTACCAGAACCCAGCTGTTTACCTTAAACTGTAACTGGTTGGCAGTGCTTCCCGGTAAGGACCTTGCGGGCATAAACTCCGACTCCGGATATACCTTTGTTTCTCGGGCTGATCGCCTGCTGATGGAGTGCTGCTGAATAGTTACAATTTCCTTTTTAAGACTTTTTTACAGGTACCTCTTGGGGTTGGCTTATAAAAGCGGTCCAAGCACCTCATTGACCTTATCAGGCGTAAAAGGCTTCTTTATTGCCCCGACAGCACCCAGGGATTTGGCTTCACCGATAATATCATCACCGGTTTCCGTTGAAATCATCAGGACAGGAATATCCTTCATATTGTCTCTTGTGGATTTCTCCCGAAGAAAAGAGATACCATCCATATTCGGCATATTGATATCGCTTAAAACAATATCGACATGTTCGTTTTCCAACACTTCCAGGGCTTCAAGACCATCAGCGGCTTCAAAAATATTGTCAAAATCTATACCGGCCTGGCGCAACGATCTTCCAATTATTTTTCTCATTGTACTTGAATCATCAACCAGCAGAACATTCTTTCCCATTCAATCCTCCTGCACAATATGCTTTGTATTTATAGACGTTATTTACACGATGTTCTTTTTCTGTTTTCGGTTCCTTTCCTAAAAACCAATACATTAAATACCGGATTTCGAAAAAAAGAAAGCGAAGTTGCCGAAATGAATTCTGCGATAAAGAACCGTACGGCACAAACTCCGACTTCGAGAAGATTCGATAGTCCAGGCGCAGTCTTGAAACAACGTAGATCGAGCGCTTCACGAGTTCATCGATACAGATCAAAATGTATTTTATCTATATTATCAATAAGGACTAAACACCATGATCATGGATAAGTAATAGAAATCAGCCACTAAGCTTTGATAATCCCGCAAAATTTGTCCCGAAATCCCCCGGCGGCGAGATAAAATCAGATATTCAAGGTTTACTTTTTTCAAATCCTCCAAAAAAATATCTCAGATATTCAAATCAACAAACGCAAAATACTCAATCTTATTGGAACATTATTTGCAAAGCCCTAGAGCGATGCCTTAAATGAAACTTAAAATTGTTGCTCAAACTATGCGAAAATTCTTTCTATATATTCTGGCTGTTGTCATCTTTTCCCCACTCCAGTCGGGTGCCGTTGAAACTGAAATCCAGAAAATACGCAAGTTGGATCGTGGCGGAAGTACTCAAATTTACGTAACATTCGACAAGGTCCCTCAATTTTCCCATACGCAGCGAGGGAAGCGGGTCGATGTTATTCTTGATACCAACCTCTCAAATACCGAGCCCCTGGACTTTCCAGCCGACGACAAAGTTGTCAAATTTCTGACACAAGATAAAGATGGAAAAACAATACTCACCTTTTTCTTTCGTTATGAAC
Organism: Desulfopila inferna; assembly: GCF_016919005.1. NCBI lineage: Bacteria > Pseudomonadati > Thermodesulfobacteriota > Desulfobulbia > Desulfobulbales > Desulfocapsaceae > Desulfopila > Desulfopila inferna. The sequence continues at coordinate 435,659 of NZ_JAFFQE010000001.1, forward strand.
CGCAAAAGGTAGAGACTTCCCCCTCTCAGGATAATTCTCTGGTTATTGATATTCTGCTGGGCAATGAATTCACAAAAGAATACCCTGAACTCACCTCAAGATTTGCAGGTCTCTCAGTAATTAAACGAAAGGATGCCGATTATACCAATCCATATGTTGCCAGCCCATATGCCGGAAACTGGAGATCATTTTTTTCACGATATGAGCCTGAAATACAGACCAGCGCTCCGTTAAAATATACCATTCCGCCTTTTCCGATTATCGATCTCATCCCGGATGTTCACAACAGTAATATGTTGCCGGCTGAATTTTTCTCCCTTTCCTCTCAGGGAAAATGGAAAGAAATGATCCCCCTTCTCCTGGAGCTGGTTGAGAGTACGGAGGATTTGATTACCAGAAAACATCTGGCTCTTGTTTTTGGAGAAATTCTCTTTCGAGCCGACGATTACGCCAATGCTTACCGGCAGCTCTATCTTCTCAAGGAAAGCTACCAAGATGAATACGTCGGCATAGCTGCCGCGTATCTTCTCGCCGCTTTGCGGGGTGAACATGAAGATCCCTACATAGCCTATTATCAATATGGTGAACTCGAAGATTCAATCAGCAATAGATTTCCGCTTTCACCATTTATTCTTTTAGCCCAGATTGAAACTGCACTCGCTACAGGTAAATTTGAGAGAGCCTATACCCTTCTGCAAAAAGATGATATCGCCTATCCTCCAAGACTCAAGGCCATGCGGGAATTACGCCAGGCCGATTACTGGTTCGCTACGGGGTCATACGTCAAGGCCTATGTCGGCTATCAGTTTTTTGAGGAAAACAACGTTCTTGAGGAGCAGCCATATTCTCTCAATGGATATTGCTACACCTTATACTCTCAGAAAAAATACCGGGAGGCGACCCAATGCTTCCATACCTTGAGTTCAATCATTCCGGGGCAAAGTCACCTGAGCAGGATAAGTCTGAAAAAGGCGCTGGCTGAGCTGCACTATAAGTCGGCCAGAGAAATGTATGTGACCTTTTCCACTTTGGAAGACACCTACTCCGGTACTGAAGTCGGCTACAGAGCCGCTGTCAAAAAAACCGACATCCGTTACCTCTCGCAGCCCAACTGGAGAACGACTAGTGCCACATATTATCGGAGACTTGCTGAAATGTCCGGCACCAGAGAGGTTGCTGAAGAAGCGGCTCTCAAGGAGGCGATAGTCTATTTTGAGCTTGGCGAAAACGAGCAGTGCATCGAACTGCTGCTCAATTTCCTCAGAAATCACCATGCCAGCAAACTTAAACAGACCGCCATGGCCCTTCTCATCGAAATACTGCCGAAACAGCTCGAGAAGCTTTTGGCTGAGGGCAACTATGTCGACGCCATTGTCCTGGCTAAGAAAAACAGGGAGCTTTTCCAAAACAGCTGGGTGGATATCGAACTGTTGAGCCTCCTCGCCAAATCATATCATGAACTGGGAATTTATCATGAAGCCGGAAAGCTCTATCTCTATTTATTGAAAATAGCGGAACAGGCGGAAAAGGAGAAATATTACCTGCCCCTCCTTTCCATCCTCTACGCCCAGGGAGAGCATGAACTGGTCGAAGATCATGTATTGCAGTACAACTACAATTATCCGAGCGGCAGTGACAGGCAGGAAATCTCTCTCATATATCTTCAATCTCTGGTGGCAGCCGGAAAAAGCGAACGGGCGCTTACCCTGCTCTCCTCTCCCCTGCCGGATGAACCCGAGGTCCAGGAAATTGCCGCAAGAGTTTATTTTAGCACAAACCGATATGCTCGAGCCATAGAAGTGCTCACTCCAGCCTGGAAATCCGGTGAGCTTCACTCAGATGACTCTCTTTTCATACTTGCTGAAAGCTTTTACCAGGAAAACCATCATCAAAGCTCGGAAGAGCTTTTTCTACGCCTCAAGGAAAAGACAAAATTTTTTGACCAGTCCCGACATAGATTGGCGATGATTGCCAGGGAAAGAGAGGAAACAGAGAAGTCTTTAAAGCTCTTCAGGGAAATTGTCGAAAAAGGGAATGACCCATTATGGAAAAAGTTAGCTGAAAAGGAACTGGAGTTCCATGAAATCGATAGACAATATTGATAGTAAACAAACTATTAGACACTAAACGTCGGAGAATACAATGAAGAGCAACTCGATATCTGATCAAAACTTTGCCCTATTGCAAAAAGTCCTGGATCTCCGTGCCGGCAATGAAAAGGTTATCGCTTCAAATATTGCCAACAGTGAAACTCCCGGATATACACCGTCCCGGTTCGAATTCCAAAAAGAATTACAACATGCAATCGACAAAGGATCATTTTCCCTGAAAACCACACATGCTTCACACATACCTGTCACACCCGGCAATGTAGGCGATGTCAACGGACGTATCATTAAGGAAAACAGCGACATCGGCATCGGTGATAAAAACGGTGTCAGCCTCGAGCAGGAGATGCTCGCTCTTTCCGAGAACGAACTCCTCTATGAGACTGCGGCGCAGCTCCTCAGTAACAAACTGACTTTAAGGAAATACATCATACAAGGCGGCCAGTAAAAAGGTCGTCAAGGAGAGAGTAATGGATATTTTTACATCTATGCAAATAGGCGCCTCGGCCCTTAAGGCCAACAGTATCAGGCTCAATACCATCAGTTCAAACCTGGCAAATATTGAGACCACTTCCACGCCTGAAGGCGGACCATACAAGCGTAAATCCGTCAATTTTCAAAGTTCTCCTCTTTCCTTCCAGGAACATCTTGATTCAAATCTCCAAACTACCATCCAGGGAGTAAAAGTGTCTGAAATCCTTGAAGACAAAGAACCGCCGCAAAAAGTTTACAGGCCGGAGCATCCCGATGCCGATGAAAACGGCTATGTTGCCATGCCCAATATCAATGTTCTCAAGGAAATGGTTGATATGATGTCGACAACGCGCTCCTACGAAGCCAATGCCACAACGATAAAATCAGCCAAACGCATGGCCATGAAGGCCCTGGAAATAGGGAGATAATCCATGGAATCCTCAATAATTGTCGGGGGCAAGCTCCCCCTTGCCCTGCCGAAGACAGACGGTATCGAGATAACCCAGGCTAGAGAAAATTTCGGTGAACTGCTCAGCAAAACCATAGAACAAGTAAACCAGACGAGTTTAAAGGGCGATATTGCCATACAAAAATTGCATACAGGAGAGGCAGAGAACCTACATGAGGTGATGATAGCCACGGCAGAGGCAGACATCTCCATCCGTATGCTTGTACAGATGCGCAATAAGGCATTGGAAGCCTATAATGAAATCATGAGGCTGCAAATATGATGGCGGCATAAGCGCCCATGCATCGAAGCCTCAAAGTTCGAAATCAAGATTAATTGACCCGGGATCATCATCTCAATAACAGTTATTTAACAAGGATTGACCGATGGCTGAAGAAACTTTACCCGCGGGAGAAACTACTTTACCGACAGCTTCATCCGAGCAAGCGATCGAAAGAAAGAATCTCACCACGCTCATCAAAGAGTGGCCTTTATCGAGGAAACTGGCCCTGGTGGGCGTCATTCTGATTTCCGTTACCCTTTTCGGCATTCTGATCTTTCAGGGAAAGAAGGCGGATTACCAGTTGCTGTACGCTAATCTGGCCGAGAATGATGCCGCACCTGTGGTTGCCTGGCTCAAAGGGGAAAATATCCCCTATGAACTGAAAAACAATGGCCGGAATATCTGGATTCCCGCAGCCATTCTTCACGAGACCAGACTTAACCTCGCCGGAAATGGTCTGCCGGCAGGAAACGGAGTGGGGTTTGAGGTATTCGACAAACAAAGTTTCGCCCTTACCGACTACGTACAAAAAGTAAACTATACCCGCGCTCTGCAGGGTGAGCTTTCCCGCACAATCGCCACACTGGAGCCGGTGGTCTCAGCCCGGGTTCACCTTGCACTACCTGAGAAAAGATTATTCAAGAATCAACAGAAGCAGGCGACAGCTTCCGTGATACTCTCACTGGCCAAGGGAAAAACACTGGATCAGAAGCAGGTCCAGGGCATTGTTCATCTGGTGGCCGGATCGATTACCGGTCTAACTCCGGAAAACATTACCGTAATCGATTCCAATGGCATGGCACTTGATGCCGGGCAGAAAGAAGATGAAGATAAATACTTCTCCGTTGATATGCTGGCGTACCAGCAGGAAGTAGAGCAGCGGCTGGAGATACGCGCTCAGGACCTGCTCGACCGAACCATGGGCAGAGATAAGGCAATGGTTCGTGTCAGCGCTGCCCTGGATTTCTCAAAAGTGGAAAAAACCGAGGAGCTTTTTGATTCAGAAGAACCGGTAATCCGCAGTGAACAGATAAACCAGGAAGAGAACGGCAAACCTGCGCCGGCCGGTATCCCCGGAGTTCAGTCAAATCTTGACGGCATCGATCCGCTTCAGGCTGAAGCGAGTTCCAATTCGAGAACCTCACGCACAACCAATTATGAAATCAGTAAGACCATCAGCAAGATAATAAACCCGGTGGGCACTATCAAGAACCTCTCCGTCTCGATTCTCGTTGCCGACAGGGTCGTTCCGGCGAGCGAAAATGCTGCGCAGACAGTTGTACCGAGAACAGACGAGGAGTTGAACTCACTGCAAACCATGGTAGCCACAGCACTGGGGCTGAACGCCGAACGCGGCGATCAGATCAATGTTCTGTCGATGCCGTTCACGGAAGCGCCCAGGGAAGTAATGGTCGCCGAAAAACTGCCGGACAATCTGCTTTATGAGTATCTCCCCTTTGTCAAAATCGGGTTGTTTGCCTGCGGTGCACTTATGCTCTACCTTCTGCTGGTGCGCCCTGTGATTAAAACGCTGCGCGGTGAAGTAAAAGAGCACTACAAGACCGTGGAAGCACTGGAACTGGAACAGCAGCAGACCGCCAAAGCTCTGGCGATGGAGAAACGCGAGGCGGAAGAGCTCATCTCCGAGGATCCTCTTGTGTTAATTCGCCGAAAGGTTATGGAAAACCCGACACCTGCGGCGCATATTATAAAAAACTGGCTCCAGGAAGCATAATACATGAGTATTGAAGATCTCAGTAATATTAAAAAGGCTGCCGTTGTCCTGATGTGTCTTGGTGAAGATGCGACCGCCAAGATATTTCAGGAGTTTACTGACGATGAAATTCGTCGGGTTACCAAAGCGATGGCGGTCATCGATCATATCCCCAGCGATGTCAAGGAAATGGTTGTGAACACCTTTCTCGAAGCCGAGAAAAAATATGCCGGTCTTTTCCTTAAGGGCAGTGACTTCGCCAAACTCGCGCTTGCCAAGACAGAAAACGAAAGAGCTGACGATCTTCTCGATCAGTTCATTTCGGGAACGGAATCACGACCGTTGGAAACCATTGCCATGATGCAGGCAAGAATGGTCGCCGGCCTCCTGGAAAAAGAGCATCCCCAGACCATCGCCCTCATCCTCTCAACGCAGCACGTACAGCATGCCGGCGAAATCCTTTCCTGGCTGCCCGAAGAATTCCAGGCCGACGTCGTTTATCGCATTGCAAAACTGGAAAAGGTATCGCCCGAGGTTATCTCGGGAATCGAGGAGGCCCTCAACAAGGAACTCGGCAGCAATATAGGCAGGGAGCAGCGGCAGGTTGGCGGCCTCGATAAAGTTGTCGATCTACTCGGCCACCTGCAGAACAATCTTGATGCCGATATCCTGGAGACTATAGAAGAAACCGATCCCGAACTGGCTGAAGAGATTCGCAAACGAATGTTCACCTTCGAGAATCTTGTCGGTCTGGACGGCAGATCTCTGCAGATGATCCTTCGGGAAGTAAACAATGATTCGCTGACCATGGCTCTGAAGACCGCATCCGATGAAATGAAAGAGAAAATCTATGCCAACATGTCCATCCGGGCCGCCGACATGATCAAAGACGATCTGGAAGCCATGGGTCCGGTGAGGCTGTCGGAAGTTGAAGCCATGCAGCAGTCGATCGTTAAGATCGCCATGAAGCTTGAGGAAGAAGGTAAGATTGTACTCAACAAGGTCGGAGGCGACGAATTTGTCTAAGGTGATCAAGGACTCAAACGGGTTTGTTCCCGTCAAAATAATCGCTGGCGAAATTGAGCGCCCCCCGATCTGGGAGGATCTTGCCCAACGGCTAGAAAGGGAAAGCGAGGAATCGATGCGGCAGGCCAGTCAAGACCAACCGGCAGACAACCGGGACTCAGGCACCGGTGCAGACGATTTCTCATCGTTCGATGATTTCTCCTCTCCGGAAACGGCGACTGAAGACTGTGGCGATCCGGACCAAGGGGAAATACAAGAGACCCAAACGCCCTCAATTGATATAGACGCTTTAACCGAAGAATATTTCAATAAAGGAGTACAGGCAGGTATCGAACGGATGGAAAGCGATTACGGCTCAAGTATCAGGACCCTCCAGTCGGCCTGCGAACGACTCAATTCCGTGCATGAAATCATCCTTAAAAACAGTCTTGAGGAAATGCACAACCTGGTTCTGAAAATTGCCGAAAAGGTTATCCGGCACTCGGTAGCTTCACAGGAAAATACTATTATCAGAACCGTGGATGAAGCGATTCAGCTGGCGGTAAAATCTGATGAATTCATCATTAGAGTAAACCCGGATGATTTTGAAACAATCAGCTCCCGTTCGGCAGATTTTATCAACGGCATAAACGGTCTGGAAAACATCATTGTAAAATCCGATCCGGCAATCGAACAGGGCGGCTGTCTTGTGGAGTCATGCAATTGCACGGTGGATGCAACAGTGGCAAGTCAACTGGAACTTATTTCAAGTGCAATCAAGCAGAAATGATAGGTGGTCCCATGCCATTAAAGCCATCCTCTCTTGAGAACCTGCAAACCATAAAGGTGTATGGCAAAGTGACCAGGATAGTCGGCCTGGTCATAGAGGGACACTGCCCGAATTCCACCATCGGATCTCTTTGCCGGATTTCCACTCTGGATAAGGATTCCGGAATATATGCCGAAGTTGTCGGATTTAGAGATTCCCGAGCCCTGCTAATGCCGCTGGGGACAGTTCGTGGCCTTGGTCCAGGAAGTACAATACGGGTCATCAGGGATGCTGCTACCATCAAAGTAGGCGATAATCTTCTCGGCAGGGTCATAGACGCCATGGAAGAGCCCCAGGATGGCTTGCCTGTCCCCCTGCTCAGTACGGAGATGAGCCTCTATGCCGATCCTCCCGGACCGATGGAGAGAAAAAATATAACCGACCCTCTCGATCTGGGGATCAGAGCGATCAATGGCCTGCTGACCTGCGGTATGGGACAGCGTATGGGAATAATGGCGGGATCGGGCATAGGCAAAAGCGTCCTTCTGGGAATGATGTCAAAATACGCCCGTGCTGACGTCAATGTTATTGCCCTGATAGGAGAGCGCGGCCGGGAAGTGCGTGAATTTATCGAACGGGATCTGGGAAAAGAAGGTCTGGCACGCTCTGTTATCGTGGTAGTTACTTCAGACCAATCCCCGCTTTTGAGAATGAGAGGGGCATTTGTCGCCACCACCATTGCCGAATTCTTCTGCAGGAAAGGCAAGAATGTGCTTCTGATGATGGATTCCGTTACCCGATTTGCCATGGCAATGCGGGAAATTGGTCTTGCCGTGGGCGAACCGCCGACCACCAAAGGCTATACTCCCTCGGTATTTGCCACCTTGCCCCGACTCCTGGAAAGGGCCGGACGTTTTCGTGACCAGGGGTCGATCACCGGACTCTACACCGTTCTGGTCGAAGGTGATGATATGACTGAACCGGTCGCTGATTCGGTCAGATCAATACTTGACGGACATATTGTTCTCTCCCGGGATATTGCCGCCAGAAATCATTATCCCGCAATCGACGTGCTCAACTCCGCCAGCAGGGTTATGCGGGATATTGTCACCGCCAGACACCTCGAACTCTCCGGCAAGGCAAGAAGCATCCTGGCCACCTACGCAGAGGCCGAAGATCTGATTAATATCGGTGCCTATACCGGCGGCTCCAACTCTCAGATCGATTTGGCCATCAGCAAGATCGAGGCAGTTAATTCTTTCCTGCAGCAGTCTTTTGACGAATCAACCTCGCTGGAAACCACCAGGGAAGAACTCGGCATTCTTCTTAATGAACGCAAGGGTGAGCAGCCTTTTCAAAAACGAAGAAAAAATGACCGCTGATTTCGACGGCTAAGCCATGAAGCCTTTTTCCCTGACCGCAGTTCTTCAATACCGCAGGCAGCTGGAAGATTCAGCTGCAACCAGACTCGTTCATGCTCAGCTTGAGCTCCAGGCAAAGCAGCAGGAGTATGACGAACTAGTGGACCGCTATACCAAGCTCCTTGCCCGCCTCGACCAATTACAGGACGGCGGAATTACGGTAGAGGATCTACTGCAATATGAGAATCATCTCAGCTGGCTTAAAGGACAGCAGAAAAAAGTTGCCGATGAGCTTCATTCAGCCACCGTGAAAGTAAGCCAAAAGCGGCGTCTTGTTGTTGACAGACGACGCGACAAAAAGATCCTCGAAAAATTGAAAGACAAACAGAATCGTGAATGGCGGCAGTATCTGGAAAAGAAAGAAGCGGCACAGCTTGACGAAATTGCAGTTCTAGCCCATGACCGCGATCAGCAGAAAACATGAACACTCAACCTTCACTCAACGAGATATTATGAAAATGTTCCGAGAGTTACAAAAGTATATATTCCTGACTGCATTGCTCTTTTTCATCTCGACCGTGCCCTGTGCTGGCGAGGAAGTTACTGATGATCAATCGTATCAGTCGGTGGAGGAAAGGCGAATATATGCGCTGATGCAGGAAGAGCGCGAAAAAGTCTTTCAGGAGAAGAAAGATTTAGAATTACGAGAAAAGGAACTAAAGACTCTGGAATTATCAGTCGATAAGAAGCTTGCAGAGATAGATAAAAGACTCGCTGAGTTAAAAAATATGCGCAACAAGATCGAAGCGCTGTTGGCGGAAAAATCAACTGAAGAGAAAAAGCGAATAAAGGATTTGAGCGCCATCTATGAAAAGATGGCTCCACAGCGAGCGGCACTTGCAATGTCCGGAATGGCTCCTAATCTGGCCACCGAGCTCTTGGCAAATATGAAACCAAAGGCAGCTGCCGAAGTCCTGGACATGCTGAACAAACAGACAACATCAGAACTGAGTACCGTATTTACAACCATACAAATAGAGTGAACTCATATGGAAGCATTCGCCGTCGCCCCCGCACCACCTCAAGCTCGTCCATCAAAGAGCAGCCCAAATACCGAGCCCAAAGACGGCGAATCCTCCTTCGCTCCCAAGCTAAGCAAGGCAATCGACGACAAAGCAAAGTTACAGGAAACTAAGGATCCCAGCACCTTTAAAAGCATAGATTCAAGCCCTGAGAAAACAACGGCGGCCAAGGAAGAGAGCAGAGACAGTCATCTCAACGAAGAAGAAGATCCTGCCGGAACTACTGAATTCAGATATCCAGATGAGTCAATACTCCCTTTTGATATACAACAGATTGGCAATGTGTTGCCGGCTGAGCAACCGCAAAGAGGAGTTGATGGCCGTCCTGCTCGGTTTTCATCTGCTGCTGCCGCCAATGGAATTTCCATATCGGGAAAGCACGAGTTCTCCACCCAGCCATATTCCCCCATTTTGCCTTCACCTGCAGATCGGGATGCCGTCATAAAACTCATTATACCCGCTGATCTTTCGACAAGAGCGGGATTACGAACTGGAGCGGGGAAAACAGCAATATTCAACTCATCCTCCATGGCTGTAAAACCTGTAGCCATGGCTCCTTCTCAGCCACTCTTTCAGTCACAGGACTCCGCCTCTGCATTGAATCTTTTGCAGATTAACGATTCCATCAGCATGTCGCGAGGGAATGAGCGGGTGCCTACCTCATTACTGCAAAACAATTTACCGCTGCCCACTGCGGAAATACCTTCGGGACCTGCCGCACCTCCCCTTTCAGCCGAAAAAATTATTGCAGGACTTACGGAAATACCTGTTCAGCTGAAAGGCACATCGTTGAGAGACAATGCCTTGTCACTGCGCCGTGAAATTAGCAGCCCTCAGCTTTTCGAGGCACAAATTCAGAACCTTGATTCAGGCAATTCCCGGAATAACCAGCAACTTCTTGACTCCGGCAGTGAAGCGCCGGCACAACCCACCCTTTCCTCTCCGATGAAATCAGGCGAAAATTCAGAATCATCCTTTTCACAGTCACTGAGCAATCTCTCAACGGACAAGAGCCAAAGTCTCGGTGAGACCATGCGTCCAGGAACTTTAATATTTACCCAGCCTGCCCATGAGAATGCTGTGCTGCAGCAGGTTGCACAGAAATTTCGAATCTCACCCAACCTGCAGGATTCAAAGCTGGTGTTGAAACTTCATCCTGCGGAGCTTGGCAGTCTGAAAATCGACATCCAGCTGAAAGATGGGGCCATCAGCGCCAGCATTCTGGCACAGTCTCAAAACGTTCTGGAGATACTGGAAAAAAATCTGCCTAGATTAAAAGCGTTAATGGAAGACCAGGGCCTTTCTGTTGGAGAAATTGCTATCAGCCTTGATTCCGATGTACCTGCGGATCATAACCTTTTTGAAGATCAACTCGCCCGGGAAAACACCTCCTTTTCCAGTCCCGACAACTCACGATCAGGGCTCTCCTTTGAGTTGGAGCAGGAGATTGAAGAGGGCAAGGTAGCCGGAATATCTTCTCAGTCTGGTGTAAACGTAAAAATTTAGGAGCTCCGCATGAGTTACATCAATAATCTGTTTCCTTCTCCGGCAACAACTCCAATCGCTGCCGAAGGTACCAAAAAATCAACCGATATCATGGGCAAAGAGGATTTCCTTACTTTGCTTGTAGCTCAGTTGCAGAACCAGGATCCCCTCAACCCCGATGATCCGACGGAGTTTACCTCCCAACTTGCACAATTCAGCTCGCTCGAGCAGCTTTTCACACTCAACGAGTCTATGGAAAATCTGGTTACATCCAATGCCAATGCAGACCGTTTTGCAACATTGCAAACCATCGGCAAAAACGTGGTCTATCATGACAGCAAGTTTGAATATGATGGAAACGGAGAAATTGAACTGGGCTATCAGCTTGACGGTGAAGTAACGCAGGCAGAAATAACCATTCAAAAGAATGGTGCCACGATTGCCGTTATTGATGGTACTGAACTGACAAAAGGGAATCATTTTCTTGCCTGGGACGGCATGACCGACTCCGGCACTCAAGCCGAGAAGGGATCATATACCTTTGCTGTTTCAGTGAAAGCGACAGAGGGAGAAAGTGTGGCTGCAGCCCCATTGATAAAATCCGAGGTAACCGGTGTTGATCTTACCGGTGAATATGGCGGCAAATTGCTGACCATGGCGGGTGAGGTTTCTTTTGCATCAATTCTCGGGGTCTACGACAAAGGCTATACCACCGATAACGAGGGCGTCGATGAAGGCGAAGGATAAGGTTATCCAGCTGGAAACCCTTAGAAATGAGGCAGGGAAAGACTCTTCTGCCGTTAAATACTTGATCATTGCAGTTTTCAAATAAAGATACATCGAAAAAATATAACATATCGCTGATTTACCTGAGATCACGGAAGAGAACCGGTTCAATTCAGCTAAAAACCTTTAACGGAAAGAGAAAATTGTTTTCTTGAAAACAGTGACGCTCAACATGGAGGAGTAAATTATGGGTATTTCAAGTGCACTGTACAGTGGTGTCAGCGGACTCAATACCAATTCTCAGGCAATGACAGTGATAGGCAACAACCTGGCAAATACCAACACGCTGGGCTTCAAAGGAGCCAGGACAATTTTTTCAGATCTGCTGTCCAGCACCATCAATGGCTCCGGCGGGACATCCCAGGTCGGACGAGGCGTCAATGTTTCCAAGGTGGACAATATCTTCAGCCAGGGAACTTTCGAGTCGACGGAATCCGGACTCGATGTAGCTATTGAAGGGGACGGTTTTTTCCTGGTCAGCGAGGTGGGCAACGACACCAACTACTATACACGGGCCGGTGCTTTCCGCTTTGATGAAAATGGATTTCTCGTCAACCCTGAAGGCTTCAGGGTCCAGGGAAAAAGATTTGATGTTGACGGTAATCTGGTAGCAGGAGATCCGGAGGATATTCGCATCGGCAATACCGGACTTATTGCCGGAAATATGACTACCGAGATGACGCTTAATACCAATCTCGATGCTGCTGCGATAGCGCCGGTGGGTGATTTTGATTATACCAATGCGGATACGTTTAACTATTCATCATCTACCCAAATATTTGACTCTTTAGGCGAACCGCATCTTGTTACAACATATTTTACCAAAGATGCGGTGGACAACACCTGGAACTGGAACTGGTCAGCGGAGGATGTCGACGGTAATCCAATGGGTTCGGATCTTACCGCCGGCGGTGCCGAACCTCCGGCGGGTATCATCACCTTCGCCAATGACGGCACAATGCTGGCGGGAGGTGGTCCAAATAATATCGGCCCTATCGACTGGGGTAATGGTTCCGATGCCGGCCAGGCGGTCGATATTACTTTTGACACAACTCAGTTTAACAGTGCATCTACGGTCATATCGCAGGTACAGAACGGATTTGCAGCAGGAAATCTGACCAGCGTGGACATAGATGGGAAAGGTGCGGTTATCGCTTCCTACTCCAACGGTGAACAAATTGCAGTGGCCAATCTGGTTCTCGGAAAGTTCAACAACCCCAACGGACTGGAACTGGTCGGGAATAACCTTTTCACAGCCAGCGATGCATCAGGGGTTGCCCGGGTAGGATTACCCGGCCCTGAACTCGGCAAGGTATTCACCAACTCACTCGAACAATCGAATGTGGATATGGGAGCGGAATTCGTCCGTATGATCACGGTTCAAAGAGGTTTTCAGGCCAATTCAAAGATTATAACCACGGTGGATGAACTTCTTGGAGAACTGATTAATTTGAAACGCTAAAAGTCACATTTTTGACACTACAGAAAGGGAACTGAGGTAAAAGTCAAATTTATCGAGGTTCCCTTTTATATTTTACCAAACATATTGGTTTATTGTTGTTTTATTATCTTGCGTCCAGTTTTTCAGCTATGGTACGAAAATCTTTTCTTTCATAAATAACCAAGTACGATATTTTATGAACAACTCAAATATGATCTAATCTTTTCTATCTCACCGATTTCGATGGAATTATTCTGTCTATATTTATATCTCTTCATTCTCTTGCTTCCTTTTTTCATGGAGGATGATCCTTCTCGTCAATTTCATCCAGCTCTGTCAGTATCTTCTACTGGAATGTTTATTGCACAGCCCTGCGTATCCAGAACGACTGAATCATATATCAGGAAAGAACAACAACATCTACTTGATAGCAAAGTAGTAATACAGAAACACGCATTCCGGAGGATTGTTTTTTGGATCTCTCAACCATATTAGGAATTGGCGCAGCTTTTGGCCTCATGCTGATGGCTATCCTCCAGGGAGGACCGCTTTCGATCTTTGTCAATGTTCCTTCCCTGATGATTGTTTTTGGAGGCACCGCCGGAAATACACTGGTCAATTATCCATTCAGTGATGTTTTTGACGCCTTCAATGTAGCCAAGAAAACCATCCTCTATAAAGAGCAGTCGATAAATAATCTTATCGTTCAACTTATGGAGTTTGCCAATAAAGCACGTAAGGAAGGTATTCTTGCTCTTCAGGGAGCCATGGAGAATATCAACGACGAGTTTCTGATCAAGGCCATGCAGATGGCAGTAGATGGCCAGGAGCCTGAAACCTTGAGAAACATGCTCAACACGGAGATCGAATACATCCAGCAGAGACATGAAAAAGGCGCCAATATTTTTCTCTCCATCGGCACCTACGCACCGGCCATGGGAATGGTGGGAACGCTTATAGGACTGGTGCAGATGTTGCAAACCATGGACGATCCGTCCTCCATCGGGCCGGCTATGGCCGTCGCCCTGTTGACCACCTTTTACGGCGCTGTCATTGCCAACGTCATCTGCCTGCCCATGGCCGGCAAACTCAAAATGCGCTCCGAGGCAGAACTGCTCACCAAGACCTTGATAATTGAAGGAATGCAGTCGATTCTTTCCGGCGAGAATCCTCGCATTATGGAACAGAAACTGCATGCCTTCATCGCACCTAAACTGCGGGAATCCACTTTCAAAAAGTAGGGTTTGACAATGTCTGAAGAACAGCAAAAACAAGAAGAGCAACGAAAACAGAAGCGGTCCTCGCCGAGTCGCGGTGCACCAATGTGGATGGTGACATATTCGGATCTGGTGACCTTACTGCTGACCTTTTTTGTTCTTCTCCTCTCCATGGCAAGTCTTGATCCGGTCCGCTTTACCCAAGCATCAAGTTCTCTTAAGGATGCCTTCGGAATGCATGCCAACCCGGCTCAGGTAGAATTTGAAATACCGGTGCTCCCCTCTCCTCCGGTTACAAAATTTTCGCCTATGCAAAATGAAATGACCGTCAAAATCTATAGACGCATCAAAACCAGGATCGATGCAGATAATCTTTCTCAGGAAATAGATATCATCAACAAAGACGGCGAAACAATAATTCTCCGGGTCAAGGATACCATCCTCTTTGATCCCGGTGAAACGAAGATATCTCCACAGTCATATCAGCTGTTGCGTTATATCGCTGACATAATACGTCCTTTGCCTTTACGGCTGCGAATTGAGGGACATACGGATTCACTGTCGGAGAGTGGAGCTGAACTGGGAGAATGGGATGTTTCGATGGCCAGAGCTGTTTCGGTTATGCGGTTTCTGAAAAAGGGAGCCCTGCTTCCCCTGGACAGAATGAGCGCCATAGGCTATGGACCCGACAAGCCGATCTCCATTAGCAATACTCCTGAAGGTCGAAGGCAAAACAGGAGGGTGGACTTTGTCCTCCGCGCCAAAACAGGTATGGATGCGGAAGAGTCTAGAAATCTGGAGACTCGGATTCCATTTTAGGAGTCAGATAAATGAAAATGCACATACAGGGACAAAACACCAATGGCTGAAAAAAAAGGGATACAAAAACAACCGGAAACTCCGGAATCCGGCGGCAGCAAAAAGCGCATAATAATAATACTGGCATCGATCATTCTTTTGATCGTTCTTATAGGTGCCGGAGTGAGCCTTTTTTTCTTCCTCAAAAGCGAGGGCGAGGAAGACAAAAAACCCTCTTCCGTCCTTGAGGTGCCTGTACCTGAGTTGCAGAAAAACACCAATATAGGCCCGATGATAGATATCAATGATTTTATTGTCAACATCATCAGCGCTGAAACCAGCCACTACGTCAAGGCATCATTTACTCTGGAGCTATCAAATGAAATAGTCAAAGAGGAAGTTGTTCAGCGTATGCCGCAGGTAAGAGACTCTATTCTTCTCTCCGTCGGTAATAAAACCTACGATGAACTTCAGGATCTTCAGGGAAAGAAGCAACTTAAAGCCGAGCTGGCCAGTAAACTCAATGCCATCCTGGTCTCCGGCAGGATTAATTCCATTTATTTCACTGACTTCGTAGTTCAATAATACATACCTCCTGGACGCCATTTTGGAAGCTATTCTCAGTAAAAAAGAAATCGCCGACCTCCTGAAAGCTATCAAACAGGGTCAGGTATCGCTGGATCTCGACAAGAATGGGCGAAAGCATTTCACTAAAGATTGTATTCCTCTGAATCTTTTCCAGGCAAATACCTTCAGCGATGAACTAAGCAGGCTGGCGAATTTCGACATCATTCTTGATAATTTCTGCCAGAATCTGGCGATTACCCTTACGAATAATCTGCAGAGAACCTTTTCGATCAGCAGATCGCAAATCGACTCTTCCCATTTTCTTGATTTTTTGCTTGAGAATAAAGATGTAGGAGCTATTGCGGTCCTCGATATCTCTCCCTTAAAACATGGAGCATTACTCCTGGTCGACTCTCACATGTGCTTTTCCATGGTTGAGATAATTTTGGGAGCATCTACGGAAATCGAACTCATACAGCCGAACAGGAAGCTAACCTCCATAGAACTGAATATCATCCAATCCATCATGCTCAAGGGATGTGATGATCTGGACAGGGCCTTTGCTCCCCTGATCAACCTCAAAACATCTTTAATCAAGGTTGAAAGCAACAGCCGAATGGTTTCAATAACCGATGCCGATGCCGAAATACTCATAGGTACTTTCGAGGTGCGCGTCGGCGATCAGACAGGTGAAATGAAAATCGTTTTTCCCCTGTCCACCATCGATCCTCTGCGGGAAGGTCTCAAGGACCTCCTCAATGTCAACAAAGCCAAACAGGGCATATGGACAAAGGTTCTCGAACAGGAGGCCTATAATATCTACTCTGAACTCATTGCTCAGTCGGGAACTATCTCGATGTCCGTCGGTGATGTCTTAGAAATGAAAAAGGGCGATACTCTATTTCTTGACTATAACCTGAACTCCCCTCTCAAGGTTCTGGTTGAGAACAAACATAAATTTTTCGCGATACCCGGCACACATAATGGCAAAAAAGCTATAAATATAACCGGCGTCAAAGATCAAGGAGCATAATTATGGAGACACCTAAGTCGGAAAAAAGATCTGCACGACCAGACCCGGAAGAGCTTAAGGAACTGCTGGAAAAGGAGTCCGATTCTGCCGATGACATGCCGCGCCAGGGCAATGGCTCACTCTCATCGCGCGGGCTGGATTTCCTCTACGATGTACCTCTGCAGGTTTCTGTTGAGGTGGGCCGGTGCAAGATTCTGCTCAAGGACCTGCTCAGCATGTCGGAAGGTTATGTAATTGAGCTTGAAAAGCTGGCCGGCGAACCACTTGACCTGTTCGTTAATTCGAGACTGATCGCTCATGGTGAGGCTGTTCTCGTCGGCGAGAAATTTGGTATTCGTTTAACGGATGTGGTCAGTACCAGCGACAGGGTTGAAAAACTGGGTTGAATATCATGTATCCACGAACTGTTACTATACCTTCCTTTTCATTCCTCGCAACCGTTGTCTCCAGCAGTTGTGCGCATGCAGCCGAATACGATGCGGTGAGCTCCGGCTTGCGCATGCTCTGGGGACTGCTGATCGTATTAGCAATAATGTTCGTGCTGTATACCTTGCTCCGCAAGCGCGTTTCTGCATTCCAGCAGCAGGGTAAAGGTATTATAAAGGTTATCGAAATCAAACATATTCCACCCAAAAAATCATTGCTGCTGATAGAGGTTCGCGGCAGGGAGTTCCTGGTTGGAGCAGGAAGTGATGCCATAACCACCATCATTCCTCTGCAGCATGGTGCATCCTTTCCCTCTATCCTTGAAAAAACTCAAGAGAAACGGCAGCATCCATGAAATCTTCAGCACCTGCTCTTTTCCTTGCGGCGATAACGCTTCTTGCTGTTATTGCGCTGCCGTCAATCTCTACGGCAGTCGGCCTGCCGACCTTGACCTTCGGTGTTGAAGACGCCGAGAGCACCACCCAGGTTTCAAGCGCTCTACAGGTTCTTTTTCTCCTCACCATATTATCGATTGCACCTGCGATTCTGCTGATGATGACCAGTTTCAGTCGTATTGTCATTGTTCTTGGCTTTGTCAGAATGGCAATGGGAACAAACAATATGCCGCCGACTCAGGTTGTAATCGGGCTTTCCCTGTTCCTGACCTTCTTTATTATGTCGCCGACCCTGAACGCGATTAACAACGAGGCCCTACAGCCCTATCTCAGCGAAGAGATCAGCCAGCAGGAAGCACTTGAAAATGCCCTCGAACCTATGCGTGACTTTATGTTTTCCCACGTCATGGAGGCGGAACTTGCTCTCCTCAGCGATCTGACCCTGGAAGCTGAGCCTCTAGACAAGGAGGATATTCCCACCATGACCCTGATCCCGGCGTTCATGCTTTCCGAGTTGAAGAGAGCCTTTCAGATGGGATTTATGATTTATATCCCTTTCCTGGTCATTGACATGATCGTGGCCTCGGTGCTGATGTCCATGGGGATGATGATGCTTCCGCCGGTAATTATTTCCATGCCCTTCAAGCTTCTGCTATTTGTTCTTATCGACGGCTGGGGCCTTGTCGCCGGATCACTGCTGAAGAGCTTCGGTTAGGAGTAACAAATGACATCTGATCTCGCTGTAAATGTATGCATGAAAGCCATCCAGACGATTTTTATGTGCGCCGGACCAATGCTTATTGCCGGCCTGATCGTTGGCCTGATAGTCTCCATTCTCCAGGCGGCCACCCAGGTAAATGAACAGACCCTTACTTTCATCCCCAAAATTGTCTCTGTTTTCCTGACGCTGCTCCTCTTCGGCCCCTGGATAATTAATACGCTGACAAATTTTTCTCTGGGGATCTTTGAGACCCTTGCCACGTTTTAAGGGATCCAGTGTATCTCGATCTCCTGCCGGTTGAACAGTTTCAGAACTTTGCCGTCTGCACTTCCAGAGTAGCCGGTTTTCTGACGGCAATACCGGTATACTTCGGAGCGCAGACACCGATGAGGCTGAAAGCAGGACTGGTCATAGCACTCTCCCTCGTCCTTTTTCCGCTGCTGCAGCCTTATGTTGTCGATGTAGATTTCAGACCACCGGCATTTCTCCTTCTGGTTATCAATGAAACCCTGCTCGGCATGATGATCGGTCTCATCGCTCGTTTTATCTTTATATCGGTCGAGTTTGGCGGCACTATTATCGGCTATCAGATGGGATTTGCGGCGGCAAATATTTTCGACCCTCAAAATCAGCGTCAGACCGCACTTATCTCACAATTCCAGAACGTATTTGCAATTTTGATTTTTCTTTCCCTGGACATACACCATTATTTCATCCGGACTGCAGTTCATTCCTATGAAGTTCTGCCCCCAGGAAATCTCAACTTCAGCGGCGAGGCCGTTCCCTATCTTGTCGAGCTTTCCACCAGGATGTTTATCCTGGGCGCTCAATTCAGTGCACCAATCCTCGTTATCCTGTTGCTGTCCGGGCTTATCCTGGGCATTCTCTCCCGCACCTTTCCGCAACTCAATGTATTCCTGCTCTCCTTCCCCATCAACATTGGTATTTCTTTCGCCGTCATTGGTTTGACTTTAGGACTGGTAAAGATCCTTTTAAGTCGGGAATTTGACATGCTGCCGGATCGAATGTTCTCCCTGCTGCAGTATCTCAATTGATGGCATCGCGATAAGCACCCGCGTAAGGGCATAAACTCCGACTTCGAGAAAGCCCGATCTCCGGCGTTGCCTTGTACATCGATCTTTTTATCTAGCTATCTGACATCGTGATGACTTTTCACGAATCCATCTCAATTGATTTAATACTACTTTTTTCCGTAATTTAATCTGGCGTTTTTCTTGCAGCTAGCAAATCTTGTCACACCATTAACAAAATGATCTATTTAACAAAACTCAATGAGTTTTTTATATGGCGGCAGAGAACCAGGCAGGCGAACGCACCGAAGAAGCAACGGCAAAACGGAGGAATGATTTCCGTGAAAAAGGCCAGGTTGCACAAAGCAAAGAAGTGCATACTGCCGCCATTTTCACCATTCTTCTTCTCTTTTGGGTTTTATATCTCCCCATATTTATAACTGAATTCACAACCATACTGACACTGATACTGGAGGCCGGCGCCGATATCATCATAACACCTGCCAAGACAATGGAGCTTGCTTTTTACCTGGCACAAAAGCTGGGTCTGCTGCTCGCCCCCCTCTTCGTCCTTGTTCTCATAATCGGTTTTTTTTCGTCTTTCTTCCAGATTGGCTGGCTTTTCACCACTAAACCGTTTCAGCCTGATATTAACAAGTTCAATCCCATTACCGGTGTTGGCAGAATCTTTTCTAAAAAATCCATCGTCGAACTGATAAAGTCTATTTTTAAAATCATATTAATAGGATGGGTCGCTTACTCCACTGTCGCCAATAATTTCGAACAGGCCCTCACTCTGGTGGACAGCAGCATCTCCGAGACCTTGAGATTTTTAGGGAGGACCGCAGGTGTTATTCTTGCCAAGGTCTGTGCCGTACTCATTCTGCTCGCCTTTATCGATCTCATCTTCGTCCGCTATGAGATGGAGGAGAAGATGAAAATGACCAAACAGGAGGTAAAGGAGGAACATAAGGAATCCGAAGGCGATCCTCTGGTCAAATCTCAGATTCGTGCTATACAGCGCCAGATGGCGCAAAAGAGGATGATGGCAGAGGTCCCGCATGCCGATGTCATTATCACCAATCCCACCCATATTTCTGTTGCTGTTCGCTATGATTCCGGCAAGATGGACGCTCCCGTCGTGCTGGCAAAGGGAGCCGGGGTCATCGCCATGAATATCCGCACGATAGCCAGGGATAACAATATTCCCATCATCGAAAACCCGCCTGTGGCTCGCTTATTGCATACTGTGGAGCTGGGTGCTGCCATTCCTGAAGAACTTTTCAAGGCAGTCGCTGAAATTCTCGCACATGTCTACTCATTGAAAGGAAAGAGCATATAATGGCAATCTCCGGCCTGCAGAACAGATTCAACGTCAACCAGCTGAAGTTTTTTGCGGGAAGAAGCAACGTTGTGGTATCGCTGGGTTTCGTTTCTATTCTGATGATCATGATCATCCCTTTGCCGCCGCTGCTCATCGATCTTTTTCTTTCGGCCAACATCACTCTGGCCCTGCTCATACTGGTCATCACCCTATATACCGTCAAGGCCGTGGAGTTCTCTATTTTCCCCTCCATTCTCCTTACCGCCACTCTATTCAGGCTCTCTCTCAATGTGGCCTCGACGCGCCTGATACTCCTCAGGGGAGATCAGGGACCGGAAGCAGCAGGAACTGTGATCCAGTCATTTGGCCAATTTGTGGTGGGAGGCAACTATGTTGTCGGAATTGTCGTCTTTGCCATTCTCGTTCTCATTAATTTTATGGTTATCACCAAAGGCGCCGGCAGGGTTGCTGAAGTGGCCGCACGATTCACTCTCGACGGTATGCCCGGTAAACAGATGGCCATCGACGCCGATCTCAATGCCGGACTTATCGATGAAGACCAGGCACGGCAGAGGCGGG
Organism: Desulfopila inferna; assembly: GCF_016919005.1. NCBI lineage: Bacteria > Pseudomonadati > Thermodesulfobacteriota > Desulfobulbia > Desulfobulbales > Desulfocapsaceae > Desulfopila > Desulfopila inferna. The sequence goes on from NZ_JAFFQE010000001.1 coordinate 456,706, forward strand.
AAGATATATCCAACGAAGCAGCCTTTCACGGCGCCATGGACGGTGCCTCGAAATTCGTCAAGGGTGATGCCATAGCTGGCATTATCATAACCCTTATCAATATTGGCGCGGGATTTGTCATCGGTGTCCTGCAAAAGGGCATGCCGATCGCCGAAGCTGCACAGATTTATACCATCCTGACCGTGGGGGACGGCCTGGTCGGCCAGATACCGGCGCTCATTATTTCGGCATCCGCCGGTTTGCTGGTCACCAGGGCCACCGGGAAAAAAGACTTCGGCACCGATCTTCACACCCAGTTTACCACCTATTCTATTGCCTTATGGGTCGTTGCCGCAATTCTGCTGATTTTTGCCTTGATTCCCGGTCTGCCCTTTCTGCCTTTTCTGGCAATCTCCATTTCGCTCGCAGCGCTGGCCTACTATCTGGATAAAAAGAAAGTAACTGAGGCGTTGATCCCCGAAGAGAAAAAAGAAGGACCTCCGGTACGCACCACCGAAAATTATGAAGAAATGCTCAATGTGGATCTCCTCGAGCTTGAGGTCGGCTACGGACTTATCCCCTTCGTCGATTCCAATCAGGATGGGGAATTGCTGACCCGCATTCAGTCAATCCGTAAACAGTTCGCTATCAACAATGGGTTTATTGTCCCTCCGATCCATATAAAAGACAACCTGCAGCTCAATCCCAATCAGTACACCCTCGCCCTGAAAGGCATTCAGGTTGCCGAAGCGGAGATTCTTCCAGGGTATTTCATGGCAATGGATCCGGGCATCGTTACCGAAAAGATTCCCGGAATAGACACGGTCGAACCGGCATTCGGCCTGCCGGCAATCTGGATCAGTGAGGATAAGAAAGAAAGGTCCCAGATAGCGGGTTATACCGTAGTCGACTGTACCACGGTCATGACCACGCATATTACCGAAGTCATAAAAAAACATGCTCATGAACTCATCGGCCGGCAGGAAGTACAGAACCTTCTCGACAATCTCCTGAAATCCTATCCCAAACTGGTGGAGGAGCTGGTCCCCGCTGTCCTCTCCCTGGGGACCATCATGAGGGTTCTGCAAAACCTGCTCAGGGAAGGCGTCTCCATACGTGATCTTCGTACAATTCTTGAAACAATGGCTGATTGGGCTCCTGTCACCCAGGATACCGATATTTTGACAGAATACGTCCGCCATGCCCTTTCCCGGACTATCTGTTCACAGCTTGTCGATAATGGCGTCATACCGCTGATGACCCTTGCCAAGGAGGTGGAGGATAAAATACAGCAGGCTATCCAGCATCGTGAGCAGGGCAGCTATCTTGCAATAGACCCGCCAACGGCACAGAAAATACTCGATGCAATCGGCGAGACAAGTAATGTTTTCCAGGGAGGCCATATGCCTACCCTGCTCGTTGCTCCGCAGATACGGCCTCATGTACGCAGTTTGACGGAGAGATATTATCCGGCGCTGACGATTATTTCTCATAATGAGATCGCGCCTGATTTGAAAGTTAAATCTTTAGGGACAGTGACGATCGATGCAAGTTAAGGTTTTTGAAGCCGCCGACATGGCATCCGGGCTGAGAAAAGTACGTCGGGAACTCGGACCCGATGCATTGATACTTTCAACCAGAACCGTGAAAAGCGGCAAGCTGGGACTCCTCGGCAAAAATACTCTTGAGATAACGGCAGCCATCGACAAGCAATGGCCGGAGCCTCCTCCGGTTTCGGGCAATTCGGCATCCCTTTCAAGAGCCGACAAAGCGTATCGTCATAACAGTCAAAACAGCAGCAAAAACGTAAAAAATACCGCTGAAAATGATGCCGGGCTCTCCCCTCACCCTGCTGTGGCAGCTTCAGGCCCGGGAGGCGGATTCGGCAATCCGACGGTGGATTCTCCGGCACTGCTACGTGAATTTGATGAACTCAGGAATATGGTCAAAGGCCTTGCCGGCGAAATATCACGGATCAGTTCCAGCGCTCCTCCACTAGAAACTCCAGCAGGCAGGTTGCCAATACATAACCTTGAGCACAAACTTCGTTCTTCCTCGAGCGGAAACATCGTTGAAGAGATTTTACTCAACCGGGGAATCACCAATGAGGCGGCTCGAATTATTTCCACATTCGCAGGTGAGCGCCTCAATGAGGCTGATCTGGCGGATGCCGGTAAGGTCTATGGGTTCCTGCATACTACCCTCGCCGATATATTGACGGTGAACACTCCCGACTTCAGCGACAACAGCACTCAGAAAAGAATGGCCTTTGTCGGGCCGACAGGGGTCGGCAAAACCACAACTCTGGCCAAAATCGCCGCCAAGTACCTGTCCTCGCAGTCGAACTCCATCGCCTTGATAACCATCGACACCTACAGAATCGCCGCGGTAGAGCAGTTGAAGGTATATGGTGAAATCATGCATCTTCCCGTAGAGGTGGTGATCACACCACAACAGCTTAAAGAGGCACTTGACAAACATCGCGGCAAAGAGCTTATTCTCATAGATACGGCAGGCAGAAGCCCGCACGATGCTCTGAGCATCATCGATCTGCAGAGTTTCTTGCCCCCCGAACTGGAGATAGACAATTACCTTGTGCTCTCCGCCACAACCCGTGACAATGAGCTATTGGAGGCATATGCCCAGTTCAATCAAATTCCTCTGCACAGCACTATTTTTACCAAGATAGATGAATGTTCCAGACTTGGCGTACTGCTGAATATTCAGGTTCAAAACGGCAATCCTATTTCCTATGTCACCAACGGACAAAGAGTACCCGAAGACATACTGGAAGCAGACAAAAACCAATTAGCACAACTAATAATTCCATCTCCCAACGGAATCGTACATGATTAATCAAAAACAATCATCAGCCGATCAGGCACAAACACTGCGGGCCATCAATACCGGAAAATCTGCGGAAAGCATCAGCCGAAGCAACGAGGCTTTCACCCAGGTATTTTCCATCACCAGCGGCAAAGGCGGTGTCGGAAAGACGGCTGTTGTCGCTAACACCGCCGTTACTCTGGCCAAGATGGGGAAATCGGTCCTTATTCTTGATGCCGATCTGGGGCTTGCCAATGTCGATGTGGTTTTCGGGTTGGCTCCCCAATTCAATCTTAACCATTTTTTCTCCGGTGAACACGAACTTGAAGATATAATGGTCGAAGGACCGTACGGAATAAAGATTCTGCCGGCCGGATCGGGCATACAGAACTTCACCAGGCTGGACGGGCATCACAAAATGAGGCTGCTGGACGGCCTCGACACCATGCATGAAGATTTCGATTTTGTGCTCATCGACACCGAGGCGGGCATCTCGGAGAACGTCACCTATTTCAACACGGCGGCCCAGGAAATACTGGTGGTCACCACCCCGGACCCGACCGCAATTACAGATGCCTATGCCCTGATGAAATTGCTCTCCACCCAGTTCCATGAAAAACACTTCAATCTCATCGTCAACCAGACGCAGAATGATGAAGAAGGCCTTGATGTGTATCGAAAAATCACTATGGTCGCCAACCGTTACCTTGATATCTCCATCGATTATCTGGGATCGATCCCTGTTGATAAACTAATGATCGACTCTATACGAAAACAGAAAGTCTTTGTTGACATGCATCCTTCTTCTTCCATTGCCGATGCCTTCTCTTCATTGGCTGCCCGATTGTGTTCTGAAAAAACAACGACGCAGCCAAAGGGTAATCTTCAGTTTTTCTGGAAGAAACTCCTTAATCTGGGCAACAGGGAGTAACTATGATTTATGCTAAACAGAAGCACAGCGAAGATAAGTCCAAGCTGATTCGGGATAATATAGAGCTTGTCGATATTCTGGTTGGACGTATGGCAACACAGGTTCCGGCATTCATGAATCGCGATGATATGCGCAGCGCCGGACTGATGGGCCTTATCGATGCCGCCAATAAATTTGATACTTCGAAGAACATACTCTTCAAAACCTTTGCGGAATACCGGATTCGCGGCGCAATTTTCGATGAGATGAGGAAACTTGACTGGTTTTCCAGAACCCTCAGAGACAAACAAAGCAGGGTCTCCAAGACCATGTCCTCCCTGGAGAACAAACTCGGACGCGACCCCAGCGAGGAAGAAATGGCCGGAGAAATGAAGCTTGGTCTGGAAGAATACCAGAATCTTCTCGGTCAGGTCTCCCACCTGGGCTGCGTCAGCCTGCACGAAGCACTGGACAACAGCGGAGAAGGACGTCAGTTTATTGATGAACTTGTTGATGAAAGCAAAGGCTCATCACCGGTCGATATTCTGGAAAACAGCGAAGTGACTGCCATCATTGCCGATATTCTAGGCAATCTTCCGGAAAAAGAGAGACTGGTCATTTCACTTTATTATTATGAAGAATTAACGCAGAAGGAAATTGCCGAAGTCCTTGGGGTATCCGAAGGGAGAATTTCCCAGTTGCACAGCCAGGCACTCATTAATCTGAAAAATAAGGCTCGGACACGGCTTCACTAGTAAGAATTCAGCTCTAACGGGAAAAAATTATCATGATCCATATTGATACGGAAATACTCCTAACCATCACTCTTTTTCTCTGTGCGCTTATTACCATTCGTTCGATGTATTTGAGAAGACTTCTCATCAGGGACAGGACGAAACTTGGTGAAGCCCTCACCGCCCTCGATTGTGCCGCCGCTGAACTGGAAAAACTACGGCAAATGCAAAAACGTTTCCAGAACTTCAAGGCAAACCTCAATCAGGCAGAACTCGCCACCAAAATCCAGCAGCCCCGTTTGGAGTTAAGCCGGAAAAACGGCGAGCTGCGCACTCCCGAGCGTTATCAATATATTCATTCACTGGCTGAAAAAGGAATAAACGCCTCCGATATCGCCTCCATCCTCACCATATCCAACCAGGAGGCCGACCAGCTGGTCGCTCTTGCCAATCTTTCCCGGAATTGAGTTTCTCTGAAACTCCCTAAAGCCGACATCCAATTCCCCGGAGGGGTAAAGTCGTATAACCGGTGGTTTCAACCACCGGACCTTGAGACGTTTACGGATAATTGATGTTCATTTCTCGTTTTTTATCACTGGTTTTGGGAAGTAAGGTACTAAAGATAACCCCTGTCCCTGCCGATATACTACTGACTCAGAAAAACCATCAACATCAACAGAAAAGGAAATCATGGTCTCAGGTAAATACAGCGCTCTCTCCGGTGCCATAGCACGAGAACAGAGTATCGCCAATACATCTGCCAACCTCGCCAATGTCAGCACCATCGGCTATAAAAAGACCCGGATGAGCTTCGAGTCGATCCTCAAGGAGGAGCAGCAGATCGCCGATACCAAAGGTATTAACTACAGCAGAGTAAAAGGGAATTATATTGATTTCTCCCAAGGTCCTCTGAAGGAAACCGACAGCCCTTTGGATGTTGCCATAATGGGAGACGGATTCTTCAAAATTCGCAGTGCCCAGGGCGACCTTCTCACCCGTAAGGGAAATTTTGTCCTGGACGATACAGGCAGACTGCTCACTGATACGGGAATGCCGGTTTTAAACAATGGCGGCGGTGAAATTTTCATCCGGGCCGAGGATACCGCTTCCATCGTTATCGATCGGGCCGGCAATATTACCGGCGTGGGTGCCAATGGCGAGCAAACTCCCTTCGGGCAGCTGGCCATCGTCGATGTTGACGACAAATCGCTCCTTGAAAATGAACTTGATACCGCTTATTCGGTACCGCCCGAAGCGCTGGAAATACCCGCCGAGAATTTCCGTATATCACAGGGCAGTCTGGAAGTTTCAAATGTTAATATGACCGATGAAATGACCAAGATGATATACGACAATCGCCTGTTCCAGGCTTACCACAGTGTCCTGGAGAGCTATTCGAAACTTGGTGAGAAACTTGAAGCGCTGGGCACGCTTGCCTAACCCGGCCAAAGAATGATGTGAGCTATTCACTATCGCAGACAGATACGAGAAAAGAGAGGAAATGATTCGATCACTCTATACCGGCACGACCGGCATGAATTCCCAGCAGTTGAATATCGATGTTATTGCCAATAACCTGGCCAACGTCAGTACTACCGGATTCAAGAAGTCCGTTAACAATTTCCAGGATCTGCTCTATGAAACCATAAAAGTTCCGGGCAGCCCGACATCGGCGGATACCGAATCACCCACCGGTATCATGGTGGGACTTGGAGTGCGGCCCTCTGCCGTTGCCAAGGTATTCAGCCAGGGAGAGCTGATCCAGACCGAAAATGAGCTCGATGTCGCCATCGAAGGCGACGGCTTTTTCCAGATAGAGCTTCCCAACGGCAACACTGCCTATACGCGTGACGGTTCCCTCAAGCGCGACAGTGACGGCAGGATCACCAACTCCAATGGCTATCCGGTGCTGCCCGCCTTGACCATACCGGAAGGCTCCAGACAGATCACCATAAGCGATACCGGTATTGTCAGCGTCGTTTTGGCAGGAGACAGAGAAGCCACCGAGGTCGGCACCCTGGAGCTTGCCGTCTTCACCAATAATGCCGGACTTTCCGCCGCAGGCAATAATCTCTATCTTGAAACCGGCGCTTCAGGGGCTCCCGCGGTCTCCAATCCGGGCGACGACGGTTTCGGTCTGCTCATCCATACATTTCTCGAGGGATCCAATGTCAATATAGTCCAGGAACTCGCCAATATGATCACTGCCCAAAGGGCTTACGAGATCAATTCCAAGACCATCCAGACTTCGGATGAAATGATGCAAGCCACAAACCAGTTGGTGTAATATGTTACTAAGATATTTTCTGATTTTACTTTTTCTCGCTATCGGCGTACCGGCCCATGCGCTGGAAATCTCTTTTCTCCCTAAAGCAGATGTTTCCGATAAATTTATAACTCTGGGAGATATTGTTGAATTCGATACGGATGATGATCTGACTCGTGCACTCGCCGACCAGGTAATTTCCAAATCTCCCGAACCGGGCGAGCAGAAATTTCTTCGTTCCGCGGATATCATCAAAAATATCATCCGCAAAACCACGCTGTCCAGATCGACTCTCTGGTCCGGGTCCGCGACAGTAAAGGTTTTTCGTCAGGGAGTGCGGATAGTACCGAAGATGATAGAGAACGAAATCGGCATCTATCTGAAGAATAATAAAAATCAATTGCCGGATGCAGATATTCGCTTTGTTTCAGGAGCAATGCCTCTCCCTTTTTCGGTTCCAAAAGGCGATCTCACCTGGGAAATCATTCCATCGAGCCCTTCCATTATCGACAGTACCCGTTTTGCCGTTATCATTCGGGTTGACGGCAGGGTGAGAGAGAATTTATCGATACCGGGAAAAATCGAGGCCATTGCTTCCACGGTGGCCGCTACCACTCCCTTGGAAAGAGGTGCAATTATCACCCCGGACAACATTCACCTGGTCCGCACGGATATCACCGAGCTTAAAAATCCCTGTCTCGACCTCCGCTCCATTCTCGGCAAGCGGTTGACCCGTTCGGTCAGAGCCGGCAATGTCATCAATACCTCGGATGTCGAGTTTCCGGCAATTGTCCAAAAAGGGCAGCTTGTCAAAATTTTCATCAGACAGCGCCGATTAGTTCTGACAGCTACCGGAATTGCCAACATGGACGGCAAGCTCAACGAAGTGATCAGGGTCCGCAATGCCAGCTCCAATAAACTTATTTATTGCAAGGTTACCGCACCTGGAATCGTGGAGGTTATTATCTAACATGAAAAACTATATTATCATTGCCGTACTGGTCCTGCTCACCTCCTGTTCAGCAAAAAACTATTCGGACCTGACCGAAATTCCCGAGCCTCTGGAAGAAATTCAGCATGCCGATGCTCAACCGCAGGGTAATGGTTCCCTGTGGTCGCATCGTACCGATTCCATCTTTGCGGATCATAAAGCCCGGAGCATCGGCGACATTGTCACCGTGACCATTTCCGAGCAGGCGAGCGCCACCAAGGAAGCAACTACAAGTTCCGGTAAATCATCAAACTGGAATGCCGGCATATCCAATTTTTTCGGGCTTGAAAACGCCAAGTTCATAACCGACAGCTCTCTCAGCCCTGATCTCACCAATCTGATCAATACCAGTGCCAGCAACTCATTTGACGGCAGCGGCAAAACAGTGCGCACCGATGATCTCCGGGCCTCACTGACAACCCAGGTTGTGGGCAGATACACCAACGGAAATTTAAAAATCCGAGGCGGCAAGGAAGTAACGGTCAACAATGAGGTTCAGGTCATATATATCACCGGAATAATCCGGCCTGTCGATATTACCGCGGCTAACACCGTCGATTCCGAGAAAATATTGAACGCACGCATCCACTACACCGGCAAGGGCGTCATTAGCGACAAACAGGAACCGGGGTGGCTTACCCGGGGTATCGACCATATCTGGCCATTTTAAGTAAATCGAAACCATTATGAAATTCACTCAATTTTCACGAACCCTGCTTATTACCATCACCATTTTCTTTATCGCAGCAACAGCCAATTCGGCGCGGATAAAAGACATCGCCAACCTGCACGGCGTACGGACCAACCAACTGATCGGATATGGTCTGGTCACCGGTCTCAACGGCACCGGTGACGATATGAAGAAGACCACTTTCACCCTGCAGGCCATATACAACATGATGGTAAGAAACGGTATTTCGATTGATCCCAAGGAACTTGACGGAGTCAAAATCGACAATATTGCCGCGGTGATGGTTACAGCCACCCTGCCGCCTTTTTCACGGCCCGGCAGCCGGATCGATGTGCTCGTTTCCTCCATGGGCGATGCAGACAGCCTGGCCGGCGGCACCCTGTTGATGACGCCGCTCAAAGGGGCCGATGACAACGTCTATGCCGTTGCTCAGGGACCATTGTCCATCGGCGCTTTTTCCTTTGGCGGAAAAGCCGCCAAAGCTCAGAAAAATCATCCGACCGTCGGCAGAATATCCAACGGTGCGATAATTGAAAATACCGTACCGGTAGAACTCGGCGAAGATGGAAAAATAGTCTATCAACTCAATAATGCCGACTTCACCACTGCCACCAGGATGAGCGATTCCATCAATCGGATTTTTGGTAAAAATACTGCGTTTCCCAATGATTCAGGCACGGTAATTGTTCATATACCGGAGTCTAACCGGGACAACGTCGTCTCCTTTGTTTCCGAAGTCGAATCCATTGAAATACTATCCGATTCCGTGGCCCGCGTGGTTGTAAACGAGCGTACCGGAACCATTGTCATGGGGAAAGACGTCAAGCTCTCCACCGTTGCCGTCTCGCACGGCAATCTCAGTCTTGTCGTCAAGGAATACGAGGACGTTGTTCAGCCAAATCCGCTTGGCGAGGGTGACACCGTCGTCACTCGGGAAACTTCGCTCGAAGTCGTCGAAGAAGAAGGCCGGCTTACGGTCCTGGATCTTCCCCATGGCGTGAGCATCGGCGAAATAGCGAGCGCCCTCAACGCCATCGGCGCCACTCCTCGCGATCTCATCGCCATATTTCAGGCAATCAAGGCATCCGGCTCCATGCAGGGTGAACTCATAATACTATAACTTTTTTTATATCATGAATCTCCAAATAGACCCGAGAATTACCCAGTCCGTTACACCGACCTCACCTTCGGTTGCCCCTGACAAGGCTAAAAACGATAAACAGCTTCGTCAGTCAGCCCGAGAATTTGAGGCTATATACATAAATGAAATGTATAAAGCCATGCGAAAAAACATTCCTGAAGGAGGCCTTCTGGAGAAATCCTCCGCCACGACAATGTTCGAGGAAATGCTGGATATGGAAATGGCGCGAAAAACAGCAGCCGGGAAGGGTATGGGAATCGGTGAAGCGATGTATGATCAGCTGAAAGGCAATATCAAATAACAGTGGTTGCCCAAGAATCTGCCCAGATTATCCGCCGTTTCTTTTTTCCTACCCCAGCTGAGCTGGACTCTTTACAGTACCGGTATAAGAACCTTTAGACACAAGAAAATAAATCTGTAAGGTACTAACCCCGTTAAGCCGTAAACGGCCGGGATAAGCACCATGGTTGTAGATGTAGTTTACTGATTTCAAATACATTTCCCGTCTTCTTGTATTTTTTGTCAGCTTTTGTGGAGTAAAGTACTAAAGTTTTCTGCAACAAAGCCGATATAATAAATAGAGAAATATAAAGAAAACATGCATGGATGCATGATTCTTTTTCGCAAGGAGGCGGCAGAGTGGTTAATTCTATCAGTAACAGCTTTGTGTTGGATGCGATGGCAGCCAACGCAGATCATCGCCCCCGGGAACGGGTAGATAAAAGAAGAGAATCCGGTTCACAAAAAGCAGCCATGGATACAGTAACACTTCAACAGAGCTCAACACCGGCCGCAACATACTCCACTCCTCTTTCTTCCGGAGAGATTGCCGATAAAGGCGACGAAATGCTCCGTAAACTTGTTACTACCCTGCTCGGTGAACAGGGTGCCAACTCTGTCATAGCCGCTGCTGATTCGGTGATCGATATAGGCGAAATCAGCCGGGAAGAAGCCGCTGAACTTATAGCGGAAGACGGCTATTTTGGTGTTGGACAGACATCGGATCGTATAGTAAAATTCGCCATAGCTATGGCCGGCGGCGATGCCGGCAGGCTTGATGCAATAAAAGAAGGTGTTGAAAAAGGTTTCAATGAATCCCTTGAAGCATTTGGTGGTTCACTGCCGGATATATCCCACACCACCTTTGCCGCGGTAATGGAAAAGCTTGATGCCTGGGCTGCTGAGGCAGATGGCAAATAAGCTCAAACAATCGGGTGACGATATGAGTATTGATTTTTTTGGAATCGGCGGACCGGGACAGATTGGTGATTTAAAGAATACACAGAAATCACAATCGGGAAAAAAGACGGAAGCCGTACAGAATCCGGACCAGGTACAATTTTCAGCAGTGCTTCAGGATGTGAACAAGGCAAAACAGTCTGAAAGCACCATAAGTGCGGAAAGAGCAGCAAAAGTGCAAGCTCTCAAGGCACAGATTGCTGAGGGTTCCTACAAACCTGATCTGCATAAGGTCGCTTCTTCCCTGCTGCAGTTCATTGTCGAGGAGAAATAATGATGAATGCCGGAACCACGCGTGAAAATCTGCTGGCACTGAAAGATGCGATCATCCAGGAGAGAGAGCAGGCAATAAACCTCAACCTTGACGGCATGTACACCGCCATGAAGGCCAAGGAAGATCTGATTCAGGTTCTGGCGCATGTCAAAAGCATCGATAAGGCCGACCAGCCGCTCGCCGAACATATCCGGCATGAAAACCGCAGGAATGCCTTTCTCTTTAAATCCACCCTCGGCTGGATAAGGGAGACCATGGAATTCTTCGGCAAGAGAACCTCGTCTTCAACCTATTCCGCAAATGCCGGTACCGTCTCTTCGGAAACAAACGGCAGATTGCTCTCGGGACGGATCTGATATGGGCGGTGGACTCTTTTCCGCACTCAATGCGGCGCGGACCTCACTGGAGGTCAACCAGAAGTCGATCGAGATAGTCGGCAATAATATCTCCAATGTCAATACCCCGGGATATTCCCGACAAAGCGCTACTCTTTCCACCTACCCCGCTGTCAATTTCGGGGATTTTTTTGTGGGTCAGGGAGTAAAGGTAAGCGATGTCCGCCGCGATCACGACGTCTTCGTCACCAACCAGCTGCGCGACAAGGTGGTCGACCTTGGACTCTTTAACGGCCAGACCCAGTCCCTTAATGAACTTGAGCGTATATTCAATATTTCAGAGGAGAATATCGCCACAGATGTCGACAGATTTTTCGACTCCTGGCAGGAGTTGTCCGCCAGTCCCAGCGATCTTGTTCTCCGGGATATCGTCATTCAGCGCGGCGAGCTGCTGTCCACCAATTTTAACAATACCGCCAACGATCTGCAGACCGTCAGAGAAAACATCAACGACACCATCGTTTCCAAGGTAAGCGCCATCAATTCCAAGATCGAGGAGGTTGCCGACCTCAATCAGACAATCTTCAATATTGAAATACGCGGACAGACTGCCAATTCGGCACGGGACAAAAGAGACACGCTGGCCAATGAGCTTGCTGCCGCTCTCGGCGCCGAAAGCTATGAATCGCCCAATGGCATGCTCTCGGTCAATCTGCCGGGAGGCCTGCCTTTAGTCCAGGGCACCGAAGCCATGACCATCGAACCGGTTTCCTCTGGCGCCGACATGGACCTGGTCCTGCACGCCGGCGGAGTAACGCGATCCATCAATGAAAGACATCTTGGCGGAGAATTCCAGGGAATGCTTGAAATGCGCGACAATTTCATCCCCGCACTTCGGGACGATCTGGACCGCCTCGCCTATGAAATCAGCAGCCAGGTCAATCTTCAGCATGCAGCAGGTGTCGGACTCGATGACAGCACCGGTCTCAGCTTCTTCTCCGGTCCCACTGCGGCATCGACAACGCCACCGGCCCCGCTGCCCGCTGATTACCTCAATGCAGCACGAAATATGTCCGTTGTACTGGCAGACTCTAATCAGGTCGCCGCCGGCATGGGCTCACCGGCTGCCCCGGGTGACAATCGCAACGCCCTGACTATTTCAAATATTGGAGAAACCTACCTTGTCGGCGGAATAGACGATTTCAACTCTTACTATGGCAAGATGACCTCCAGGGTAGGCATACGCACCAATCAGAACGAGCTGAATTTCCAAGGCTCACAGGATGCCGTCAACCAGCTCGAAAATATGCGGGACGGTTTGGCCGGCGTCTCCCTTGAGGAGGAAATGATCGATCTGATTGTCTATCAGCGGGGTTTTGAATCCTCAGCCAAATTTTTATCCACCATTGACGAGATGATGGGTTCCCTTATCAACATCAGACGATAAATTGCAGGTCGTACTCCTTCTGCCGCTCCACAGAGGTATAGCATATGAAAGTCACGGAAAATACAACCTACAGAATGCTGCAGACAAATCTCGACCGGATTACCGGCCGTCTGGAAGACTTGCGGATCCAGGGAGCAACCGGCATAAAGCTCAATAAGCCTTCCGATGATCCCTCAGCCATCCGTCCGGTGCTCACCACCAGAACGCAGCTTCGCACTACCGACCGCTACCTCGAAACGATGGGTGTCAGTCTTGATAAGATGCAGGCTACCGACGGACATCTGGCGCATGTGGAAAATATCCTGCAGCGCGCTAAGGAAATCGGCATAAACTCCGTTAACGAAAGCCTGAGCCCCCAGGATCTTAATACTCTTGCCGATGAAGTAAATTTCCTTAAAGACGAACTTTTAGACTCTGCCAACGGTGTCATTGACGGAAAATATATGTTTGCCGGATATCAGGAGCAGACAAAACCGTTCGTCGAAAATACAGGGTATACAGATGCCGGCTATGATCCTTTAGATTCACAGACGTGGCCGGTTTTTTATATGGGAGACGGCAACTCCACACAGCTGGAGATTACACCGGGAGAACTTCAGGAAGTTACTCTGACCGGTAATGAACTCTTTATGGGTATCAGCAACGTCTCCATACAAGCCCAAAGTAATACACCGACAAACGGTTTCGACTACCAGTCGGATAAAGGTGTCGATGTTTTCAGCGTGTTGCAGCGTCTGGAAGATTCCATCAGAGCCGGTAATGTCAACAATGCACCTCCAACCACACCAGGCGACGGCATACAAAAAGGTCTCGCCGATCTGGACCTTGCCGCCGATCAAAACAGACGCTTGCGCAGTCAGCTCGGCAACCGTGCCCGCCGGGTGGAAAATGCAATCCAGAGCCAGGAAACCGTGAAAGCCGATCTGGAACAGATTCTCTCCAGATACCAAGATGCCGACGTGATTGAGACTTTCAACGATATCATAAAACAGGAGACGGCTTTTAAGGCGGCGTTGAATATTACCGCTAAGGTATCAGATATCTCGATCCTCGATTATGTCTAGGCCCTTGAACATTATATAAGAAATTTGAGTAACACCCCGTTCTTTCCCAAGAACAAGAAAACATCTATAGGTGTTTATGTGCCTAGAAAAAATGATGAGCAAATCATTTGACTTCAATCTCCTGAATGGATAATATATCATAAAATAAGCTGCTGTAGTTACTAGCTATTCACTAAAAATTGAAATCGCTTTCGCTTAAGTGCGGATTGTCGTTCTTCCAGGAGAGGACCATGCTGGTTTTGACCAGGAAAGCCGGTGAGGGTATCGTCATAGGCGATAATATCACCATTAAAATCATAGAGGTAAAAGGCGGAGGGATCCGTATAGGCATCGATGCCCCCAAAGACCAGAAGATATACCGTCAGGAAGTTTATGAGCGCATATCGGCGGAAAACCGGGAAGCGGCGCTTCACTGGCAGCTTGATGACCTAGACTCGCTCATGCCTGCCCAACATAAAGACAATAAAGATAAAAAAAAGTAATGAAAAAAATACAGACTCGTTTCGGCAAAGTTGAATACGACCCGAATAAACTCCTCCACTTCCCGGCGGGACTGATCGGTTTTCCGAATCTTCATAATTTCATTGTCATGCCCAATAAAAAGGAAGGTCCGCTCTTCTGGATTCAAAGCGTTGATGATCCCGATATCGCCTTCGTCCTCACCGACCCGACCAATTTTTTTCTCGACTATTCGGTCATTCCCGAGGAAAGCGAAAAGAATCATCTACAGATAGGCTCTGCCGATGAATGTTACGTCGTCACGGTGGTGACCGTTCCTCCCGATCATACCATTACCCTCAATCTGGCCGCCCCTATCCTCTTCTCGCCTAAAAACAACAGAGCAATACAGGTCATTCTGGAAAACACCGAGTATAAAACCAAGACTCCTCTGCCCTCCCTCGACAAAAAAGAAGCCAGAGAGGCCAGGGAAGGAAATGGTCCCTGAGTCTATCCATCAGGGCTTACAGTACACACCGAACAACGAAGCCTCCGTGAAAATACACAGAGGCTTCGTTGCTAAAGAGCTGTTCTGTGGAGTTTATGATCAGGCTGTTCTGGTGATTTGCCTTGTGTGTTTCACTGAAGGAGTATACCCCGCTATCACGGTCCTGCCTTCATTCAACCTGGCTTGTTCCGATCTGGCTACCGCCACAACCGCCTGAAGCCGGGGCATAAGGGCTTCATTTCTCTCAAGGAGAGTATGAACTAACTGCATCCTTTCGACCAGCAGAGCGTTGTCCTGCCATTGTTGCGGATCATCTCTGAAATGAGAGAGCCATACCTCGTCAT
The DNA here is from genome assembly GCF_016919005.1 of Desulfopila inferna. Taxonomy (NCBI): domain Bacteria; kingdom Pseudomonadati; phylum Thermodesulfobacteriota; class Desulfobulbia; order Desulfobulbales; family Desulfocapsaceae; genus Desulfopila; species Desulfopila inferna. The sequence continues at coordinate 471,893 of NZ_JAFFQE010000001.1, forward strand.
TTTTCCGTGCCGCCGACTGCATTTCTTCCAGTTCTTCGGCATAATGGCCTATCCCCGAATATTCGCAGGTATCGAGCATGCGCACAAGATTATCGGAGTGGCGCAATATGGCCGTGTACTGTTCGATGGAATATTGCAAACTCTGCTCTACACTTTCTTGTATCGTTTCCATAGCCACCACTTCCGGAATCACTATAAGGAAGCCGCAAAGCGCTCGCCGTGCTCATTATGGACCGCATGTTTTTCCAAGGCATAGATCTTTGCCGCCTCGGCCCAGGTTCCGCGCAAACCTGAGAGAAGATCCTCGACGGTTTCCAGCGCCTGACGATTATTTTCGCGGTTGGCCCGGCTAAGTTCTCGGACCATAAAGCCATAGAGCGCGTCAAGGTCTTCGGCAATTTTGCCTCCTACCTCATGGTCAAGGGTATTGGCAAATTCACAGACAATTGCCATGGTCTTGCTGATATTCTCGGACTTGTCCGCCATGCGGTTCTCGTCCATGGCCTTCATGGCCTGGCGACAGAATCGGATCGCTCCGTCATAGAGCATGATGAGAATACGCTCCGGGGTAGCATTCAGTATCTGGTTGTTCTGATATTGATTTACATAGGCATTCATATTATTAACCCTTATTCATCATATTACTTAATATGTTCATCTGCTGTGACAGAAAGGTACTTTGCGAGTTCATACCACTGATCAAGCTTTCCATTGCCGTAAATCTGGCTCTTAAAGTTTCCTCTTTCTGTTCCATGCGGGCCTCCAGAGAAAGGATCCGCTGATCAATCCGCCGCAGATTACTTTCAGTACTTTCCTTACGGCCAGCATATAAGCCGGTGGCCGTATCCGTCATTTGTTCAAGGTAAGTCGCAAACTCAGCACTGATGCCATCGCTGTCGGATGTGCCGGAAAATAGGCTAACTACCCCTTCATAAATATCGGTCAAAGCATCCGACAAAGCCGTGCTATTCACGGAAATCGTACCATCGCGCTGCGTCTCAAAACCGATCTGCGACAGTGAAGAGAAGGCGCCGCTTCCGCTTTGCCGAGAAACCAATATATCCTGTAAGTGCCTCTTTATTGATCGAAAAGCTGAATCATTCCCCCAATCGGCTGACTTCTGTTCGGCGATATAGTTGATAACACCGTTATACGCATCAACAAGTCCCTGAATTTTTTCCTTGGTTGCATCTTTGTCAACTGAGACATTGACCGTTGTGCTGACATTCTGGTCAGCTTTAAAGAGTTCAAGAGACAAACCAGGAAGGGAGCTGTCGACACTATTGCTGTCACTGTAGACATCGATGCCGTCAACTACGATATGAGCCTGCTGCGCCACTTGAGTATTCGTCATCGTCGGGTTGGTGTCGGTTCCACCACTCAGCCCGGAGCTGTCAAGTGAAAATGAATCGGAAACACTCTCCCCGGTCAAAATCAGGCGGTAGGGAGTCGCCGTGCCATCATTGATAATAGTCGCCTGAACTCCCAAGTCAGAATTATTGATAGCCTCGGCAATGCCCTCCAGGCTGTTGTTCGTGCTGTCGATTGTAATTGAGGTAGACACACCGGCGACTGTCAAATCCAGCGACCCCGTGCCGAAAGTTGCCGATGTTTTATCGGCATACCCCTGGCTGACATCCTTTTGCTGTTGAGCGAGATCAACAACCGTCACCTGATAAGACCCAACGTCCGCAATCCCGCTGGCCGTAGCCGACAGATAATCCTCGGTGCTGGTTTTGACGCTGGGTGAATTGAGTTCTGCTGAAGTATCTATTGCTTCGGCTTTGGCAAAAAACTCCTGCAGTTTTCCATCCAGTTTGGAAAAGACATCCAAACGGCTTTTAAAATAGGATTGATCGTTTTCCAGGCGCTTGATCGGCGAACGTTCGATCCTCATCAACTCGGATATGATGGCGTTCGTATCGAGACCGGTTGCAAGACCACCGAAGGTAATAGCCATGATTCTTCCCTCTTTTTTTAGCCCGAACCGTATTGCTCAGCTCTGTGTATCAACAAGATTTCCACGCAGGCCCTTCAACTGCTCGGCCAGTTCGCGCAGCTCTTCCGGCGGAATCTGACGGATCACCTCGTCGGTGTCCCGGTCGACCACCTTGACCACCATTTCACCTGCCTCGCTGTCATTTTCAAAGCGCACGCTGTACAGCCCGTCTTCGGTCAGCGCCTTGATCTGGCTGAGCAGTTCTTCCGGCTGAATCTGTTTCTTTTCCGGCTGATCGCTCTGGGGTTGTTCTTTGACCTGTTTGCGTGCGTCGCGCACCTGATCCGAGCCCTTGTTCAACTGGAACTGACCGGCATTCGGTAGATTGACCGCTTCAACATTCATATTTTTTTACCTCCCCCGCTCTTGGTAGGGAAAAACGGGGCCGGGAAACCCGGCCCCACGGATGTGCAACGTAGGGACGAACCGGTATGTTCGCCCAAGGGGTTGACCAGATTAACCCAGTAGGCTCAACGCGAGCTGTGGGGCCTGGTTGGCTTGGGCCAGGATCGACACCCCGGCCTGCTGCAGAATGTTCTGCTTGGTCATGTTCGAGGTTTCCTGAGCGATATCCGCATCCAGAATCCGCGAACGGGCCGAGGTCAAGTTCTCGGAAACATTGGAGAGGTTAGCTATTGTCGATTCGAAGCGATTCTGCACTGCACCCAGGTCGCCACGGATTGTATCGATCTGACCGATAGCTACGTCAACCAAAGAGATAGCTGAGCCAGCAGCAGCTCTTGTGCTCACACCTGTATCGCTTATGACCGTACCACTTCCAAGAGTAGCCGCATCCGCTGCAGTAATATTTACAGAAATTGTCTGGCTCTGATTAGCGCCAACCTGGAATACGGCTTCATTGCCTCCTCCTGAGAAAGTACCGTCTAACAATGTCTTGCCGTTAAAAGAAGTTGTATCCGCAATACGATCAATTTCACTGACCAGCTGGGCATACTCGGCATCAAGTGACAGGCGATCTGCATCCGTATTGGTATCGTTAGCCGACTGCACCGCCAACTCACGCATCCGCTGCAGAATGTTGGTGGTCTCTTGCAGGGCTCCTTCAGCCGTTTGGGCAAAAGAGATGCCGTCATTGGCATTCCGCACCGCCTGGTTCAGGCCGCGGATTTGCGCGGTCATGCGGTCGGAAATAGCCAGACCGGCAGCATCATCCTTGGCGCTGTTAATGCGCAGACCGGACGATAGGCGCTGCATGGATTTGTTGAGATCAGCTTGGGAAGTACCCAGATTCCGCTGGGCGTTCAAAGAAGCAATGTTTGTGTTAATGGTTAATGCCATGATGTTCCTCCATGAATGTTGTTTGCGGGCGTCCTTGCCCTGTTATAATGTTGTTGTGGAATCCTGCGCTTACCCTTTGACTTCACCTCCTTTCTGCGCTCTATTGATTCCATCTGAACTTCTTGTCGGCTGGTCCAGAATATTTCTTTAGATTTTTTTTATCGCTTTTTAATCAATTGATGAAAGATAGATTTTTTATCTTCAGTCTTGTACCTCTATATTATATATGCTATTGTTATTATCAAGAATCTCAATGATCTATTCCAATGTCTTAGCCTTCGAGCAGACTTCGGTTGATTCTGTAGAAAAAACTTTTTTCTGTAGTTTTGTCGCATGTGAGTCTACCTTTTTGTTCAGCTCTCAGTATAGTTTGTTAAATTAACTTGTCGGTATCAATCGACTTAACAAAAAACACGAAAAGGTCTATCTGCATTACCTTATTTTCTGATCAAATACGAATACTTGCTAATATCCGGCTAGACACTGGCAAGGATACGTTAAGAGTTGAGCTGAAATAACCGACTGCTGACAGGCTGAGGGAGGGAAATTGTGTCATTGAATTCAAAGAAAGTTCTGGTAACCGGTGCTGACGGCTTCATCGGCTCTCATCTGGTTGAGATGCTGATCGGCTACGGTGCCGAGATTCGAGCCCTGAGCTATTACAATTCCTTCAACAGCTGGGGATGGCTTGAAGAAGTGGACGGCATCGATGCGGTCGACGTTGTTTCCGGCGATATTCGTGATCCTTTTTTCTGCCGGAAAATAACGGCAGGCATCGATTATATTTTTCATCTGGCTGCACTGATTGCCATACCCTATTCCTACCAAGCGCCAGGTAGTTATCTTGAGACCAATGTCCAGGGAACATTGAACATCTGCCAGGCAGCCCTGGATAATGACTGTCAAAAAGTACTACAAACGTCGACCAGTGAAGTATACGGCACGGCACAGTACGTCCCCATCGACGAAAAACATCCGCTGCAGCCCCAGTCTCCCTACAGTGCGAGCAAGATCGGAGCAGACGCCGTTGCCATGAGCTATCACCACTCCTTCGGGCTGCCCCTGACGATCGTCCGCCCCTTCAATACTTACGGTCCCAGACAGTCAGCCCGTGCCGTTATCCCCACCATTATTACCCAGATTGCCACCGGAATGGAGGAGATCAAGCTCGGCGATGTCTCCCCGACCCGTGACTTCAATTATGTCAAAGATACCTGCCGCGGCTTCATTGAACTGGCAGGCTGTGATGCGGCAGACGGCAAAACGGTCAACATCGGCTCCAATTTCGAAATTTCGGTTGGAGAAACCCTGGAATTGATCAAAGAACTGATGAGCAGTAACGTTCGTTTCATCACCGAGAAGACCCGCCTGCGGGCTGAAAATTCAGAAGTCTTCCGCCTCTGGTGCGACAATACGCTGATCCGTGAACTGACAGGCTTCAAACCTGAATACGATATGCGCCGAGGCCTGCAGGAAACAATCGATTGGTTTACCAGGCCGGAAAATTTGGCACGCTATAAGGCGGAAATCTACAATGTTTGAAGACATCTTTGAATTTATCCGCGCACAGTTTGGCCATGCGGATTGTATCCCCCTGCACGAGCCTCGTTTTGCAGGAAATGAAAAGACCTATCTGAACGACTGTATCGACTCAACCTACGTTTCCAGCGTCGGAGAGTATGTCAACCGCTTCGAGTTGGCAGTAGCCGAGCTTACCGGCAGCCGCCATGCCATTGCCGTGGTCAACGGCACCCAGGGGCTGTTTGTGGCGCTCAAGGTAATCGGCATCGATACTGGCTGCGATGTACTAACGCAGTCACTGACTTTTGTCGCGACTTCAAACGCCATTCACTATAGTGGTGCCTCCCCGGTTTTTATCGATGTTGATAGCAAAACCCTCGGATTGTCACCGGATGCGCTGAAAAATTTTCTGCAAAAGCATACCGAAATCCGCAACGGCCGGCGCGTTAATAAGGTCAGCGGCCGAAGCATTGCTGCCTGCCTGCCTATGCACACCTGCGGACATCCCTGTCGAATAAGAGAAATTGCTGAGATATGCGCCGATAACCATATTGAACTGATCGAAGATGCGGCGGAAAGCCTGGGCAGTTTCTACGCAAATAAACATACCGGTCGCTTCGGTCGAATTGGCGTTTTGAGCTTTAACGGCAATAAAGTGATTACAACCGGCGGCGGCGGCATGCTGATTACGGACAATGAAGAGCTGGCGGACAAACTGCGCCACCTGACTACCACCGCCAAAGTACCGCACCAATGGGAATTCATCCATGACCAGATCGGCTACAACTTCCGCATGCCGAACCTGAATGCGGCTCTGGGCCTGGCACAGGTAGAACAGTTAGGTTCCTTTCTGGAAAGCAAACGGCAGTTGGCCAAACGCTATCGAGAGTTCTTTAGAAATAGCAAATTCACCTTTATTAATGAGCCATCGGGCTGCACGTCAAATTTTTGGCTTAATACCATACTGCTGCCAGACGAAAAACAGAAAATTGATTTTCTCGAACAAGCCAACCAGCATGGCATAGGCGTCCGTTCTTTATGGCGGCCCATGCATATGCTAAATATGTATAAGCATTGTCAACGGGACGCTCAGAGCAATGCAGAAGACATATATCGCCGTGGGGTTAATCTTCCCAGCAGCGTGAAAGGCTAACTAATGGATAAGATAATTTTAATCGGCGGCGGCGGCCACTGCACTTCATGCATCGATGTCATTGAGCAAGAGAATCGCTTCCAAATTGGTGGAATCGTTGATTTGCCGGATAAGATTGGTGAAAAACAACTCGGCTACCCGATCATCGGGCGAGACGAAGACCTTCCACGATTATCCGAAACCTATACGTTTTTTCTTATCACCCTGGGGCAGATCAAGACCCCGCAACGACGCATCGCCCTCTACGATTTACTGCTCGAACTGCAAGTCAGTCTGCCGACAGTTGTCTCCCCGCGTGCCTATATTTCACCTCACGCACACATTAATGACGGTACTATCATTATGCATAATGCACTGGTCAACGCTGGGGCCACAGTCGGTGCCAACTGTATCATCAACAGCTGCGCAATTATCGAACACGATGCCCGGATCGGTGATCATTGCCATATCTCGACCAACGCTGTTGTCAATGGTGGCGCAATAATTGCAGGAGAATCCTTTGTTGGTAGTGGTGCAGTAATCAGGGACAATATCCGAGTCGGGCGCCGTTCACTTATCGGCGGCGGAGCCAATGTTATGGAGGATGTCCCCGAAGACACGTTCTATACGGGAAGAAAATAGCAGCAAACATCAAGGAGACAAACGTTGGAATCGGTTTTTATCATCGCCGAAGCCGGAGTGAATCATAACGGCGACATTGAGCTGGCCAAACAATTAATTGATGTTGCAGCTCAATCCGGAGCCGACGCTGTCAAATTTCAGACATTCACCGCGGATGCACTCCTGAGCCATAATGCCCCCAAAGCAGAGTATCAGCAGCAAACGACCGATACCGCCGAAACCCAGTATGCAATGATCAAAAAACTGGAACTGGACCGCAGTTCCCACCAATTGCTGCTGGAGCACTGTCGCCGAAAAGGTATCATGTTCCTTTCCTCCCCATTCGACCTGGAAAGCATAACCACCCTTGATGAACTCGGGATTGAAATTTTCAAAATTCCCTCGGGTGAAATCACCAACCTGCCTTACCTCCGAAAAATAGGCAGCTTAAATAAATCGTGCATACTCTCTACCGGCATGTCAACCATTCAAGAGGTAGAAACAGCTCTACAAGTTCTAAGCGACGCTGGAACGTCAAAAGAATTGGTAACCGTTCTGCATTGCAATACCGAATACCCGACGCCCATGAGTGACGTCAACCTTCGCGCCATGCAAACCATGGCAGACCTGCTAGACGTTAACATTGGTTACTCAGATCACACTCTCGGAATAGAAATTCCGATTGCCGCCGTCGCCATGGGAGCGAGGGTCATTGAAAAGCACTTCACTCTCAGCAAAGACCTGCCGGGCCCTGATCATCAAGCGTCTCTTGAACCCCGGCAACTAAAAGAAATGGTCATCGTGATTCGCAACTTGGAGCAGGCACTGGGGGATGGGCACAAACGACCGACTCCGTCAGAAGAAAAAAACAAGTCAATCGTCAGAAAAAGCATTGTAGCAAAAAAATACATCAGACAAGGCGAAGTGTTTGATGAGGAAAATTTGACGACCAAACGGCCAGGCACTGGCATCTCACCAATGATGTGGGATAAAATAGTCGGAATCTCCGCTAACACAGATTTTCAACCCGATGAAATGATAAAGCTATGAAAAAAATCTGTGTCTTTACCGGAAGCCGGGCAGAGTACGGATTACTCAAGCCTTTGCTTGACGAGATTAAGCAAGATTCCAGCTTGAAACTGCTGCTCCTTGTTTCCGGAATGCACCTTTCAGCGGTATTCGGCAACACATACAAATTGATCGAATCAGACGGATTTAAAATCGACAGGAAAGTCATGACGCTCGACGATGGGGGCACCCCCCTTGCCACCTGCCGCTCAATCGCACATGGCATCGTCGGTTACACTGAAGCCTTTAGAGAGTTGCAGCCGGATATTCTCGTACTTCTTGGCGATCGGTACGAAACATTTGCAGCAGCAACAGCAGCTCTGGTTTCTCAGCTCCCTATTGCTCACATCCATGGCGGAGAAACAACCCAAGGAGCTATTGACGAGGCGTTTCGACACTCCATTACCAAGATGAGTCTTTTACATTTTACCTCAACTGAAAACTATCGACAGAGAGTTATACAATTAGGAGAACACCCGGATCATGTTTTCGATGTAGGTGCTATTGGACTTGAATATCTTGATAAAGGTGACTTTCTTTCAAAAAATGAATTAGAAGACGCTCTAAATTTCAGATTTGGCAAAAAGAATGCTCTGGTAACTTTCCACCCCGTAACTCTCGAACCAGGACGCGCAACACAACAATTCAGCCAACTCCTAGCAGCCTTGGACGACCTTGAGGAATTGAAAATTATTTTCACTAAAGCCAATGCAGATCCAGAAGGGCGAAATATCAACCAGCTAATAGATGATTATGTTATCAAAAACCCAAAAAGGACAATTTCTTTCACTTCTATGGGACATCAACGATATCTCAGCAGTATGAAAATAGTTGATTTAGTTATCGGTAACAGCAGCAGCGGTATAATAGAAGCTCCGAGTTTCGGCGTGCCAGTGATAAATGTCGGAAGCCGCCAACAAGGGCGAATCAAAGCAGCCAATATTATCGACTGCTTGCCGGAGCAGAAAAGCATTCTTGAAGCCTGCAAAAAAGGACTGAGTCAACAATTTAAGAATCTAGCTAAAGCGGTCGATAACCCTTATAGAAAGAAGGATACGGCATCTCAAATCAAAGAAATCATCAAAAAAACAAACGCTACCAAACGGTTGAAGTCTTTTTACGACATCCCCGCAAACACAAGCAGCTCAAAATCATGAGAAATTGCAAAAAAATAAGTATTCCCTCTCACTCCACAATCAAAGAAGCAATTGAAACTATTGATAAAGGAGTGATGCAGATTGCCTTGGTTGTAGATGATGATTGCCTTCTCGGCACCATCACTGATGGTGATATCCGACGTGCTTTCCTGAATGGTAGCAAGCTTAACGATAACATTGAAGGACTCTACAACACGTCCCCTCTTACCGGTAGGAATGATCAATCGCAAGAAGATCTGGTTCAACTGGCCCTGACCCGCGGCATAAAACAATTACCGATACTTGATGAGGATGGGCGATTAATCGGCATCGAATATATTGACGATTATCTGCGCGGACCGGAAAAACCAAACTGTGTGGTCCTTATGGCCGGCGGACTTGGGACCCGTCTGAGGCCACTCACCGCCGAAACACCGAAGCCGATGCTGACTGTCGGCTCCAGACCGATTCTGGAGACGATCCTGGACAGTTTTTCCCGTTACGGGTTCCGCAATTTCTACTTCAGCGTGAATTACAGGGCGGAAAAAATCCGCGAGTACTTCAAGGATGGCAGCCAATACGGTGCCAACATCTCTTACCTGAATGAAAAAGACCGGCTCGGTACAGCAGGAGCGCTCAGCCTGTTACCGCAGGATATCAGTGAGCCGATCATTGTCATGAACGGTGACCTGTTGACGAATGTCAACTTCGACCAATTACTCAATTATCACCTGCTGGCCAAAGCCGACGCGACCATGTGCGTACGTGAATACACTTTGCAGATCCCCTATGGCGTTGTCGAAACCGAAGGAGCCAGAATTCTGGGCATCGAGGAAAAGCCGACACAGAACTTTTTCGTCAATGCCGGAATATATGTCTTGAGTCCAAGTGCTCTGCAGTTGATCCCGCAAGAAAGCTATTTCGACATGCCGCAATTGTTTCAGTCTCTGGTTAAAAGCGATCGAAAGGCCTGCTCTTTTCCGATCACCGATTACTGGATGGATATCGGCCAACCAAACGACTTCGATCAGGCGAATTCGGAGTACGACGAGGTCTTTGATGTTTAAAGGACAGCGGATTCTGGCTCTGATTCCCGCACGTGGAGGAAGTAAAGGTCTGCCGGGGAAAAATATCCGGAACCTCCACGGCAAGCCACTGATCGCCTGGAGCATTGAAGCCGCCATGAAAAGCAACTATATCGACCGCATAATTGTCAGCACCGATTCTGCGGATATCGCTACCATAGCTGAAGAGTATGGAGCGGAGATTCCCTTCATGCGTCCGACTGAGCTGGCCGCGGATAATTCAAGCGGTATTGATGTCTGCCTCCATGCCCTGGAATGGTATTCCAACAAAAGCGATATTTACGATCTGCTGTTAATTCTGCAACCAACCTCTCCACTCCGCACAGCCTCAGACATTGATGCCGCAATCGAAACATTGGGCGCCAAACAGGCCAAAGCCGTGGTCTCGGTTTGCGAAACGGATCACCATCCCTGGTGGAGCAGTCAACTGCCGCAAGATGGGAACATGGAAAACTTCATACGCCCAGAAGTTTTGAATAAGAACCGGCAGGAACTGCCGAACTACTACCGACTCAATGGAGCTATTTATCTCATCGAAACGAAACTCTTAAGAAAAACACATTCATTTTATGGGCCCGATACCTTTGCTTACATTATGCCTCCAGAAAGATCGATTGACATAGACTCTCTTCCCGATCTCCTTTTGGCCGAGGCCTACCTTGCAAAATGAGATTTATGCATTGATCTGCGTGAGCAGTTGACGGGCAGCACGATTCGAAGAATCCTGCTCTAGAACCGCTTCAAACATCATACGAGCCCCCTCTTCGAGGTCCAGTTCAAGATAGCGACGACCGACTTTCAACATAACCGACAAATCAGTATCAACCCGTTCGAGATAATCTGCATATAAATTTAAAGACGTTTGATGCTCGCCAAAAATCCATAGCAAATCAGCATAATACGGTAAATAAGCCACTGAAATGCCAGCCAGGCACTCTGCGATTAACCGCGCATTATCTAAATCTTGATTCTGCAGTGACAAACTGAGCAGTCGTTTCAATGCTTCTTCAAGAACAGCCATGTCCTGGCTCTGTTCTTCCTGGGCATCAACAATATGTCGATATTCACACAGTGCCTGTTCTGGAGCACCCTCCAGTTCAGCCAGATACCCTTTTGCAAGGTGGGCAAGAGAGGCTGCTTCAGCCTCCTGAATATGATCTAGACTTTCAGACATGTGACGCAAATTATCCAGTCGCCCCTGCCTGTACATGGCCTGCAATTTTCCGCGGACCTGGCCCAGTTGAGAGAATTCACGTGCACGCTTCAAGTGCCCAGTCTCCTGCAAAAGCAGAATGTCCTCGAAGCTTTTCTCCAGCGTCTCAAGCAGGTGAGCTTCCTGAGCAGAGAATTCTTTATGGGGGTGTCTATGTCGCCAAACAAACGCACGACCCGGCTGAAAATCACTCCGCCACTGAGTAGCCAGCTTACTCAGGTCCGGGTCTTCTTTTTCCTCTTCAAGCCGAGATTCTAACCTGTTAGCGGCGTTACTGAGTATATCAACCAATCGATCAGCACTGTCTCGATATGCTTCATAGTAGATGCGCCCTATGCGTTCTGCATCCTCTTCACTCCAGTCACGGTCCTGGTCGCCCTGGGTTATTTTGAGAAATTCCCTGATGCCCAGTTTTTTGAGCAGCTGAGAAAAGCCCGCGTACTCACTGTTCAGCGTATTCTCAATACGATCCATCTTGATCCTATATTTACGATTACCCTTCTTCTTGCCTCGGCGACCAAAAAAGGCTTCATTGGCTCTCAATGCTCCAACAGATAGTTTACGTATGGCCCTTATACCTCTTTGAGCTTTTTCCAGCTCGGCAAGCATTGCCTCATAATGTTCGACACGTCTCTCAGACGTTTCAACAGGCAACCAATTGATTAAACTTTGGTCAGCTAGAGCTGAAGACATTTCAAAGGTAATATCCTCATGCGAAGTAAACTCAACGCATTTTATTTTCGTGGCACTATGACTCAAATTGACTATCTGGCAGCCATTATGCTTGGCTCCTTCAGCCTGCGCCTCAATCTGAGTTGCGGCAAAATGAAAATCGGGGGTTGTTTCCGCCGACCAACCACCATTTGTCTCAACCCATAATTTTCCCATACCTAGTTGAGGGCCAGCTTTGCGCTCATTACTGCCGGAAGCATGGGTATATCCTTCCCGGCTGTGACACAGGTCGACGCCTGCAAGGAGTATACGCGAAAACCCCATGTTTACAGCCAGGGCAAGGGCGCTATTGGTAACAGTCGGTCCGGGAGCATCGAGGAGATCTTTATTGAAAGTCGAGTCCCATGGCAGCCTGGGTCCTAGAAAAAGGCTTCTGCCACCCCATTGCCCCAATAAGGCACTCACGACATGATACTTGTGAACAAACACCGTTTTCTCTGACAGTTTCAACATCTCCTTACTGATATCAAAACTGATCATATTTGGATCAACAGAGACAATTATATCCGGTGAGAGATCGACTTCAAGCAACCGCCGGGCAATTCGCGAAACAGCAATAACGACCATTTTCTCGCGATTCTCTTGTATCCATGGCAGCACATCATCAAGAGAAGGCCCGCCGGCGAGAATGATTGCTGTCTGACCAGCGCATTTATTCAACAGACATGAAGCTGATGTTCGATTTTCCGGAAGGTTCTCAAACTGCCTCAAATGAAAAAGCTCTGCTCCCAGTTCGGCATTATGCTGCCACTGAATCTTTTCCAGCTCTTCCCGCAGTTGATTGGTTAGCTGAAGATAATCCGGTAAACGGCCGTCGGCCGCTGCAAAAGAAGGCGCAGTTTTTAAATTTCCGAGATATACAAAATTCCTGTATTCTATCTTCTCGGCACACTGAAGCCATTTATCGGGAGTCGTTATATCAATTTTTTTATGGAACCCCTTTTCAGGAATTATTTCCTCTAAGCGGTCATAAACCTGACCTGGTTCCACGAAAATATAATAACTCCCCTCAGGCAAACCAGACTCAACCAAATATTTTGGCAGCAAGCCACTGTCACTACCCGGGATGATATACAGACTGTTTTCTTGAAATAAATCCTGGTTAAAATGATTCTCATAAGAGGCTCTGGCACCAATTCGGTCAAAAGCAAAACCATTGACATCAAAAAGATATTTATCGCCAAACGAATTTTCCAAAAACGGCCCTAAAGTGTTTTCCATGTATATAAACAACCTCCTTCATATATGGGCAAATTAAACAATTTCCGCACCAGTTCTTACCCAAATAAATATTTTTTCAGTATGGTTTGCACAAAAGCTTTTCCGAAAGATCCTGTTCCACCAGTTACAAGAATAGATTGATTTGAAAGCATTATTTTTTTTGCCTCTGCTTATTACTGTAAATAATTTTTTATATGATTCCTATTGCTTCTATATTTTGAGCATCCTTCAGGTCGCATATTACCATAAAAAACTTTATAGATAAGATCCTCTTCCAATCAATAACTCCTTCGTCTGGAAGAAGATATGCAATCACAAAATGACGATTGAGTTATGAATGACAAACGATTCCGGTTATTAAAAATGTTTCTTATTTATTATCGGTTTATATTTCGAAATCCTTAGAATGAAATATTACTTAACTAACTTGAATTATATTATTCTCAATGCTAATGTATGGTGGTCGGGTGGAAGGAGATAATTTTATCTAAAAAGCTTTTTAAATAGCAGTTTATACTATGACCACCAACAAAAGTATTCTCCAGGATATTCCGGACTCAAAGCCTGTACGGGTTTTTCTTCCTCTAAAAAATGTCAGAGAGAGATACCGGGTACAGGGCGTTTACCAGAAATCGTCCGCTTCCGTCTTCAGTCTCTTTTTCAAACATGGATTACTGCCGGTGGAGAATATAGATACCTCCAAACCATGTATTGTGAATATTGACATGGGGGGGCCTTCGGTATCCCTTGAGGCCAATATTACCAAAATCGTCGACTCCCGGCAGCTTGTAATGACAGCAGTCAAATCGATGAGTCATGAGCAGATGAGGGAATTCTTCCGGGTTGACGCCGTCACCAGCGTTATCGGGCGGGCGTTTCTCTCTCAAGCAAAAGCAAACGACGGCAAGAGCTGGGTCTTAAAAGGAGCAACAATAGACATCAGTGGAAGCGGCATCCTGGCGAGTTTTCCCGAAAAACCTCCGGAAAACCAAACTATTCTTCTGGAAATTACTCTTCCGACCGACGAACCCCAAGTTGTTACCGCCCTGGCACGCCACGTCAGGACGGTGAAGACAGCCGACAAACAATATGACGTGGCCTACCACTTTGAAGAAATAACCACGGAAGACAGGGATAAAATAATCGGCTGCTGCCTGGAAATTCAAAGAAAGCTACTTCGTCTCAAGGTTAACGTTAAAGATCTTTAGTGACTTACATCTAAAAGGCCGGCGTTAAAATGGAAAACGAATAAATTAATTGGACAACTATGAGCTGCTCTCTATATCCAAGGCACTTATACCCTCTTTTAAGGTGCTGAAAATCGTGGACTCTTCATCTATAGCCAACATAGTCAATGCAATCAAGGGTAGCCAGCCGGCTATGATAAAACTGACCGTCAAGGGCGGTAATCAGCATCAGTATGAATGCACCTTCAAGGAGGACGAAGCGCCGAATTTCTTCCTGGTTTTTCCACCTGATACCCTGCCGGATGGTATTGCTTTGAAAGCGGAACATCTAGTTTCCATAGCCCAAAAATCGTCTTCCCTTTCTCTAAACACATCCATTATTGAGAGACAAAACGATACCTTGCGTTTAAAGGCTAATGGAACCCTTGATCCGGCAAGTCTCAGAGAATATTTCCGGATCAATACCAGTACCAAAATCGTTGCCTCCTACAGAACAAATTCCCAGCATAGTTCCTCCGCTGACTGGACTATCAGCGGACAGACCCAGGACATATCGGGATCCGGAGTGCTGGCGCTCTTCGGTGACGAACCGAAAAATAAAAATCATATCATTGTTGAAATCCTTCTTCCTCACCAGAATGTGACCATTAACGCGGTAAGCCATATCGTACACAAAAAACGCCTTCGCAATGGACGCTGGCAGGTTTCCTTCCATTTCGACACGATCTCCACTAAACATCGTGATTCAGTTATCACCTATTTGCTTGGTGTTCAGCGCCAGCAGCTGCGTGATAATGTGCGTGCGTGGGATGAATAGTGGCCGTTCATGTCAGGGGCTATTCCGCCTGAATCGACGAACTCGGTGATTTAATCCACAGGTTTCCGCAGGTATATAATTTCGTATTCCTGAGGATGCTTTCTGATACTGCGAGTTCCGGATCCATCAATCCAGTAAGAAATTGTTTTTTCCAAATAATCCAGGAGTGTGTCGGAGAATTGCAATTTTTCCTCAGATCAGGTAAGCGCAGACTCCGAGGCCTTTTCAGGAAATCAAGCACGGCCATATATTTAATATCGGAGTCTTCGCTTACCTGCGAGCATTGATTTTCTGAAAACAACGCCGAGATGGGCGGTAAGTGAGTGAGCTCACCTGCTCGATGAAGTCTGGGCAACGTCAAACAATCTCGTTTATCATTTTTCAAATGGTTTCCAATTGGTTGCGGAATTTTTGATGGAGAGACAACAATACAATCAATATCATTATTGGTTAAATAGCGATAGATGCCATATCCACAAGGACCAGCTTCGTATGCAAATCGAAGTACAGCTCCTTTCGATATGAGTTTGGGATAGCTTTATTTAATTGATTCATGTTGTTATCAATCTTTCCGTAGTATCTGACCTCACCAGTACTACCGTCATCAGCTATTCCAATTGAAATTGAGTTTTTGTGAACATCTAAGCCGATATTCATTATCATTTTTTTCAAGACCTCCCTCCTTGGTTTTGGCTCTGAGTTGGTTTTGTTGATTTCAACTTAACCCACGTTTTTGCAAGGAAGGCAGGTCTATTTTGCTTATGTGGTAACCATGATATCTAGTCCGGCAGTCTGAAGCCATCTAAGTTTCTGTAGTAGTCAGCTCTTCTTTTTCTTAACACATCGATCAATCCTGCCGATAGGAAAGTATGCACTCTATTTCTCCGCTCTCAGGAATTCTTCCCCTCGGTTCTTCCACTTCCGAATCGGGATCCAGAGGAAAGCACAGTCAGCCTCAACTGGGACAAACATTCAAGGCTGTCGTGGTTGAGACAAAGGGCTCATTTACGTTTATTCTCGAGATCGGCGGCAATAAAATTACCGCGCAGTCCCAGACACAGCTGTCGATCGGCCAGACACTTCAGCTCCAGGTGATGTCCACTGCACCGCAGGTGGAGCTTAGAATTTTAGGTGATTCCACCAATCTCCTCAGCGGAAAATCGATAACACTGCTGGGGAAAAATATCGACATCAAAGCGCTTTTCGAATCGCTGCACCAGGTCTCACCATCTCCCTTGAGCAACCTCAACTCATTAAGCAGACAAACGCTTGAATCCTATTTTCATTTCAATCAGGAGGGTTTGCTGGGCAAAGACGGCGGCGGTCTTTTAAAGAGCTTTATTGACAGACTCGGCCTGTCTTTTGAGGCGCTGCTCGCCAGAGGAGAGAAAAACAATGCACAGTTGACCTTGAAATCCGCACTGCTCGAACTGGCACAAGCCTTTAAGGGGGCCGGACACCTGGCAGAAAGTACCAACAAGCTCTTAAGCACCATCGAACTCTATCAGCTGATGCAGCTCCAGTTGGAAAAGGAAAATATCTTTATTTTTCCACTTCCTATGCCTTTTCTCGAAAAAGGTTATCTTCTTGTCGAGGATTTCCACAGGGAAAGCGATACCGACGATAGTGAGACCGACAATCGCTTTTCCCTACATCTTGCCCTGGAAGGGTTGGGCAACCTACGCATTGATCTCCTGCAGAGCAAGCAAGGTATCTACATCAAATTTATTTGTGATTCTAAGGATAAGCTGCAGTTTTTAGAACAATTCTCGAGCGATCTCCTGCCCGATGTAATCGACAGGAATACTCTGAAAATTTCATTTTCTCAAGAACATGTCGATCCGGCGGCAGATCTGTTGAGAAGACTGGTGCCGGAAGGTGAATCGATAGTCAATACCAAGGTATGATATATATGGAGAGAAAAAATATCCCCAAAGCCGTAGCAATTCTTTATGACGACGACAAAGGTGCGGCACCGAAAATTATCGCGGGCGGACAGGGAGTCATTGCCGGCAAGATCATAGAAACAGCGAGAGAGGCAGGAATCCACATCCAGGAAGACCCGGCTCTAGTCGAGCTGCTCTCCAAGGTACCGATAGGCGACGAAATCCCTGTCGAGCTTTACCAGACGGTTGCCGAGGTTCTGGCCTTTGTCTATAAGGTGAACCAAAAATATCAAGAAAAAATGGCTGACAAAGGGTATTAGCGAAATCGCTTTCCTTGTAAAACAGCTATAGTATCCTTACACTTATCCTATTAAAGATCGCCACATAGATGCGCCCTGCCGGCCGAGCTGCTGAGACTCAAAGTTACCCCTTGCTAAGGAGAGTACACATGGAAAGCGGCAACAGTGGAATTTTCTCCCCTTTCACCATCAAAGGATTCACTTTTAAAAATCGCCTTGGCGTTGCGCCGATGACACGCACTTCCGCAGACGAGGCGTCGATCCCGCGCCAGGACGTTCTCGATTTTTTAGTGCGGCGCGCCAGGAATGGTGCCGGACTGGTATATACCGAGGCGCTGGTCACCGATTATGAAAGCGCTCAGGGCTACCCAGGGCAAAGCAGGATCACCAACAGCAAGCAGATCGAGGCGTGGAAATCCGTTGCCGAAAAAATCCGGGAACATGGCTCCGTCGGCATCATTCAGCTTTTCCATTGCGGCAGGATAGCATATGAGGGTGTTAATCCGGCAAACCGGGTTATCGCTCCCTCCCCAATTTCTCCAGTCCAGGGTAACTCGCTGACCGGCAGAAAATATCCTCTTCCCGATGAAATGAGCAAGTTTGACATCGACCATGTCATAAACGGTTTTGTCGAATCGGCAAAAGGCGCCGTCGAAGCCGGTTTTGACGGCATTGAAATTCATGGAGCCCACGGCTATCTTATCAGCCAATTTCTTTCGTCATACTCCAATAAGCGGAATGACTACTATGGCGGTACTTTGGAAAATCGTTTCCGTTTTGCCTGTGAAATTATAGAGAGTGTCAAAGCAGTGGTCCCGGATGATATTCTGCTTTTCTTCAGAATTTCCAACTGGGGAATTGCCGATATGGAAGTCTCGCTCTTCGAGGACCAGGTTGAATGGCAGCAACTGATAACGCTGCTGTCACGCCAGGATATCGATGCCATCTCCGTTTCCGCCTATGATTTTCAAAAGAATGAATTCGGCACCGATTATACCATGAGTCAGCTGACCCGCCAGGTCACCGAACTTCCACTTCTCATTTGCGGAAAGATATATGACCACAGGACAGCCGAACTGGCCCTGCAGGATGCCGACTTCGCTCTCTCGGCAAAATCAATGTTATTGAATCAGCATTTTGTCGAAGATATCCGGAACCAGCGTGAGTTGAAACCATACAGTGCCAAAGATGCCGACATCGCCTATACCGGCGAAAAGCTTCTTTAACTTTGATGGCGTCGCGATAAGCGCTAGACTTCTAGAAAGCCCGGTCTCCCGCGTTGCAGATTCGGCCTACACTCCTGATATTTTCAATATATGATGGATCGTTCCAGGCAACTTCAATGACTTTTCTCGAGATGGGAAATATGACAAGCTCGTAAAAACCTCAAATATTTTCGGTATCCGTCATTCCGGGACCAGATCGGAGTCCGGGACCGGAATGACAGAGAGAGCACGTCGGGGGGTTTTATTAGTCCATCAAAAAGTGAATGGATATTTATATGCAGCAAAAAACACAATTTCAATTTTTATTACCGGCAATCCTTTTCTTGTTGCTGATCTCCTGCACGGGAACTGACAATCCTGTAGTTGAAATCAATGAATTTATTGCAGCTGCAGAGAAGAATTTCGAGAGAAAAGATACCGGCAATCTAAAGAAACTTATCTCAAACAATTATCATGATTCAAAAAATTTCTCCCGCCAGGATATTGCCCGGATTATTGCCGGCTATTTCCTCCGTCGCCCGAGCATATATGTATTGACGAATCCAAGAGAAATTTCGTTGGCAGGTAATCAAACTACCGCACGCCTGACGCTCTATGTGGCGGTATCCAGAGAACCACTGCTTGAAACAGATCTTGAACTGGTTCAGGCCGAACGCTATCGGCTTGAGGTGGAGTTGCAAAAAGAGGGAGGGGATTGGCTGCTAACTTCGGCGGCTTTAAATAGTATATCGGCCAACGAGTTTATCGACAGCTATAATTGATGGGCTCGTGAAAAGCTTATCTACGTCGTTATGGATCTGCACCCGTGTGGGCATAAACTCCGACTTCGAGAAGCCTGATATATGATTATCCCCGGATGATTTTTCGCAAGACTGGATCAAATCCTTCTAAAGCAATGCAGGCGAATCAAGTCCTTTCCGAGTTGTCTGGTGGTTGGATTGTTGGGGATCGCTACGCTCACCGCCAACCTACCTTTTTAAAAAAAAAAATGATCTTTGATCAATATAGCCCGCATTCTTTCTATATAAACGCAAAAAAGGGATACAGCATAATTGCTGTATCCCTTTTTTTTCTACTGGCGGGGCCGACGAGACTCGAACTCGCGACCTCCGGCGTGACAGGCCGGCATTCTAACCAACTGAACTACGACCCCGCATGTCGTATATTGTGGTGGGCGGAACAGGGCTTGAACCTGTGACCCTCGGCTTGTAAGGCCGATGCTCTCCCAACTGAGCTACCCGCCCGCTCATTCAAGCGTGGATGAGTATTTACCAATTAAGCTCATCCCCGTCAAGCAAAAAAGACAGAAAAAAATTAATGTGGTGTGTTCTGTGAAGCCGCTTCGATCTCACCATATACACTGCTGCCCGGAACATTTTTAAATAACGATTCCCCTTCCTTGACAACTATCGCATGTTCAAGCACTTCGTCCATATGATCGACAAGATCAATGGTCAGGCTCTTCCGGATGGTCGGGGCAACATCCTTCAGGTCACGTTCGTTTTCCTTGGGGATGAGAACATGGGTGATGTTGCCTCGTTTGGCGGCCAGCAATTTCTCGGTCAACCCACCAATGGGCAGGATCCTGCCGCGCAGGGTAATCTCACCCGTCATTGCCAGCTTATGCCGCACCGGAGCTTTTAACAGCGCCGAAACCAGTGTTGTCGCTATGGTTATGCCGGCCGAAGGACCGTCTTTGGGAATTGCCCCCTCGGGTACATGTATATGAATATCAAGCTTCTGATAGAAATCCACATCCAGGCCTAAAATATCCGCCCGGGAACGTACATAACTGAGAGCAGCCCTGGCCGACTCCTGCATGACCTCGCCCAGCTTACCGGTAATAATCAGTTTGCCGGTGCCCGGCATCAATGTTGCTTCAATCTGCAGCAACTCTCCGCCAACCTCGGTCCAGGCAAGTCCCGTGGTCAATCCAATGGAGTCCTTTTCCTCGGCGAGGCCATAGCGATATCTCGGCGTACCCAGGTGCTTGAGGACAGACTGTACTCCAATTCTGTATTTTTTGTCCTTGGCCTTCTTTTTAAGCCGGTCGCGCGCTATCTTACGGCACAGAGAGGCAATGGAACGCTCAAGATTTCTTACTCCTGCTTCTCTGGTATAGCGTCTGACAATTTCGAGGATGGCTCCCTCTGTCAGCTTGATATCGTCTTTATTGAAGCCGTTGGCCTCAAGCTGTTTCGGCACCAGATAGCCTTCGGCTATTTTCAGCTTTTCCTCTTCAGTATAGCCGCTGATGGAGATAATTTCCATGCGGTCTTGCAGAGGAACCGGGATGCCATGCAGACTATTTGCCGTGGTTATGAAGAAAACGCCCGACAGGTCATAGTCAAGATCAAGATAATGATCATTGAATGCGACATTCTGTTCGGGATCAAGAACCTCCAGTAGAGCAGCTGAGGGATCACCCCGGAAATCCATGGACATTTTATCTACTTCATCCAGACAGAAAACAGGGTTCGACACATTGACCTTCTGCATCGACTGGATTATTTTCCCCGGCATGGCTCCGATATAGGTTCTTCGATGACCGCGAATTTCAGCTTCATCCCGTACGCCGCCCAGCGAAAGCCGGACGAACTTACGGTCCATGGCACGGGCGATTGATTTGCAGATCGAGGTTTTACCGACACCAGGAGGGCCGACCAGGCAGAGGATGGGTCCTTTAATCTTCTTTACCTGGGTCTGGACGGCAAGATATTCGAGAATGCGCTCCTTCGGTTTGGAGAGTCCGTAATGATCTTCATCCAGGATCCTCTCGGCCGTGTTGATATCCAGATTGCTTTTCCCTTTTTTCTTCCAGGGAAGGCTGATGATCGCCTCAATATAATTCCTGACCACCGTGGTCTCGGCGGACATGGGCGGCATGGCCCGGAGCTTTTTCAGCTCCTTCAGGGCTTTCTCCCTGGCCACCGTCGGCATCTTCATCTTGTTGAGGGTTTCTTCAAGCTCGGTGATATCGTCCATACCATCCTCGCCCTGCCCCATCTCGGTCTGGATCTCACGTACCTTTTCACCAAGATAGTAGTTACGCTGGGTTTTACCCATCCGGGTCTTTACCTTGGCGTCTATGGTTTTTTCGAGTGCGGCAAGCTCAATCTCCCGATGGATGATTTCCAATATCTTCTCGATGCGTTCCTGTAAGGTTCGGCACTCAAGAATAGACTGTTTTTCTTCGGTTTTGATAGGGAGGTGGGCGCAGATTACATCGACCAGTTTTCCCGGCTGCTCGATTGATTCCAGAGACTTGATGACTTCCTTGGCAATTTTCTTGTTTATCGAGGCGAATTCGCTGAAATATTTCCTCAATTCCCGCTCATAGGCAACCACTTCCCTGGTAACTTCCTCCTCTTCTTCAAATTGACGTACTTCAACCTGAAAAAAGTTGTCATTCGGTACGAAAGAGACTATTTCTCCTCTCCCCTTACCTTCAACCAGCGCTTTGATAGTTCCGTCGGGAAGACGAAGAAGCTGCATCACCACAGCAAGTGTTCCCGTGGTATAGACGCCGTCTTCTTCAGGTTCATCAATGGTTGAATCTCTTTGAGTAACCAGAAAAATCTCGGTTCTCTTCTGCATCGCATCTTCCAGAGCCTGGATAGATTTCCTTCTTCCCACTACAAGAGGCGCAACCATATGCGGAAATACAACGATATCCCGGAGCGGCATCAGAGGATACAGTTTTGTGGTATTGTCATTACTGGGCATTACTTGATCTCCATAATATACTTACACCTGGGCATTTAAGCATTTCCTGCTATTTCCTCTTTTTCGCTCTTCTTATAGAGGACAACAGGATATTCACCATTATTTATCACCTGCTCACTGATCACGCATTCCTGGACATTCTTCTTGGAAGGTAGATCATACATCACCTCAAGCATCGCTGCTTCCATGACCGAGCGTAGTCCTCTGGCCCCGGATTTTCTCTTGAGCGCCTTGCGGGCGATGGCGGTCAGGGCTCCTTCCGTGAAACGCAGCCTTATATCGTCAAATTCAAAAAGCCTGGTGTATTGTTTGGTCAGAGCATTTTTCGGCTCCTTGAGAATACGCACCAGATCTTCTTCGAGAAGCTCTTCCATGGTGGCTATGACCGGAAGGCGGCCGACCAGTTCAGGAATAAGTCCGAATTTGAGAAGATCCTCCGGCTGTACGGCGGCGAGCAGTTCTCCAAGTTTTTTGGTGGATTCGCCAATGACATTGCTGCCAAATCCGATCGATTTTTTACCCTTTCTGCGACGAACTACACTCTCGAGACCGACAAAGGCGCCACCGCAGATAAAGAGGATATTAGTGGTGTCGATTTTGACCAGCTCCTGCTGAGGATGTTTTCTTCCCCCTTTGGGCGGAATGGAGGCGACGGTCCCCTCAATAATCTTGAGAAGTGCCTGCTGTACCCCTTCGCCGCTGACATCACGGGTAAGAGAAGGACTGTCCGATTTTCTGGCGATTTTATCAATCTCATCGATATAAATAATACCTCGCTCGGCTTTTTCTATATCATAATCGGCAGCCTGGAGAAGGTTGACCAGGATGTTTTCGACATCGTCGCCCACATATCCGGCTTCCGTCAGGGTTGTAGCGTCTGCCATGGAAAAGGGGACATTCAGGGTGCGGGCAAGGGTCTGCGCCACCAGGGTCTTTCCGGATCCGGTCGGTCCTATAAGGATAATATTGGACTTCTGCAGCTCTACCTGATCCTCACTCTTGGGAGCATCTATTCGTTTATAGTGGTTATGAACGGCGACGGATAGTACCTTCTTGGCATAATCCTGACCTATTACATATTCATTGAGGCGATCGTTTATTTCCCGGGGCTTCAGGTTTTTTTTGACAGCATCTGCACCATCATCAGTACTGTTTTCATCCTGGACGATCTCATTGCACAGATCGATGCATTCGTCACAAATGAAGACATCAGGCCCGGCGATCAACTTATTAACTTCGTCCTGATTTTTTCCGCAAAATGAACAATTGCATTCAGGCCCGCTTTTTTCCTTCTCACTCATTTATTTTTCCTCTGCTATTTCTTCTCGCTTATTGAGTACCTTATCAATTAAGCCGTAACTCTTTGCTTCGTTTGAGCTCATAAAATAATCACGTTCCGTATCTTTTCTAATTTCTTCGATAGGTTTTTTCGTATGTGAGGCCAGAATCTGGTTGAGCTCTTCGCGCATACGCAGAATTTCACGGGCGTGGATGTCGATATCCGTTGCCTGTCCCTGAAATCCACCCATCGGCTGATGAATCATGATTCTAGAATGCGGTAGAGAATATCTTTTACCGTCGCATCCCGCTCCAAGAAGCAAAGCGCCCATGGACGCGGCCTGGCCCATGCACAGTGTCGCTATATCACATTTGACATATTGCATTGTATCATAGATTGCCATGCCTGCGGAAACAGATCCACCGGGAGAATTGATATAGAACGTAATATCCTTTTCGGGATCATCGGCCTCAAGAAAAAGTAACTGAGCAATGATGACATTGGCAACCGAATCATCAACCACGGTTCCCAGAAAAACAATGCGCTCCTTGAGGAGACGGGAATAAATATCAAAAGCACGCTCTCCACGTGGGGTCTGCTCTACTACCATTGGTACCAGGTTCATTTTTATCTCTCCTTGAAACGACACGACTGCAGCGGTATCGAACCTGCTGCAGTCGCTTGTTTAATCAAATTCCAATCTCCGGGAAACGGAAACCAGAAAGCTGTATGATAAAGTCCGGAAGGATATGTATCAACTCCCCTCCGGTGTCTGTTCTTCTTCAACCGGAGCAGCTTCCGGTTCAATGTATTTCACCTCTTTACGCAGGAAATCGAGAACTTTTTCGTTGAGAAGTTCATTCATCAGGGGAAGCAAATCGTCACGGTTGCCGAAAAATTCTTTTACCTGGGCCACGGGCATATTATATTGATCACCAATGCGCTTGAAGCCACGATCCATATCTTCGTCCTTCAGCTTTATTTCCTCTTTCTCGGCAATTTTCTTCAGGATGAAATCACCGCGGACGCGCTGAGCGGCTACAGGTTCGTTACGCTGCGCAAGCATTTCCCGGTTGAGACCGGCTGCCTCAAGGTTCATACCGCTTTTCTCGAGTTGCTCTTCGGTCTGCTTGATCATCTGCTCTACTTCAAAATCAACTAGTTTTTTAGGAACCTCAAACTCGTTCTCTTTTAAAATAGCCTGCATTATCCTGTCAGTCAACTGGCCCTCGGCACTTTCCTCTCTCTCGCGCGTGAGTTTCTCGCGAATGGCAGTCTTGAGCTCTTCCAGGGTATTGAATTCCTTACCGACATCCTTAGCGAATTCGTCATCGAGCTCGGCTAGAATGCGTTCCTTGATGTCCTTTATGGTAACCTTGAACTCAATTGTTTTTCCGGCAAGTATAGGATTGGGATGTTTTTCAGGGAATTCCACTTCATGGCTTGCCTCCTGGTCTTTACTCATACCGACAAGCTTCTTTTCAAACTCTTCTCCCATCTGCCCGGCACCTACTTCGACGGATGTGTTTTCGTTCTTGACCTGCTTCATCGGGTTGCCTTTATGGAACCCCTGATAGTCAATGATCACGATATCGCCTTCTTCCGCGGGACGATCTTCGGAGGATTTCAGAGGCGCCATCTGGCGGCGCAGATTTTCGATTTCCTTGTCGACATCCTCATCGGTGACATCGGTTTGAGGCCTTTCAACTTCCAGTTCCTTGTAGCCTGTAACCTCGAACTGCGGTCGTACGTCTACCTGAGCCTCATAGGTGAAGGATCCATCTTCGTTATAAACATGGTTGAGTATTTCCGGATGAATAACCGCGTCGATATTTTCCTTTTCGATCACATCAAAATAGGTATCCTGAACAAGCTTCTCCCCTACCTCGGCTTCAACTTGCGGTTTATAGGATTTTTCAATGATCGAACGTGGAACCTTACCTCTCCTGAAGCCCTTCATCTTGGATTCTCTCTGCAGCTTGTCATAGGCTTTCTTAAGCTTCTTACGAACATCTGTCTCAGGCAGAGTAACTGTAACTTTTCTAGTAAGAGTTCCTATCTCTTCAACCTTTACATCCATCTGTTTTCATCCTTTTGACTGTGTTCTGCATAATCGTTTATCGGCATACGTAAGTTCGCTATGGGCGATCCGCCATACCGATCCGCAATACAGAAGTTATTTTTATGAAATAGTATTTATAATTCAGCCTGGTGCGAGAGGGGGGAGTCGAACCCCCACACCCAAAGGCGCTAGATCCTAAGTCTAGTGCGTCTACCAGTTCCGCCACCCTCGCAACTAACTGATTCTACTTACTTTTCACCTGAACAAACAGGTCAGTATAACATTTTATCATCATATTTGCGAAAACAAAATGGACTGGTCCCGAAAAAGTCTGACGCGCCAGGTGAATCATTTGTAATTCACAACTTTAGTCGAGTCAAGGTATTCCAAGTGATTAAATCAACGAATCTTCAGAGCGAAGCAAACTTTTCTATTCTCTCGGGCAGTACTTCTGCAGTAATCCACCATATCAAAATCTGATAATCTCATAAAAAGTTGTGACGATGCCATATGGCTGGATAAAAAGTACGATATATGTTTTTGGCAAGTACCTTCGCCTATACAGTTAAGCAGTTAAGTTCAACTTTTATACAGCGAACCGGGATTATTCGATTTTGGACGACTTTTCTTATTGCTTTCCAAGAAGGTCAAGAAGTGCTAAATTCTTGCCAAATCAGCAGTTAATGGATACTATCTTAATTTGCATTTGACGAACCTTCTGTTCTCATTGCTGATGATGCAAAGGTTAATTTCAGGCGATTATAGAGCCACCTGTTTTAGTATTCTCAGATTGTTCCTGTTTTTTGCAGGAAAAAAGACTCCGTCTACGAGATACTGATAAAAGCTCAATTGGGTTAGTTGAAAGGACAGTAAACCTAAACAGACATTTGACAAAAAAATCAGAGGTTATTATGGATTTCAAAAAGATATTGGCAGCACTTTCAATCTTAACGGCGGCACTTTGCAGTCCTGTAATCGGGGCCACAAACATGCAGGATTCATCCTCCAATCTCGACTGGCAGGTCCTCAATCAATGGCAGCTTCCCCAGAGCCCTGTTGACATAGTGCACTCGCTTGATGGCAAATACGTTTTTGTTCTCACCAGCGAGCATAATGTTCTTGTGTACACCGCCGACGGCAAACTGGAAGGAACCATACCGGTAGACAAAGGAGTGAATGCCATAGATATTGCTCCGAGGGCTGAAATGCTTTATCTGATCAATGGCGAAAAAAACAGTTTCACAACCATTTCCGTCAGCTTCATCAGAGAGATCAACACTGCCGGAGCCCCCATCCGCGGTCCGGAAAATGCCCCGGTAACCATCGCCCTGTTCACTGATTTCGAATGTCCATACTGCAGCAAGATTGAACCTTTGATTGCTCAGGTTCTTGAAAGGAATCCCAAAAATGTAAGACTGGCCTTCAAAAATATGCCTCTGCAGTTTCATAAATTTGCAGATCCTGCCGCACGCGCCGCACTCGCTGCTGAAAAGCAGGGAAAATTCTGGGAATTTCACGATGAACTTTTCTCCGCCGAAAAACTCAGTAACAAAGTTATTGAAGACATAGCCGTTAAATTGGATCTTGATCTGGAACAATGGAAAAAAGATATGGAATCCCCGGTAATCCGGCAAAAAGTTCATACCGACATCCAGGATGCACAAAAAGCCGGAGTTACCGGCACCCCCACCATTTTTATAAACGGTAGACTTCTGCAAGACAGAAGCCTACAGGGATTTCAGCGGATTATTGATGAAGAATTAGACAAGAAATAACAACGAACTTCCTAAGCTCGATCTATGTCGTTGTGGATCGAGCTTTCTCGGGGTCTGCGTCAAGTGGCAGAGTCCATCTCGGCAACTTCAATGAATTTTTACAAAATTATCAACAAATGACAAACGATTTCAGCTGTGATCTACACTTCTCGGATAACAGTAGTGCTGCATTGCTTTTTGGTGATTTGAACAGGAACCTTCAAACTATAGAAAAAGTCGCGGGCCTGAAGATAAATGCTCGCGGCAATGACCTTAATATTGTCGGTCAGGAACATGAGGTCAAGCTGGTCAAAGATCTGCTGCAGCAACTTTATGACATGATCGGCAAGGGTTATCCGGTATATTCATCGGATATCGCCTTTGGCCTGCGGATTCTCGAATCCACACCATCGGCAAAGCTTGATAAGATTTTTCTTGATAAGGTATACGTGACCACGCAGCACCGGGTCATATCTCCCAAGACCAGGAATCAAAAAATATATATAGATGCCATTCGCCAAAACGATATTGTCTTCGGCATCGGCCCCGCAGGTACCGGCAAGACCTATCTGGCTGTGGCCATGGCCGTTTCGGCCCTGGTCAATAACCAGGTCAGATCAATCATTCTGACAAGGCCGGCGATCGAAGCAGGCGAAAAGCTTGGTTTCCTGCCGGGGGATCTGGCCCAGAAAGTGAATCCTTATCTGCGGCCTCTTCACGATGCCCTTAATGATATGTTGGGGGCCGATAAATGTGCCGATTTGATCGAAAGAGGAATAATAGAGATAGCGCCGCTGGCTTTCATGCGCGGCAGAACGCTCTCGAATGCCTTTGTCATACTCGATGAAGCGCAAAACACCACCAAAGAACAGATGAAGATGTTCCTGACCAGAATCGGCTTTGACTCTCTGGCGGTGATAACCGGAGACTCCACCCAGGTCGATCTTCCCATACCCAAGCATTCCGGTCTTCTTGAAGCCAGGAAAATACTGAAGAACATAGCCGGCATACAGTTTTGCAGCTTTGCCAAGGAAGACGTGGTCCGCCACCCTCTTGTGCAAAAAATTATCGAGGCTTATGAAAACCGGAAGTAACGGGGTGATCGGAAAGTAAAGGGCAGACTTTTACAACATTGACAGTCTCATTTCTACAGGAACAATAACTTCAAAAATGTCTGTTGTTATCTCCAATCATTACGGCTCTAAACTGCCGTTGCCCGAAACAAAAATCCGGTACATTGCCGAGAAGCTATTAAGGGAGGTGGGCTTTGCCAGGCACACTCTCTCGATTTTGCTCACCGACGATACGGAAATACGCAGACTTAATCATACTTACCGCAATATAGACAAGGCGACAAACGTGCTCTCTTTTCCGTTTGCCGATGGCCTTGAAGAAGATCTTTCTGCGCTTCCCATTCAGGAGCTTGGCGATATCGTCATCTCACTGGATACGGCGGCAAAAGAGGCAGAGGAGTATGATCAAAGGCTGATTTACAGAATAGCCTGGCTGACAGCCCATGGCCTCCTCCATTTACTAGGCTATGATCACGAACGTTCTCCGAAAGACGCCGAGTTAATGTTTGAAAAGGAGAAGGATTTACTCGAAAAAGTGTTTATCAACAGGAGCCGAACAATGCCACAACTTGCCATCAATGTAGATCATGTCGCCACCATCCGCCAGGCTCGAGGAGGGCGGGAACCCGACCCTGTTTTTGCAGCTTCGCTATGCGAGCTTGCAGGCGCAAGTGGAATTGTTGTTCATCTAAGAGAGGATAGGCGCCACATTCAGGATAGTGATGTCTATCTCCTTAGGAAAACAATCAAGACAAAACTTAACCTTGAAATGGGCGCTAATAAGGAAATTATCGATATCGCCCTGGATATTGTTCCGGATATGATCACCCTTGTTCCGGAAAAACGGCAGGAGCTGACTACTGAAGGCGGCCTCGACGTTATTTCTCAGAAGAAAAAACTAGCCAGGGTGGTACAAAAATTCGCTGAGGCTGATATTCCCGTTTCCATCTTTATCGATCCCGATTCCGAACAAATACGCGCTTCTTATGATATCGGGGCCAAATATGTGGAAATTCACACCGGCCGCTACTGCGATGCCATCAATGAAGAACAGATGCGCCAGGAGTTTTTCTTCATTGCCGATGCAGCAGAGGAAGCACACCAGCTTGGACTTATCGTCAATGCAGGACACGGCCTGGATTACCGGAATACCGCTCTAATAGCAGCACTCGACACCATAGATGAGTTGTCCATCGGACATGCAATTATATCGCGGGCTGTTTTTACCGGACTTGAACAGGCAGTCAAAGATATGCAGATTATCATCCTGAACGCGCAAAGCCTGCAACTTTAGCATTATTTAAATCTCTAATATTTTGAAATCTACCATTGTGATGTCGGTCCATCCGATTTTGAACGGCCTCGGAATGATCGTGTGATGAGGATTCAGGGGAATAGAAACCCATTCATTGACAATCCCGGCTGGGCTAATCTTATTTGGCAAGAGCAAGTCCATTAATCGAATAAGGATAAATAATCCATTTTTATATGAGATTGAGATGCTCATCGATAACCTACTGTCTCGAATTGCATTGCTTTTGTTAGCTTTTCGAAGCACTCCAACTTCGTATATACAGTAGTCATCTTTACATGATGCAACTACTTTTACAGGAATATTGCCGGTGAACATAGATGCCAATCCTATTGCAGAAACAAGCCGCATTTACGTATAATGCAAGAATATTTGACAATTAAAAGCTCTATTATTCAAACAAAATTATCGTTTAATGTGGAGAGGAGAGTGCTATGGAAGCGACCCAGATGGACCAAATACACGAAGATATCGTAGAGACAATACGTGAACCCCTTTTGATACTGGATCAAGACCTCAGGGTGATCTTAGCCAGCCGTTCCTTCTATGAATTTTTCAAGGTAAAACCTGAAGAGACTGTGGGGCAGCTTATATATGACTTGGGCAACAAACAATGGGATATCCCAAAGTTGCGTGAACTGCTGGAAAAAATCCTTCCCCAAAAAAACCCTTTTAACAACTATGAGGTTGCACACGATTTCGCCAGCATCGGCAGGCGCACAATGCTGTTGAACGCCCGACAAATTGAACAAGCGATGGGCAAGAAACGGATCATCCTCCTGGCTATTGAGGACATTACCGAGCGTAAAAAGATAGAAGACGGCCTCGAAAAGACCCGAAAAGAACTGGCGATCATCAAAAAAACCGCAGATGAAGCCAGGGAATTTGCTGAGAGCATTATAAACACCGTGCGTGAACCCTTAATTTCCTTGGATCAAGACCTCAGGGTGGTCGCTGTCAGCCGTTCCTTCTATGAATTTTTCAAGGTAAAACCTGAAGAGACTGTGGGGCAGCTTATATATGACTTGGGCAACAAACAATGGGATATCCCAAAGTTGCGTGAACTGCTGGAAAAAATCCTTCCCCAAAAAAACCCTTTTAACAACTATGAGGTTGCACACGATTTCGCCAGCATCGGCAGGCGCACAATGCTGTTGAACGCCCGACAAATTGAACAAGCGATGGGCAAGAAACGGATCATCCTCCTGGCTATTGAGGACATTACCGAGCGTAAGCGGGCAGAAGAACAAAAGGACAGTTTAGTTTCGGATCTTCAAAAAGCATTATCAGAGGTAAAGACTTTGCGAGGTTTTCTACCCATCTGCGCTAACTGTAAAAACATACGTAATGATAAAGGGTACTGGGAACAAATTGAAAACTATATTCATGATCGCTCTGATGCCGAATTTAGCCACAGCATTTGCCCTGAGTGTGCAAAAAAGCTTTATCCGGATTTTGACTTATATACCACTAAGGAGTGATTGGCAGCACAACCAAGCTCATTCAGTCGACGCAAAAGTCCGCGCCGCTGATTTATTCGTTAACATTGCCACCTCGAAGTTCTGAATATCCTACCAGTACCTCTATTTAACCTTATTCCTGATAATGTAGGGACGGCTAAGCATAAAGAATTGCCCAGAAATGGAGCAACTGGCAACCCAAGATTTCCAAAGATTCCCTCTGATGTCTCATACCACCAAATAGATCTTGGGGTATACTAAAATTCTGGCGGTTCCCAAAAGCTCCTAACAAAAACAGGAGCAGCAATATGAAATTTTTTTAAGCAATCCCAGAGGCGGTATCACCGCACCAACTCCAAAAATTTCTTGAATGGGCAAAGAAAAGCAACTAGATTGCCGGACACTAATGGATAGAAGAAAGAAGATCGCATGATTATTTGGGCAAGATTACAAGCTCATGCGCTATCACATATCACCTACGATATAAAGAAGGACAATATGAAAAAGCTAGTTTTACTGTTATTTCCATTGATCACATTGTTTACGTTACAGCTGAGTGGAGCAAAATCTGAGCCATTGCATACAGACTACCCTCATTGGAATTTTGAAAACAGTAAAACATACAGCAAACTCGAAAGAATTAATTCCTTTATAGAACAAAACAGGAACAAAGAATTTCTGGCGATATTTGACTGGGATGGAACCATCTATAACGAACACATTCCTGTTAAGGAGTTGAATGACGCGAGATATTCAGGACAGGCTGCATATCATATTTGGACAGCAATAAACAGCGACGCCTTTCCTTTTAAACCTTTTCCAATGTTCTGGACTAAAGATGGCAAATTCGCTGAGAATGTAATTGAGAAGAACAATTTTCTTGAGGGGCATGCAAATGTAACAGCTAACGGTTACAGCAAGTTTACACAAATACCACTTTTTACCTCCGGGATGACTCCTCAAGAGTTCGAAATAACAATCGATGAATATCTTAAACAGTACAGGCCAGATCAATATGCTTTTTTGCCGATGCTCGATGTTCTACAAAAAATGCTGGATGAAGGTGTAAATGTTTGGATAATTACTGGAAGCAATCACTACTTTGTCGGTTATGTGCTCAAGTATATACAGGAAAATATAAAATATTCAGGTGATAAATACTATAATTTTCAAAGTATCCTCTCACCAACGGAAAAAAGTGTGATGCATATCGCCGGAAATGGCATGAAATTAATGCATAACAAGAGATTTTCCGCAGTATACGATAATACGTTTACTCAAAATCCTGAGAAAAAGCTTTATATCGTCGATAGGGAGGGAAAGGAAATTGTAGTCAAAAACCTTGAAAAATGGTCAAAGGCAAAAACCTTATTTGTTGCCGGCAACAGTGACGGGGATTTGTGGGATTCTGAGTATATTCTTGAGAGGAGCACCAAAGGTTTTGGAATTGCGGTGAACCCTACTCAGGGAAGTAAGCTTAGGAATTTTTCTAAGCATCATGAAAAACAGATAGTTTTGCTTAACGCCAAGGATTTATTATCTCAACAACAATAGGGATCTGCCAGGACCAATATTCTAAATGCCAAGATAAATTCTGGAAGGTTCACCGGCATCCCCGCCTTATCTTTCCGAGCAGGAAGAGAGGGGTGAAAAACGCCCACCTGGTGACCGTACCGCTGGGCAGAGGCGGCATCCAGGTAGCTATGAAAAAGGTAGTCGATCAACTCGGCATTAAAAAAAAATCTCCTGCCACTCGCTTAGGCACTCCTTTGCAACGCATCTGCTGGAGGCTGGCGTTGATTTCC
This sequence comes from Desulfopila inferna, assembly GCF_016919005.1. Classification (NCBI taxonomy): domain Bacteria; kingdom Pseudomonadati; phylum Thermodesulfobacteriota; class Desulfobulbia; order Desulfobulbales; family Desulfocapsaceae; genus Desulfopila; species Desulfopila inferna. The sequence continues at coordinate 504,806 of NZ_JAFFQE010000001.1, forward strand.
TCGAGTTACAAAAAATCCTGGGGCATGTCTGTGTTCTGACCACATCACGCTACACCCATCTCACTTCAAAGACCAAAAACAACGCCTGCCAGGCGATCAACTCCCTGGTAGACACCCTTGATATCCGCTGGGGAGGTGCAAAATGATCCTCCTCTCTGCCATCATAGATGAATTTGAGAACGGTTTCCTTTCGCAATATAAAACTCTACTGCCCGGCCATAGAAAAGCCCTGCATACGATAAAGCGGTGCAGAAAAGAGCATGGTCCGCACATGCTGGCTAAGTGCACCGGTCATGATTGTGAGAGCCGGATGTATATTCCCCATTCCTGCGGGCACAGAAATTGCCCCCATTGCCAGAACCACGAAAACTGGCAATGGATCGAAAATCAAATGGAGAAACGACTGCCGGCTCCGTATTATTTTATGTGCCAAGGGTAAAATAAAATACGGCCTCCTTGTCGATCTCTCCCTCTGCCCAAATTTCTCCACCATGGCGTTTGATCACTCTGTGGACAATGGAAAGTCCGATACCCGTCCCGGGGAATCCACTTTCGCTGTGCAACCGCTGAAACGGCTGAAATAGCCTGTGGGCTTGCTCCATGGGAAATCCCGTACCGTTGTCGCGAAGGAAGAACACCATTTTTCCATTTTTTTGACAACTGCCAAACTCTATGTTTGCTTCAGCCTTTTTACCAGTATATTTCCAGGCGTTGTTAAGAAGATTAGCCAACGCTATGTTGATGAGCTGCGCATCCCCTCGCGCTTTGAGATCATTGGCAATACGAATTTCGACATGTCTTTCCGGATACTGCTGTCCAAGCTCTCTAGCCACGGCTTTGGCCATGGAACTCAGATCGATTTCCTGAATGACCACCTCTTGCCTGGAGATGCGTGACAAACGCAATATGTCATCAATCAGAATGTTCATTTTACCAGCCCCTGCGGTGATTCTCTGCAGATATTCATTCGCCTTGCCGTCCAGTTGCCCGGTATGGTTGCGCAAGAGGGAGCTGAAGCCGATTATGGCGCGCAGCGGAGCACGCAGATCATGGGAGACGGAATAAGAGAATGCCTCAAGTTCCTTATTCGCGGCTTCAAGGGCCTCCTCGGCTTTTTTACGCTCTGTAATATCATTTGCAGCGCCGAACCATTCTAATATCTCGCCCTTGTCGTCCAATAGTGGAACCGCCTGCGAATACACCCACCCTATAGAGCCGTCTGCTTTAATTATTCGATGTTCAAGTTTGAATACACCTCGGGTTCTTATTGCCTCATTTGTGGCTTTATATACCCGTGGCTGCTCTTCAAGAGGAATATATTCATGAAGCCAGTTACGGTTGTTATTGTCTGTGTCGGTGAGAAAATTTTGGCTCCGAAGTCGTCGCATTTCACTCCAATCGGAGTTCATAGAATATAAAACGTCTGAACTGGCCGCTGTCAGCGCTCGGAGACGCTTGTCACTCTCGCGTAGGTCTTCCTCTGATTTGCGTTGTTCGGTCAGGTCATGAACCGATAAGAAGATGAGCCTTTCTCCGCCGGCTGTATCAACCATCGTACCGTTGTAGGAAAAGACCTTTTCCCAGCCCTGGTCGCGCCGTCGGATACGCAGTTCGAGGCCGCGCAACGTTTCGCCTCGCTTTATCCGCCGCATTGGCCATTCGTCAAACTCCAGCAAGCGATTACCGTCGGGAGTCAGCAGGTCGTACGTGGCCGAAGTCTTTTCCAATGACTCGATGCCCTCTTCGGGGCGTGTGAAGCCATGCATTTTGCGTGCGGCCGGATTCCAATAGATAATCTGTTCGTCCTCGGAAGCAATGATAACACCTTCCTGGAAGTGCTCGAGCGCCAGGTTCCAGCGCTCTTCGCTGCGCTGAAGGGCCTCCTCAGCCTGCTTGCGTTCGGTGATATCCTCAATGATGGCAATTTCGTAGTCAGGGACGCCCTGTGCATTGCGCACGAGCGACAGTGTGAGCCTACCCCACACATGGTTTCCATTTTTATGAATGAAACGCTTCTCCACGATATAGCTTTCCAGTTCCCCGGCTGCCATTTTTTGAAAGGGAACAAGGTCCAGTGCGAGATCGTCTGGATGAGTAATCAGCGGCCAGGGGATTCGTTGCAGCTCTTCATTGGTATAGCCGAGCATCCGGCTGAAGGTGTCGTTTATCTCTATCCAGCGAGCGTCGTGGAAACTGACTCTGCCTATACCGACAGCTGCCTGCTCGAAGATGGACCGGAATTTCTCTTCACTTTCCCGAAGGACTTCTTCTTTTCGTTTAGGCTCGGTGATATCGCTCAAAACACTAATAAGCCGAATCACCTCGCCTTTGTTATTATATTCGAATTTCCCGAAACACTCTATCCAGCGCCACTGGCAATCATTGAGGCGTCTGATACGATACTTCCCTGTGAATGGAGTATGGTTCTGCACACTCGCCATGATCTCCTGATGGAGACGAGGTATGTCCTTGGGATGGACTACCTCGCGCTCAAAACGCTCACTGTCAACCGGTGGATCCTGGGGTGAAAGCCCGAAAATCTCGAACATCCGCTGGTTGTCCCAGATAGGCCTGTCATTTTGCACATCCCATTCAAAGACCCCGAGCTGGGCGGCGTCAGTAGCCAGGCGCAGCCGCTTTTCACGTTCCATAAGCATATTCTCGGCCCGCTTGCGTTCGGTAATGTCAAGATTGATTCCCACCCAGCAGTCGATTTCGCCATGGTCGTTATGCACGGGACGTCCGATAGCCAGTACGTGGCGCATAGAGCCGTCTTTTGCTCGAAAGCAGTGTTCCCGCTGGAAATCTTCTCCTGATTTTATACAGCGGAGCCAATGCTCTCGCGTTGGTTGGCGATCCTCCGGAGGTAAAAGCTGCAGCCATCCGAACTGCAGCAGCTGCGGCAGGGTCATGCCGGTCATTTCCAGGAATGAATCGCTGACAAAGGTGCACGCGCCGGCAAGGTCTGCCTGCCAAATGCCATAGGGGATGGCTTCTCCAACCGTGCGATAACGCAATTCGCTCTCACGCAGCGCCTGTTCGGCTTGTTTGAGTTCCTCGATATTCATTGCCACGCCAAACCACCGTACAATCAGGCCCTGATCGTCTTTGATTGGACGGCCGATAACCCTGAACCAAACATACAAACCATCATGTCTGCGAACCCGATACTCCAGGTCATAGAGGGATTTTCCAGTCACCGCCGACTGCCAGGCAGCCAACGCCCGCGCCTGATCATCTGGGTGAAGTAACTGGTTCCAGCCATCGCCGAGATGCTCGCTCGTGGGTACGCCGGTGAACTCCTCCCATTGTCTGCTCTGATAATCGCAATATCCGTCCGGGCGCGTGGTGAAGACCATTCCGGGAATTGATTCCAATGCCTGCCGGTGAAAGGAAAGGTTTTTTCGCAGATCCTGTTCCGTCTTGTTGTGATTCCCGCTGCCCCTGGCATAGCTAAATATATACTCCTTTCCTTCGAACACAGCATGATCAAGCACCAGCTCAACTTCGTACTCACTGCCATTCTTGCGATGATACGTGGTTTGCAGGATAGCGGACTTTTTCTCTCGCAGCTGCTGCCACTGCTGTTCAAACTGCTCCATCGTGAGGACCGGGAGCACATCATAAATGGTCATGTTCAGCAGCTCTTCCCGCTCGTAGCCCAGATTGTCGCAGGTGGCGGCATTGGCATAGCAGATCCTGCCGTCCTGGGTGAACCAGGTAATCATTTCAGCCGTCACATCTATAGAAAACTGAGTCAGTTTCTGCATTTCCATTGGTTCTGTAATTCTGAGAGTTCCTTCAACCGTAGATCGTGAGATGAAGTGGTGTCAGCGAAGGAAAGAGTAGATTGTTTGTTTTTTTCCAACGGGTTTGATGCCTCAAGACATATCCAATTTCCATCAATATATCAACTTAACTAGTTCACAAACTTAAATAGACAAGTACCTTGGCTCCTGACAATCGTCAATGATAAAGAACCCCATGAATCCGGAAACAGTTTGAGCCATTCAAGTTCGGTGTGAGTGGATATACGTGTCCGGGGCTTCCGGGTCTAGTCAAATGTTGATGTAGAAAATTAACATGTTTCCTGACAGGGTGGGACCGGCGAAACAAAGAGAGTTGATCGGAAAGGAAGTAACTGACAATTCAAGATTTCCAAAGATATTATCACAGCCCCTTTCAGTATTCATGCTTTCTACTGTTGCCGCTAACGGGCGAGGAGCAACCCACGCTCATTTAGGGGACACTTATCCATAAAGAGTTTCAATCCACCTGATTGCTTCTGTGTCATTTACCTTTCCTAGATACCGTTGAGTTGTCGAGAGATCCGCGTGTCGCAGAATGACTTTGCTGACAATTTCTATTGGAGTACCGGATCTGGAGGCATAGGTGGCTGCATGACGCCTGAGATCATGAGGCCGCAATGCTATTTGGACCATGTTACCTACCTTTCTCACCATCGTCCAAGCGGCAACGTAGGAAGTTGGAAAAATTCGTATATACAGTAGTAACCTCTATTTCTATTAAATCTACAGATGACTAAGATTGGTACAGGTAATCTACGTGTAGTCGTGATACTTATGATTCGGTATTTGCCGCCGCCACAATCAGATGTCCTTGAAGCTGAAGTGGACATTGCACCATGACACACATATCCGTTATCCATCAGCAGTGGCTAACCCCAGCAGCTCGGATATCTCAGGAGCTTTCCTTATTATCTTTTTATATCCTTTCGACCCTTCCACGTTTTGCAGGCAGATCAGTAATCCCGGGTTGGCCGAGCTATATCTCTTCCGGCAGATCATTTGCCTGGATACGGCAGGGCACAAATCTGTGCAGCGGGGTACCGAAACGATCGCGATTTGTGTTTTTGGTAAGACGGTTGACGTTCACTCCATAAACCTTTCCGTCATAGAGAAGCCCAAAGCCGTGCGGTATCATGACCGTTCCTGGTCGTACCTGCTCTGTGACCTCGAGCTCTCCTGTTTCGCTGCCGGCCTTGGTTGTTATGCGCAGCTGCTGACCATCAACAAGATTCAAATTCCTTGCGTCCTCAGGGTGAATGGCAATGGTACAGGCGCGTTTTCCCTCATTCCATTTCGGGTCTCTCATGAGGGTGTTGGCGTTGTACTGCATATGACGCCCTGCCATGAGAAGAAAAGGAAATTCATCTGTTAACGCTATTGCCTTTTGTTCCTGCTGTGGCGAAAGGGAGATTACCGCTGCTGCCATTTCTTCAATATATATTTCCATTTTTCGCGACCTTGTTCGCAGACCGGCCATCGGTTCTGCGGTGTCTGCGAGTCCGAGCCAGATTCCCTGCGGATTATCGAGAACGGCGCGATACATACGGTCTCCCTGGTCTGGTCCAGCGGCAAAGTTTGCCCGTACGCTATTTTCCTTGGCATCTCGCGGCAGGGTCATCAGCATTCCCCATAATGCCGCCTTGTTTGCGCTGTCCCATTGCTCACCAAGGGTTTTGGCAAGAATAAATGGCATAGTCTTGCGGATAGCTGGCTCCGCCGCAGTCCACTGCATGAGTTTTGTGCCAAATACAAGGCGACTTTTTTGCGCAGCTTGATGAACGTCTTTCGGGATGTCAGGAATCAGCCCCATTTTCTCTGCGAGAAGGGTAAAGATCTGTGCGGGTTCCAGGCACTCACCGGGAGGATCCAGGGCTGGTTGTCTCATCTGGAAAAACACTTCGGGATAGGTCCATGGAAAGAAGGTCCCATCCCAACATTCATAAAGAGAACGTGAAGGCAGCACGTAATGGGCAAAGCGGGCTGTTTCGTTCATGACGATATCGGTGACGACCAGTAAATCGAGGGCGGCGAAAGCCTTTTCATAGGCTGTAGTGTCAGGGTAAGCTCTCAGGGGATTACAGCCATTGACGAGAATTGCCCGTAAATGCTCCGGGTGATCATTCAGTATTTCCTCCGGTACAACTGCAGGCGGATAAAAACCGGCCGCAGCGGGAAACATTCCGGTAGCAACCGTGCGCCAGACTTTTACCGACCTTTCATCGGCATGTCCACCCATTGGCCGGATCATTCCTGGAATGACATTGCCTCCCCGAACTCCATAAACTCCGCACAATGCTGCCAGGATCGTCAAAAGATAGTAAGCGAGTCCGCTTTGCCTGTTCATATATATGCCGAGATCAGGGTGCATGCACCAGCGCTTAGTCGTCAGTAACCTGCAGAGTTTTTCGACCTGATCCCTGTCCAGCTGGCAGACCTCAAGCGCCGCATCCACCTCCAAGTCATTAAACCAGCCACGTATCGAAGCGAATCCCTCAACATGCTTCTGAATATACTCTTTATTCTCCCATTCATTATTGAGAATGATAGTAATCATGGCCTTGAGAAGCAGAGCATCCGTGCCAGGAGCAACAGGTATGTGTATGTCAGCAATCTGAGCTGTCTCGCTCTTTCTCGGGTCAACTACCACCAATTGTTTGTGGGGATCCTTGGAAATACTTCTGAGTACTCTCGGAGCCTGTGGCATCTGATGGCTCTGCATGCCGTTCCAGCCCCAGGCGACAAGCACCTCTGTTTCATGTTCATCTGGAATCGTCAGGATATGTTGACCACCAAACACACGTCCGTTGACCCACCATGCGCCACTGAATTCCTGCCCGGCGGAAGAATAAAAGTACTGAGAACCGAGCGCCCTCATGAGGCTGACACCGAACCCTGCTTCAAAATGTCCGCCCTGCATGCTGGCCCCCATATACGCTAAACTGCGTGGACCGTAGTCGGTACGAATCTGCAGGAGTTTGTCACTGATTTCCGCAATAGCCAATTCCCAGGATATTGGCACAAACTGGTCTCCAATTCGTTTGAGGGGCTGCGTCAACCTGTCCTTTTGATGTTGGTAATACATGACATTCATCCCCTTGCGGCAGACATATCCCTCGCTTCGTGGATTCTCCCTGTCCGGTCGAACTCCTGTCATCCTGCCATTATCAATGAGAATCTCCAGACCACAGTTTTGAGCGCAGAGTACACAGCTTGACTTTTTCCATTCTTTCATCGGCAGATCCTGTGAGCACGGTTAAGTATTATCCTTTTCATGACGGCTTACAAGTATGTTGATACTTTTGGTATACAGGTAAGATATCAGTTGCGTCATTTTATATAAAGTGGCATTTGTGACAAATATCGCGCAAAATGAGCCATAGGTGAAACTGTAAACAATGTAATAGGTCAGCAGGGAGAATTACTTGAAGTTTACTTTTCTTATAACGGAGGATTGTTTTTATTCGGGAGTAATCGGCTTGCTCGACACCTTTGGTATTGCCAATCTCTGGCATCAGAAACTGACAGGCTGTCGAGAAAATCGTTTTGAGGTGGAACTGGTTTCTGTCGATGACGGACCTGTGACTGGCAGCGGTTGTATCGAACTTAAGGCCCACAGAACTATTAAAGAAGCTGAAACCCCCGAATACATTATTCTGCCGCCGGTATGGCCATCGCCCAACATGGGCAGGCAACTAAATGACACAGTCACGGATTGGCTTGTGAGAAATAACAAAGTTGCAGTCCCCATTGCTGCCGTGTGCACCGGTTCTTTTCTGCTTGCAGAAACAGGTCTGCTGGATGGCCGTCTGGCAACCACGAACTGGCAGTTCGCGAGAAAATTTCAGCATCTGTTTCCGAAAGTGAGACTCAAGCCGGAAATGATTTTAACGGAAGACGATAGACTGATTTGTACAGGTGCTGCTACGGCCTACTTCAACCTGGCCCTGAGGCTCATTGAGCGGTATGGAACCGAAGATCTGGCAAAAGTGTGTTCAAAAGCTCTCCTTATCGAACCAAACCGAACGAGTCAGGCTCCGTATTTTCTTGAGCACCATAAGATAAAACATAATGATACTGATATAATGAAAGCTCAGGGGTTCATGGAAGACAATTATAGAGAATTAAAAGTAGTGAATGAAATTGCAGATTTTGTCGGCATAAGCTCCAGGCATTTCAAGAGACGATTCAAACAGGCGACAGGGTACTCGCCACTTACCTACCTCCAAGACATCCGAATCGAACAGGCAAAGAAAAAACTGGAGTCCACGATGGATAGTATCGAAGAAATAACCCAACAGATAGGTTATGAAAACACCAGCACTTTTCGTAGGTTATTCAAGGACAGGACCAGCCTGAGCCCCAGGGAATACCGAGACAAGTTTTCAAGGAGAATATGAATGGATACGTTACACAATTCTATTTACAAACTACTGAGAACAAAGATCGCATTATTGAACGTTTCCAGAGTACTTTTCAGATAAAAGAGAAGCAATATTGAGGTGTGAATTGGCAATATTAGAATATCAACATTGAGCCATGATTAGGACACTTCCTGGGAGGTTAAGACGGACCGGCTGACCACATGAATTGATCGAAAATGGAGTAACTGCAAAATAGAGCTTTCCAAAGAAAACATTAACCTCAGTCGTGAGATGGCATAGCTGAGCTTCTTCCTGAATTGGTAAGATAAGAAGTCCTGCAGTGTTATACAGTAAACTCGATACCAGTTGTAAAGAAAACTACTGGATCTTAGAGAATTTTATTCCGGAAGATTATTCTGTATTTCAAGGGAATGCTGTACATCCCGAAGATAAAGCGGACCAGTATTGCACATGGTGTAATACTGGTCCGAGGGAAGGGCAATAAGGAAAGCCGGTACCGATAGTGGACTCACTTCGGCCATACTTGGTAAAGAGACTGCAGGAGGTTTCGAAAGGTATGCTATGGACAACAAGGAGCGGAGCGCAGATTTACAGATCTGAAAAAAATTATAAAATTGGCCCGAGAAAGAGCAGGAATTGATAGACATATTTATCCACATTTGTTAAGACATGCTTTTGTTACTCACGCCACTCAATTAGGTGTAAATCTCCGCACTCTGCAATACGCAATGGGACATACGTCGAGCAAGACAACAGAGATTTATACCACATTGGGAGCAGAAGCTATAAAGCTGGAAATTACTGGAAAGTTTGGAAGGCTTTAATACCTTATTAAATTCGATCGACCGGAAACCCTTTGCCTGGGTGGTGGAATTGGTAGACACCCGGGACTTAAAATCCCGTGGGCTTTGGCCCGTGCGAGTTCGACTCTCGCCCTAGGCACCATAAGATAGTCCAAGAACTTCCATCAAAGTTTCTTAAAGCCTCATCCCGCAAGGGTTTGGGGCTTTTCTTTTGTTTCCGCCCTATTACATTCCTAAAATATCCATTGCCAGAAGTGTGCTCTGTCCCCGAGTCAGACCCCATTGTTTTTTAACGGCAGGATCAGGGAGAGCTTATTACGCTCCTTTACCAAGGAAGCCCCGATATGCTCGGCGAGAACATTTACTTCGGTATTGTGATATTCTTCCGGCACAAAACTCTCACAACCCTGATCCAGATGTATCATAACACCTTGAGGTACGGCTACGGTCTCAAGGTGCACCATGCTCCCCTCGGCACTTGCAACATACAATCGGCATAAAATCAGATAAAGGAGCGACTCTAAAGAGAGAAGGTGCGTCTGGACTTTGAGATTCGCAGGGCAGGTGTAATCTACTTTAATATTTTTCATAGCCGCATGACGTGCGGTCAGGGCGACGACAAGGGAAAGTACCTCGTTCAGGTCTGCCTGGGATATCGGAGAATCACCGCTGTGCGCGTATCTATTGAGGTTTTGGATAATTATATTCGACCTTGAGACCTGCCTCATGATGGTGGACGCGGCAGTCTTCACCCGCTGCGGCTCCATCCCTCCTTGCTGTTCGGCCATTGCAGCGAAGTCGTCGAGAAGGCCCGCATTTTCATTGATGATAGACAAGGTATTTTTTAACTCATGGGAAACTGCTGCCGATACCTTCCCGAACACCTTCAGGCAAATTTCATTTACTTCATCTTTCCTGTTCATGAGCTCTCACAGTTCTTTTGGGATCCCTACGAACTTTCGCTGTTCGTGAGACAATTTGATCAATACCGGTAACCCGAGGCTTCACAATCAATCTTCATCTCCGGCGGTTTTAGACCGATAGGCATCTTCGATCTTTTCAATCAGCCGGTTCAGGTCAACAGGTTTCATGATATAGTCGAAGGCGCCTAGCTCCATTCCTTCGCGACCGACGCCAAAGGAGCCATGACCGGTCAGGATTATCACTTTGACGTCGGCATAATCATCCTTTAGCCTGGCAAGCACCTCCAGCCCGTCAAGATCCGGCATTTTGAGATCAAGAAGCAGTACATCAGGATGCTCCTCCTGCACAGCCCTCAGGGTCGCCTCACCGGAATTGACCATTACCGTTTTGAAATTTCTCAACTCCAGCCGGGTAACGAGGGTGGAGGCAAACTCCACTTCATCGTCGGCTATCAGCACTTTTATATTATCTTTATTGCTTTCTATCATCTTCTTCACTTTGTAATGGTATGGTTATGGTGAATGCAGTCCCTTTACCGAGGTGAGATCTTACAGTAATGTCTCCTCCCAATTTTTTCACAAGCCCGTAGGTAATCGACAGACCAAGCCCTGTGCCTTTTCCCGTTTCCTTAGTTGTAAAAAAAGGTTCAAAAATTTGCGAAAGTACCTCCTCCCTGATACCGGGGCCGTTATCCTGAATGACAACGCGGACATCACCGGCAATTAAATGAGTAAGTATGGTAATTTCACCATCCTTGCCGATGGCGTCAATGGCATTGTTCAAAATATTGAGGAAAATTTGCTGGAGCTGTATACGGTCACTGACGATCTGTGGTAAATCATCCTGCAGCTGCAGCTCCAGGCGTATTCTATTATACATCAGGGAATTTTCCAGAAACTGCAGCACTTCTCTGATCACCTCATTTATATGCAGTTTTTCGACGTATACATCCGTGCGCCGGGCAAAACCCAGAAGCCGATGAGTAATAGCCTTGCAGCGATCCACACTGCCGTTGACCGCGGTAAGGCAGTTTTTTATGGTCTTCTTATGCTCGAAATCCGGTGACATCATGAGGAGATCCTCAATTAGTCCGGTTTTCTGATTGATTATGGCCAGTGGATTGTTAATCTCATGTCCGACCCCTGCTGCAAGTCTGCCTATGGAAGCGAGCTTATCGGTATGTTCCGCTTCTTTCATCATAGTAATTTGTATTTCATCCGCCTTGCGGATAAGAGTCGTTAGAAGAGTGACCAGAGTAAGAATGACAACAACACTGATTATCATGCATGCTAAAACAATGAAAATCACCCTGTTGCGGAAAAGAACCCAGTCGTCCTGGTGGATATACTGTTTTTTCATAAGAACGAGAAACCATGGAGTTTCCTCTATCTCACCAATGGCATAGAAGATATTTTCACCGGAACTGCTGATTCGATGAATGACGCCTGGAGTTCTCTCAAAATCAGAAGGAGAAAGTGTATTGCCATAAAATTCAGAGGATGTCTGCAGATAGCCATCCTCGTTAATCAGAAAAAGATCATCGGAGGCATTTGTTTTAATGGTATTGACAAACCGCTGCAGAGTTACGGCATCGATGGTGGCCCGCAGTATCCAGAGTTTGCGGATGGTTGGATCAAAATTGCTGACGGCAATGGCAAAATGGGGGACCTGCCTGTAGCCGGTATAGACCTGGCTGATATGAAGCCCTCTTTCGTATACCTGCTTAAACCATTGTTCCTGAGAATAGTCGGTTCCTAAAAGATCATACGGGCCGTGATACGCCTGCTGGATGCCCTGCTGATCGATGACGCCAAGGTCAGCGAAGAAAGGGTATTGCCGTTTTAATCTGGAGAAGAGTTCCTCGAGATTATTACCTGCGATCAATTCGGAGTAGCGATCCCGTCGTGCGGCAAACTGCACCACCGATTTAAGGTTTTCCACCAGCTGTTCAATGGATCTGATTGACCCATCCAGTTGCCATTCCAGTTGCTGATGTTCGTCTTTCTGAAGCAGATCCTTGAAATTATAATATCCCAGAACAGCAATGGTTATTACCGGTCCCATGGTAATGGTAATCATGATGGCAAAAAGTATCAGACGAAAGTGGCCATAGCTTCTTCTGTCCAGCCCCAAGTCGATGGAGCTTTTCATGGCTTTGGGAATAACTTTCTCGGCAAAAGCTGCGGATTTTTTCATAGCGCCAGGTCACCCTCGTCCTTCAGTATTTCCCCCTGATGCAGTTCACCGGCAAGAAATTTGTCTATTATGCTGCGCCAGCCGCCGATAATACCATCCAGCACCGCCACTTTTTTCCAGATCAGGAAATTATAGTGCAACTCCTCTATGCCGCCGCAAACCATATCGGAGATATTTTCCTCCACAATCATCTGACACAAGGCTTCTTCCGAAGGCCGCTCCATGATGATGGTTCTGGGATTACCGACCATTTTCCCCTCTTCAAAACGGACTATGAGAATTTCTGTTGCAAGATCGAAGCGAGGCGCAACATAATCTCCCTGTATCGGAATCAGCAGTTTTCGCATGCACCCTCCCCCTAATCCTGCAGCCCGTAATTTTTCATTTTACGCCAGAGTTTCATCCTTCCCCAACCCAGGCTTTCAGCGGTTCTGGTCTTGATTCCTTTATTCTCCTTAAGAGCATCGATGATCATCTGCCGCTCGATATCCCCCCAGCTCTCGCTGCTCTCTTCATGTTCCGGAACAACCACCCTCTCCTTCCACCTGCCAGGACCAGGCCGAGTTCCCTCGACTTCCGGGTGAGAAACATCTTCGTTCTGTTTTTCAAACAGATATGGGGGAAGGTGTTCTTTGTTTATCTTTTTACGTTTGCAGATATTCACCGAATATTCGACAATATTGCTCAGCTCCCTGACATTGCCCGGATAGTGATAATCAAGCAAGGGCTGCAGAGCATTGGGCGAGAACCCAACGATTGTCTTACCAAGTGCTCTGGTGAATTTTTCCCGAAAATGATCAAGCAGGTAGCGGACATCTCCTTCGCGTTCCCGCAGAGGCGGAAGATGAACCTGAAGAACATTGAGTCGATAGAAGAGGTCTTCGCGGAAGGTTTCCCTGCGTACCTGGTCTCGCAAGGATCGATGAGTTGCCGCAACAATTCTGACATCTACGCTGATCTTCTCCTCTCCTCCCACCGGCACAAACTTTCTGTCATCCAGAACGGTGAGCAGTTTCACCTGAAGCGATAAAGGCATATCACCAATCTCGGTGAGGAAAAGTGTGCCTTTGTCGGCGAGTTTGAACATACCGGGCTTATTCCGGGTCGCCCCGGTAAAAGCGCCTTTCACATGCCCGAATAGTTCTGACTCAAGGAGCCCTGAAGGCAGGGCTCCGCAGTTGACCTTGATGAAGGGAAAACGGGCTCTCGAGGATTTCATATGAATGATTTCAGCTATCTTGTCTTTGCCCGTTCCGGTTTCGCCGGTTATCAGCACCGAGGCGTCGGTCTGGGCCAGCAGCGGAATCATGTCGAAAACTTTCTGCATCTTGGGACTGTAACCAATCAGCTCGATGGCATCGTGATCACGCATCACCAGGTTTGTCTCTGACACCCGGGCGGATATATCCTCGGCGATCACCAGCAGGCCGCAGTTGACGCCGCCCTCCCGCCGCAGGATCGACACGGTATATTGCACCGGGATCTTGCGGCGATAACAGGTAAGAATATCCCCGGTGACCGAAACCGCCTCACCACTCTGCAATACCTGATTATACAGCTGGCAGCGGGAATTCCCGGTATTGCTGCGCACTACCAGCTCGCCGTGTACGCCTTTTACTTTAAGGGCGTCGTAGCCGGTTATCGCTTCCATTAGCCGGTTCATGGCAACGAGCCGGAGGTTCTCATCCAGGATCATTACCGGATGAGGAAATCCCTCCAATAAGGTGGCAATATCAAGGTCAACGGGTATTTTCATAAAGGTTTGACTTCTCAAGACAAGGGTATCGAAACCTGCATGCCCATCAACGGCCAGATCACCGTAACCGCCAGCCAGGTAACCAGCATCAATAAGATGCTTGCAGGAACACCATACATCACAAATTCAGCGGTTGTAAACTGCTTCGAACTATAAGCAATGGCATTGGGCGCCGCTCCGACAAGCAACAGGAAAGGCATGCCGGCAACAACCAATGAGGAAAAAAGGATCACTTCTCCTGTAACTCCCAGATAGGGTGCTATAACCAAAGCAACCGGCAATGATATGGCAATGGCTGCCACATTCATGATGAAGTTAGTCATTATCATAACAAAAAAAGCCATGCCGAGCACGAAAACAATGCCGGGGGCATCCTTAAAGAGCTGCAGCCAGTTCACCGCCAGCCATTTGGCAGCTCCGGTCTCCCACAGACAAAACCCTATTGACATCGCTCCTGCAAAAAGAAGAATAATATTCCAGGGAATCTCCTCCAGGTCTTCCAACGTAAGAATACTGAGGAGAAAGAAGGCGATGGTTGAACAAAGCATTATGCCCGTCTTATCAAGACCGGAAAGTGCGGGAATGAAATTCTTCAACGCAATTACCAGGATTGTAGCCAGAACCAACATCACCGTGGCAATCTCACTGCGACTCCAGGCTCCCAGCTCCGTATACATTCGACCGGCACGCTCTTTCAGACCTTCAATTCTGCTTTTTTCAGGACGGCAGAGTATCATAAAAAAGCCCCAGAGCAGAAAGACCATAAGCCAGCCAATCGGGAACATATACATGCTCAGCTCGAAAAAACTGATATCCACATTCATTATATCTTTATAGAAACCAAGTGCCACGGCTCCCCGGGCGGCACCCAGCAGGGTGATGATACTTCCTGCGCCCGCCACATACGCCATACCGATAAACAATCCCTTGCCGAATCTGGTTGGTCCTGTCTCCTCACTGTAGAGAGAATGAATCGTCATCAACAGCGGAAACATGGTAGCCGCAACCGCCGTATGCGCCATAAAATGAGCGAGAGCGGCTGTCATGACGAAACACCCCAGATAGATCATGCTGGTTCTTTCTCCGACTATGGAGAGCATCTTGTAAGCGAGCCGCTTGGTCAGTCCGGTCTTGGTAAAAACCATGCCGATGACGATCGAACCGAAAATAAACAATACTGAAGGATCCATGAAGTCTTTAAATGCGGCACTGGGACTTCGAATTAGAAAGAGGGCCTGCAGAGTTCCTATGGCCAGACTGGTGATGCCTATGGGCACTACTTCAAAAACCCACCAGGTGGCCGCCAAAGCAAAAATAGCCAAAGCTCCCTTGGCCTCCTTGTTGAGAACAAAATGCTCACCCAGGGGATCAACGGCATCGGGCCAAGGCGGACACCAGTAAATCAGGGAAAACAGACCAACACCTAACATTATAAAGAAGGTTCTCTTCCAATCAAAGGCGATTCCCTTTTCCTTCTCTTCTTTAACTGCAACCACTTCTAGGGCAGTTTCGTGTGATTGTGACATCATTTTCACCTTTTTGCAGGAGATATCGACATGGTTCAATTTACGATTTCAACTGGCTCTCTCCTGAAATCGCCGAACGCGAAGACGGAGCTATCCTCTACAGATGATGGAATATTTTCCACCAGCCGTTAAACCAAAACCGAGCTATGTTACCCCTAAAGTTAGTGCTGACCGCTAATGGTCACCACGCTTTACTCTTCAAAATCTTTTCGATCTCTTTCTTGGACTGTTTCCGCAAAACCAGGATCCGCTTATGTTTAGCCTCTTCTATTTTCTTCAACAGATCCTGCATATCTACAGGTTTTTCCAAATAATCCTCGGCGCCCAGCTTCATCGCCTCAATACTTGTTTTGACCGAGGCATGTCCGGTAAGGATGATTATTTCCGCCTCGGGATGATTTTCCCGAATTTTCTTCAGCGTCTCTAGTCCATCCATGCCCGGCATTGCCAGATCCAGCACAATGGCATCGAACTCCTGTTTATCCACCAGATCAACGGCATCTGCTCCTCTGGTTGCCCCTGTTACCTTGAGGCCACGGACCTCCAGTCTCTGGGAAAGGGTATGGATAAAATCTTCTTCGTCATCCACCAGCAGGACTTTTGCGTTCAAGTGTTTCTCCATATCAATTCGCTCCTCGTATCTGCTCCACTTTCTTTATTTGGTTTGAATCAAATGCATTGCCATGCAGTTTTTCATTGGCTTTTTTTATGGTTTCGGAGAGTTCTTCAATATCCACCGGTTTATTCATGTAGGCGAATGCTCCGAACTTCATGCATTTCTCCATATCCTCATTGGTGCCGTGACCAGTGAGAATGATCACCTCGACCTCGGGGGCCAGTTCTTTGGTTCTGCGCAGTACCTCGATACCATGCAGGCCCGGCATCTTCAAATCCAGAACCATGATGTCGGGACGGTCTTCTGCTATCAGATCAAGGGCGTCACTACCGTTATATACCCCATAGGTTCCAACATCGCGACTGATCAGGCGCTGCGCCACAGTCTGCACAAATTCCTTCTCGTCATCAACGAAAAGCACTTTTGAAGGCAATTCAAATTTTTGCCTGCGATAGATCGATTCATTATAGTCGGCACCTCTGGTCACATTCACCTGGCCTGCGCCACCGGCCTTTGCTGCCAACTCACTCAGCTCTTCGACCAGTCTGTTGAAGTTGTACACGCTCTTCTGCACCACAAGGTTTATTCTGCCCTCCTCTACGCTAACCTTTACCTTATGGCCATTGTTGAGGAGGATCCGCTCTACCTCGACTTCGATTTTGAAATCATCGATAGCCCGTTGAGATTCGGCAGTGCGCAGAACCGAAGTAGTATGGTATCGTTTGGTGATTTCATCGACCAATTCTTCCTGCTTCTTCCCCGCCGCAGGAATTACGAGGTCGTAGAGTGATTTATCATAAGCTTCTTTCTGAAAAAGAAAATCGGACCAGCTATAGGCACTGAAATCATGATTCCTTACTGCTCTTTTGGCCTCCTTCAGTGACATACCCTCCAGCACGGCGCGATCGATCCGAGACTGTTTTTTATTGACCACAAGCACCTTTAAAACATGTGCTATGCGTTGTGGAATCAGCAGGGTGAAAAAACCATGAAACAGATACGCGGTATGAGTATCCAGGACTTCGGCAAGAACCGAGCGCATCCTGTTTACCATGAGCTCTCGCTCCAGAGTAAACTGGTTGAATACAGATGTTTTTCCATACATCATTTCTTTTATTTTATCAGGATGAACGTTGTGCTCGGTCGCGGTATCGGCTATAAACTTTTCATCCGCATATATCTGTAATTCAAGGGCAGTAGAGAGTTCACCAATAACCCCGGCAACAGGAGTATATTTACAAGGAAACATTGCAATTGATGACATGATGGACCTCTTTGGGTAAAATTAAAAAACTTAATGTTTAAACCTGCATCAATTTGTCTCTTGTATTGCATAACGTGTGCCATAATTTTCCATAGAGATTAATTATATATTTCTCACTACTTAACCAATACAGCCAGCTTCCGGCGCACACGTAACAAAATGTATCACAGCACTGTACTGTATCTTTATGTATCGTTATGCACCTATGACAATACTTGCATCATATCAACCGATTCAGGCCAATTTCCCCTAACTTGACCTTTGTCTTTCAATTTTCTTCTCGGCTAAATATAAACCGGGGCAAGATGCAGTAAAACATATGCGGGGCATAGCAATTCGCGCATCGAAGAAAAAATACAACTACAACTGGAGCCTGCATATGATTCATGAAAACGATCAATGCGTCGATAGATGCGCTTTGCCAAACAGTTATAAACGGCCCGGCCCCATTACTCATTTAGATGAGTAATAAATCAAAATGGAATAATCCGTTTATGGTATGATTATTGCTGGCTCTTTAAATTGCAAGGAAGAATATATAAACCAAGTCTTACTCTGTCCGAAGCCTTAGAAATAGATTTACTAAACCGGTGATAATCACCCTGCGGTAGGCGCGACATGAAGACCAGATTCGGATCTAATACAGAATTGTTTGATCGGCTCATTCAAGTTCTTTTAATCTCCTTCGTCTTGATGGGTTTTCCAGAAGATATCAAGGCAGTACAAAAAACTTTGAGGATCGGTGTCTTAGCCACTAGAGGCGCAGAACAATGCTTAAACGATTGGACGCCCACCGCAGAATATCTCACCCGGCAAATCCCCGATTATCGTTTTGTCATCGTACCTCTTGAGCATAACCAGATTATTCCTAGCGTTAAAAACCAGCATGTTGATTTTGTCTTCGCCAATTCATCCTATTATGTGGAACTGGAGCAGGAATATGGTGTCAACAGGATTGCAACAATCAAAGAGATTCGACTCGATCGGGTTTTTTCGAAATACGGAGGCGTTATTTTCTGTCGCTCAAACCGCCGGGATATCAAAGCATTATCTGATCTAAAGGGGAAATCCTTTATGGGGGTTTCGGAAGGCTCCCTGGGTGGATGGCAAATGGCCTGGCGCGACTTACAGGAGAAAGGAATAAGACCGCATCGCGACTTCAGGAGTGTCAGTTTCGGAGAAACCCATGACGAGGTTGTCTATGCCGTTCGTGATGGTTTGGTTGATATCGGCACCGTCAGAACCAACACCCTTGAAACGCTCAGCGCTGAAGGTAAAATCAATCTCGAAGATTTTTTCATTTTCCCACCGCTCTTCGATCCGGAGGTCACACCCCCCTATTTCTGCTCAACCAGGGAATATCCCAATTGGCCTATGGCAAAACTCAAGAATACGCCCGACGAACTTGCCGAAAAAGTGACGGTGGCCCTTCTCGGAATGCAGCCGGATTCACCGGCGGCACTTGCAGGTGAATATGGAGGTTGGACAATTCCACTTAATTATCAGCCTGTCATAGAGGCGATGAAGGAGCTTCATCTGGGACCATATCAAAATTCCGGTCAGGTGACTTTTTCCGACCTATTGCGCCAGTACAGCCATTGGATAGTCTTCTTTTTTGTAATATTTTGCTCGCATGTGATTTTCACGCTTTTGGTTATGAAACTTAATCGCAAGATTAAATCTTCCCATTCCATCCTCAAGAAAGAAATGGAGCTCCATAAAATAATGGATAAGGAACTGGGGCTGGCCAAAGAACAAGCCGAGGCGGCCACCAACGCCAAAAGTCAATTTCTTGCCAATATGAGCCATGAGATTCGCACCCCGATGAATGGGATTATAGCCGCAACCGAGTTGGCCCTTGAAGAACCCGATACCGATGAAGTCAAGCATTACCTCCAGATTGTCCAGAACTCGGCATATACCTTACTCGGAATAATCAATGATATCCTTGATTATTCTAAAATCGAGGCCGGTCAGCTTGAACTCAAGGATCGGGTATTCCGGCTTGACGAGATGTTTGATGGAGTAATGGATGTATTTATCAATCAAGCCTCGGAAAAAGGGATAGAACTTTTGGTTGATATTGACAAGAATACACCGCGAATATTACGCGGAGACTCTTTGCGACTTCAACAAATCCTCACTAATCTGATTAGCAATTCCATAAAATTCACCGCCGCGGAAGGCACCATCATAGTCAGTGTCAGAGTCGCAGACAGCAACGAGGTACTGAATGATGACCAGGTAATGCTTTTCTTTACTGTAAAAGACGCGGGCGCCGGTATCTCCCCGGATTACCTTCCCCTGCTCTTTGAGCCGTTCACCCAGGGTGATGCATCATCGACCAGGCAGCACGAAGGAACCGGGCTGGGTTTGAGTATCTGTAAAAAATTTGTGACAATGATGCACGGAACAATCGGAGTAGAAAGTGTGTTGGGAGAAGGCAGTACTTTTTACTTTACCGTAAGGCTGCAAATTGCAGCGACAATACTCGGCAGCTTGTTCGAGGTGCCGCAGGATATCAGAGGCATAAATATTCTGGTTGTCGATGACTGTGCTGAAAGCCGAAGTATCATGTCAAAGATGCTGACCTCGCTGGATTTCCGGGTTGAGACCCTTAATTCCGGCGTTGACGTCCTGCGGAGGCTGGGGGCAGATGCCAAGGCGGCAAAAAATGAAGTGGATCTGATCTTGATGGATTGGAAAATGCCCGCCATGAGCGGCGTGGAGGCGGCTCATAAAATTCGCAATGATCTCGGTCTCAACCTGCCGATTATCATCATGACGGCATATCCGCGCGAAATACACAAAAGCGAAGCCGAACAGGCGGGAGCAAACGGCTTCCTGACTAAACCCATTTTACAATCGACTCTTTTCGATGCACTCATGGACGCTTTCGGCAAAAACGTTATTCCTAAAAATGGCGCTCAACCCCTCTTCACCACAAAAGCTTCCATTTACAAACATCATCTGAAAGGAAGCAGGATATTGGTTGCCGAAGATAATCCTACCAACCAGGATGTGGTCAAAGCCATGCTCAAAACCGCCGGCATCATCGTCACCATGGCAAACAACGGAGAAGAGGCCGTTGAAAAGGTGGAAAATTATGAGTTCGATGCAGTTCTCATGGATGTTCAAATGCCGAAGATGGATGGCTATCAGGCGACACAACACATTCGCTCCATGCCCGGCGGTCAGACCTTGCCCATCATTGCCATGACTGCGCATGCCATGAAGGGCGATGAAGAAAAATGTCTGGAAGCCGGGATGGATGGCTACATCGCCAAGCCTCTCAAGCAGGATCGTTTCTTTTATACAATTTGGCGTATTTTACAGAAAAAAGTCGCAAAACCGGATAGGCTCATTGCCGATGCAACATCCTCAGATATCGATCCCTCTAGTCAAGATAGCGAAATACCATTTCAAAAAAACAACATTAGTCCAGAACTGCTCCCTGGCATAGATATAGAGGGGGTGCTGCGATCAACCGGGCTGGCTTACCCGGCATTTGTGGAAATTCTCCTGGGTTTTTATCGGGACACGGAAGATACCTCCGCAAAAATACAGGATGCTGTGGAAAAAAATAACAGAGAAGATCTGCAGACCCTGGCTCATAGCCTGAAGGGCAGTGGAGCCAATATCGGGGCGGCTTCTTTGGCAAAGATGGCGCATGAACTTGAACAGGCCTACCAAAATCGCCCCGCCGCTGAAAATCTTGGTGAACCAGCCGGGGGACTCAAAAAGGAGCTTGAGCGGGTTCGAACAGGTATTGCTTTGTTGCCAAAAAAAGAAAAAGACCATCCTGAAAAACGCCCCAGTCTGCATGTGAAAAAAGATTTATCGGCTTTTCTCTCTGTTCTGGCGGAAGCCGTGGAACGAGCAGACCCTTCTGAAATTCTGGGAATTCTGACAGAGATCAGTAAAAACACAACCACACAGACAGCTTCAAACCGGCGTCTTTTTCTGGACCTGGAAAGGCACATTCGCCGCTATGATTACGACCAGGCCCTTCTCTCAATAGCAGATTTACAAAGGAGCATGGAAAATCAAAATGAATGAATCGCAATCTTTGATTCTAATTGTTGACGATAATGCAACTAATATAGATGTGCTGGTGCGGACTCTGGAAAAGGAACATCGGCTTGGAATTGCCAAAAATGGCAAAAATGCGCTCACCTACGCTATAAAATTTCAGCCGGATCTCATCCTTCTGGACATCATGATGCCTGAGATGAATGGCTATGATGTCTGTGCCAGACTTAAGGAAAATCCAGATACCAACGGCATCCCGGTTATTTTTATTACGGCCAGAAGTGCTATGGTTGATAAGACAAAAGCCTTTGAAATTGGCGCGGTCGATTATATTACCAAACCTTTTCATGCAGCTGAGGTCAAGGCCAGAGTAAAGACTCATCTCACCCTGGCAGAAATGAAAAACAGGCTCAGCCACCAAAATGAGCTGCTCGAGCAAAAGGTTGAGAAAAAGACCTCGGAGATCAAGGAAATGCTTCAGGGCAGTATTCTGAGCATGTCACTCATGTCGGAGATCCGGGACCCTTATACCGCCGGGCATCAACAACGCGTTGCCCAGCTGGCCTGCGCCCTTGCCAGAGATTTGGGATTATCTGCCTCAATTATTGAGGGTATTCGTATAGCCGCTATTCTCCATGATGTCGGAAAAATCAGGACTCCGGTTTCAATCCTGACCAGAACCGGGCAGCTCCTCGATGCTGAAATGGCGGTGATCAAAATCCATTCGCAGGTAGGGTTTGAAATCCTAAAAAATATCCCCTTCCCATGGCCCTGTGCCCAAATCGTTCTGCAGCACCATGAGCGGCTCGACGGCAGCGGATATCCTTTTGGGCTCCGCGATAACGATATCCTTCTTGAAGCAAAGATCCTGGCAGTTGCCGATGTAACGGAAGCGATCAGTTCATTCAGACCTTATCGACCCGCTCAGGGAATCGATGCGGCCATGAATGAAATCAAAAAACATCGAGGCACAACCTATGATGCCGATGTGGCTGATGCCTGTCTAAACCTCTTCCAAACAAGCTCATTTCAGTTTAACGATACAAACGACAGAGCCCTTACGCCGCCAGCAGATTCAACCATGTCGGTGTCTACAATTGTCGATTAAGCAGATGGGCTGAAAGAATCGAGAAACCTTAACGGTAAATCTACCATTCAGATAAATGAGCACCCGATTCAGCTGACAGATTGCCGGCTCGCCACCATCGGAAAGGAAAAAACCGCATGAATTTAAGCCTCAGATCAAGAATTATCTGCCTATTTTTCTCTATGGGATCAATAACATTGGTCGGAGGTGTCGTCATGCTCAGGTACACTCACCAAATCGACTCAACACTTCACGAATTAGTGAGAAAAGAGCTTGTCCTCTACCAAATCGCTGGAGACATGGAGCTTGCACTGGCCAATCAAAAAGGTTTCCTCACGTATTATCTCGTTGATGGAGATGGTAAATGGCTCGAGTCTCTGGGAAAATATCGCCAGGTTTTTCAACAAAGTCTCGACCAGGCATACCAATTGGAGCCCAGTGGAAGGCAAAAAGAAACTCTTGATCGTATTGCCATGAAATACAAGAGCTACATAGAGGCAAAGGATGTCGTAGTTGAGAATTATAAAAAAACCGCCTTTGGGGTTCAACCAAGCATATCGTACCTTCATGAGCAGCAACGGGATGTTTTTTTCCAACTCCTGGAACGCTGTCGAGCATTCAGCTTTGATCAATGGAAATCTCTTGTAGAAACGGAAAATATTACCATCCAGCGCTCCAGCAAATTAAGAGCAACGGTTTATGGCGCCATTATTCTTTTCATGAGCTTATGCGGGCTTTTCCTTTTTGTTCTCTACAAACATATTCTCGGCCCTATTCGCGGACTGGCCATTGAGACGGGAAGCTCGCCAAAGGAGAGCACCAAAGATGAAGTTGTTTCTTTGAGCCAATCCTTAAAAGGGATGATGAAGGATTTTGATGAAACGCATGATGAACTTGCGAAAAGCAGGAAACATCTTCTCCAGGCTGAAAGAATGGCAATGATCGGCGAACTGGCTGCCGGGGTCGCGCATACCATTCGGAATCCTTTCACTTCAATTAAAATGAGGATGTTCTCCCTGACCCGCACTCTTGATCTTGCCGACACCCAGCATGAAGATCTCAAAGTCATCTCTGATGAGATTGGCAGGATAGACAACATCGTCCAGAATTTCCTTGAATTCGCCAGACCGCCAAAACTCAAGCTGGAAGAATGCCGAGTCTCCGACTTGATTAAATCAGTAATAATATTAATGGAATACCGGCTGAAAGAGTACGATGCCGAGCTTCGTTATATCAGCCAACCGGATCTTCCCAGGATCATGGTCGATGCCGACAGGCTCAAGGAAGCGCTGGTCAATCTCATCACGAACTCCTGTGAGGCAATGGGTCGTGGCGGTATTATCGAAATAACGGAACAACTGGAGAGAGATCCCGAAATGGGACATATTGCCGTTATTACCCTGCGAGATAACGGCCCTGGTATACCGGAATCGATTCGCTATAAAGTTATGGCTCCATTCTTCACCACCAAAGAAGAAGGCTCAGGCTTGGGACTCAGCATAGTCAACAGGATCGTCAAGGAACACAGAGGAAAGCTGCTGCTCTCCCCATCATCCGAAAAGAACGCTGAATTCATCATTAAATTACCAGTAAGAGGATATATTCATGAGCCTGATACTCATAATTGATGATGACATTCAGCTGTGTCGAAGCTTTACCAAAATCTTATCTCAGGATGGTTATGCCACGGCAACTGCCACCAGTGGACAGCAAGGCATAGAGCGCGTCAAAAACCTTCAGCCGGACGTTGTGATCCTCGATATCAGACTGCCGGATATCTCCGGCATTGAGGTGTTCGGTAGAATTCACGAACTTTACCCCAAACTGCCTGTGATAATCATCACAGCCTTCGGCACCACCGAGACCGCAATCGGTGCCATCCAGAAAGGCGCCTATGATTACATCTACAAACCTTTCGATGTTCCGGAGATGCTCCTGCTTGTCGAAAAAGCCGTGATAGCCGGACGCTGCATGACCACCCCGGTGGAATTCAATCCGGTCCTGGAGAACCTCTCCAATCGTGAAGCATTAGTGGGGAGCAGCAATGAAATGCTTGAGGTATACAAGGCCATCGGCAGAGTGTCCTCAACCGATGCCACCGTCCTGGTCAGAGGGGAATCGGGTACAGGGAAAGAACTGGCCTCCCGGGCAATTTACAACCACTCCCTCCGCCTCGATAAACCCTTCATGGTAGTCAACTGTGTGGCCATCCCTGAAACGCTCCTCGAAAGTGAGCTTTTCGGTTATGAAAAAGGTGCCTTTACTGGTGCGACACACAGAAAGGTTGGCAAAATTGAACAGGCTCGGGGCGGCACTGTTTTTCTTGACGAAATAGGTGACATGCCCCTGAGTATCCAGTCAAAATTTTTGCGCCTCCTTCAGGAAAACAGCATAGAGAGACTTGGCGGCAAAGAACCTATTGACGTTGATGTGCGGATCATCGCCGCTACAAATAAAGATTTGGAAAGTGGTGTTGCAGCAGGAACATTCAGGGAGGATTTGTACTATAGACTTCGGGTGGTGACGATAACCATGCCTTCCCTGCGCAGGCGCAAGGATGATATCCCCCCCCTTACCCAGTATCTTCTGGCAAGGTTTTCAAACGATATGGCAATCGACAACCCGGGTATCAGCGAAGAAGCACTCCGAAAAATCATGAAATACGACTGGCCCGGCAATATTCGTGAACTATCAAATACTCTGAAAAAATCTCTCATTTTTAACAGGGGCGCACCTATATTACCGGAAGAGATTACCTTTCATGAATTGAGTCATACAAAAGACCAAAACCAGGAGAATGGAGACATAGCCGGTGTCCAGCAATGGATACGGGCGACACTTCTTGCCGGGAAAGAACATAAGCCCTATGATAGCTGCCTGGATCATGTCGCATCGCTTTTGGTCCGTGAAGCGTTAGACATAAGCAATGGAAATCGTTCAAAGGCTTCGAAATTACTAGGTATTACGAGACCGACCTTGCATGCAAAAATGGAAAAATACAATATTATCTGCGGATTTAACAGTCAGACATGAAAGACCTCATCGAGCTTCACCCTCAGCAGCGGGATTCAGCCGCGAACAGCCGTATCATTTCTTTCAACGATCCGATACTCGAGGCACTTTTCTCGATTACATGAATATTACCGCCGATTTCAATTTCGCCAATCCATTCATCATACGCATGGAAAACAATCTGAACGGCTGGCCTCTGCAGCAGAATTTCCTCAATCACCTTCCGGTCGCTAGCACTTAGCACTTCCGGATCAATGACAATGACATCAGGATAAAAAGCATCGGTTAAATTGCGGATAATCCCCAAGCCACTGCCCACGCATAAAACAGTATGTCCGTCTCTCTCCAGTTCTCTTTTTATAAAATCCCTGACATAATGGTTTATATCGGTCACCAAGAGGCGCAATTTTTGCGATACAATCATGCCTTATTCCTCCACTGAACAGCTTTTGCATTACTGTTTTAAAATTCTGGCGAATGCGAGCCTTGCCGGTCTCTCAAAATTTTGCACAAAGCGTTCCATATCTTTGATTATCGAAGATTTGGATCCCAAAGATATCCACACTGTGAAACTGTAAAGAGGGCATGGCACAAACTATGCAATAACAATATCAGTCACATGTACTTGACACGGTGAACAATGATTTGCTTTCCGATTGCCCTGATACCCAGGGTTTTCCAACGAGCAGAGGGAAAAATTCATGTCGAAAATGATGATCCAAAACAATGTCCATGAAACAATTATGCGGAACATTCCACTGGGATTTCTTATGGTTAATCGTGATGGCGTCATCATTGAATTTAATGAAGTGGCTGAAACTATCACCGGGTTTGCAAAATATGAAGTTATAGGAAAACCTCATTGTGATTTTTTTCATTGCAATTCAGGCGCTAATACCTGTCTTCTTCTGGAACCCGGATGGGACATATGTAAAAATATTGTAGAAACTGAAAGCAGTTTTTTTAATAAAAAAGGGAAGCAAATAATCATATCCGCAACAATCTTCCCTCTTAAGGATGATAATGGCAACTTTCAGGGAGCGGTGAAATTGTTCAGAGATATTTCCCGACGTTCCAAGATAGAAAGAGAGCGTAAGAATATTCTGGCGATGTTTGCGCATGATATAAAAAACCCTGCAATTGCCTCGGCTCTATTTGTCACCAGAATTCTAACGGATAAAGCCTGCGCACTGACAGAGTGTCAGAAGTCCTGCCTCGATATCGTCCACGAGAACATCACTAAAATTATCGATTACACAGATGACTTTCTGACATTCTCCTTATTTGATGAGAAGCAGTATCTTCCCGAGAAGAGGCCCTATGACATCGTTGCGGGAATACTGCAGGTAATTGAATCGGAAAAAGCTGCAGCGGAAAAAAAACAGGTGACAATCGATTTCAAACAACCGATGAAGCCGATAATAATCAGCGCGGATGAAAAGATGCTTGACCGGGTTATTTCAAACTTACTTGGTAATGCTCTTAAATATTCCACATCTGATGGAACCGTTACCATTTCAGTCATTCGACAGAACAATGGTATCCATCTCTCCGTAGCCGATGCCGGCATCGGCATTCCTGACCAATCAATTCCTTATATATTCGAACCGTTTTTTCGCGTTAACAACGGCTGTAGAGGGACTGGACTCGGTCTGGCTATCTCAAAAAGCATAATTGAAGCTCATAAAGGGCAAATATATGTTGAGAGTCGTTTGGGAAAAGGAAGCACATTTCATTGCATCCTCCCCGTAGAAGCAGCTTAACTCCCATAGTTTTTATAAAGTATATCGGTACCTCGAATCAGAGTATGTGTTCAGCTAAGTTTCCGACAGAAAAATTTCCCTTTATCCTATAGCCCCTCGTGTCAGCTTTTTTTACATAGTGTAAACCTGTCTGACGCTCCTTCTCCTGCAACTACTCCGATCCGGCGCCAAGCCCCCCACATCTACACACAACAATACATATACAACTGTAATAACGTACATTTAACATTAATTGTTTTTCCTTATCATATTGGCATATCAGTTGCGTATACCATTGTGGAGTGAGTGCAAAACACCTATAGCTTCAAAGGGCAGCGAACTATGCTTAAGGGTTGGTATTATAATAAAAAAAACGGGCAGCGGCTCCTCTCAGTCGGGGAGATAGCAGACGCCTGCTGTTGCTCGGTAGACAAGGTGGAGGATTGGTTTGCCGGCAAGTTACTCTATCAGACAGAAGGTGTTTATGTAGATTCCGGGGAAGTTGTAGCATTTCTGGTAAGAAACAGCATGCCTGTTTCTCCCGCCCTCCTGCCCCCGATATCGCTGAAGATACTTTTCATTTCGCCGGATGCCACCGAGATCGTCAATCAACAGGAGAACATTGACCTCCTTCTCAGTTACTTCAAAAGCAGGGCAAACATTCTCGTTGAGAATTCATCGGCCGGAAAATTTGCCGATCTGACAATCCTTACCTTCGTACCGGATGTTGTTGTTTATTTCTTACCTCTTCATGACAGGACGAGCAACAATACGCTGACACTCCTGTCAAGTTTCCCGGAACTCAAAACTATCCTTTTTGTGAATGACACGGATCGGAAAGCAGTGGAGAACGCCCACTCTATTTCGACAGCGCATCTTATCATCAGCAACACATTGCCCAGTGATCAAGTGACAGCACTACTTCGTTCAACTTTCGGCAAGGCCTGAGGATACGCCATGGAAAGGAAACAAAATTATTACCGAACAATCACCAAACGTCTTTTGATTATTTTCTTTTGCCTGAGCGTCCTGCCCATAGTCAGTGTCGGATTGAGTACCAAGAATGCAGTCGAGCAAACCAACATCATAAAACTCCAGGAGATTGCCGAAAGCACTATAGAGCATAGAACTGAAGTTATTTCGCTGTTTCTAAAAGACAAAATTCATCTTCTCACCATGATAGTCGGCCTCTATTCCGAAGAGTTTCTTTCTCAACAGGAGAATCTTGATCAACTCTTTCTGGCAGTGGCGCCGAAGGGAGATATCGTCGATCTGCAGGTTATTGATGTAACAGGAACACAGCATGCCTATGTGGGTCCCTACCGGGCTATGATCGCGGGTAAAAAATATGACAATTCACCCTGGTTCCAGGAAACACTCATCAGCGGAGTCCACATAAGTGATGTTTTTACCGGATACCGCAACGTCCCTCATTTTGTCGTCGCGGTAACGAATCCACTGAAAAATTATGTGCTCAGAGCAACTATCAACTCCAGTATTTTCAACGCATTATTGCTCTCAGCGCAATTAGGTCCACAAGGAGACGCTTTTATTGTCAACCGTAATGGCGAGTTTCAGACGCCAAGTCTGCAAGGAGCAGACAAGCTGACAGAAACCGAAAAGCAACTGATTTCTTTCGATGCTCCAAAAGGATCCATTGTTACCGCAACTGATGTCTATACAACGCGCTGGATCGACAACAACCGCTGGTTGATGATTATCAAGGCAAATATCACCGATACATTAGGTCATTATTTCGAAATCAGAAACCGCATCATCATCATTGTCGTCATTGTCTCGCTCCTGGCAATGGCTGGTGCGACTCTGGCAAGTTTCACCATTTCCCGCAATCTCGAGCGGGCAGACAAAGAACATGCCGCACTCAGCATGCAGTTTGCCCAGGTAGAAAAAATGGCAACTGTGGGCCGATTGGCTGCGGGTATAGCTCACGAGATCAACAACCCCCTGCAGATGATTACCAGCCAGGCGGGCTGGATCGAGGAACTGCTACCTGAAGAAAACCCGGGGCATATCAAAAATTACAGCGAATACACAAAAGCGGTGGAGCAGATCAAATATCATGTCCGCCGAGCCGGCACCATCACCCATCGACTCCTGGGATTCTCCCGAAAAATGAGCGACCAGAAAGAGCGCGTCAACATCAATGATCTCATTGAAGAGACAATATCTTTTGTTGAGCGGGAGGCCGAATATCACAACATAACCATCGTCCGGCATATGGATTACAACCTGCCCCCTACCATGACCGACGGACCTCAGCTCCAGCAGGTTTTCCTCAACCTGATCAACAACTCAATCGATGCCGTCGATCATAACGGAGAAATCGAGATACAAACCGGTCTCGACAAGGACGGTAAGCTGATCATTACCTTCAGCGACAGCGGGCCCGGCATAGCAGGTGAAAACCTGCAGCATATTTTCGATCCCTTCTTCACCACCAAGGATATTACCAAAGGCACGGGCCTGGGACTCTATATCAGCTACGACATTATCAAGAAACTGGGAGGATCTATTTCGGTTGCCAACGGAACCAAAGGGGGTGCCGTTTTTACTATCTTTCTACCCATCTTGGAGAGAAAAGGGATTCCCAACTGAGTGAAATCCATGAACCAATTGAGAATGTAATAAATTAACACGACCTTACAAGGAGGAAACCATGAAAGAATTCAATGTATTGGTAGTAGATGATGAGCAGGAGTTTCGAGAACTGACAGTCAAGAGACTGAACAAAAGAGGCATACAGGCCAAAGGCGCCGAGAACGGCCTCGATGCCCTGGAAATACTCGAGAAAAACAATCAAAACGACGTCATTCTGCTGGACGTCAAAATGCCCGGCATCGACGGCATTGAAACACTCAGGCAAATACGCGCAAAATATCCGCTGATGGAAGTCGTCCTGTTGACAGGCCATGCCTCGGTAGATTCCGGCATAGAGGGCATGAAACTGGGCGCATTTGATTACCTGATGAAACCAATTGAACTCGATCCACTGCTGGAGAAGCTTGGTGAAGCGTATGAGAAGAAAAGGATGCATCAGGAAAAAATTGAGCAGGCACAAATAAAAAAATTCATGTCCATGCCTACTTAACGCTTTTTAAAAATTGGTATTAATTATCCTCACGATAAAAATTTAAAGGGAGCACACTTGCCATGAACTATTGCAGGGAATTTTACCGGATGCTGATCAGCGGATCTCAGGCATATGCCCGCTGGGATCTAGAAACGTCAACCACTATACTAAAGAGTAAAAAACGACTTACTGTGTTGTTTCTTCTGCTTCTGCCTATTCTTATCGGCGGTATAGCAATCGCCGCCGGAGGAGACGGGCTGCCTGAAATGCTTGGTGGAAAGAAGGCCTATATGCCGTCTTTTTACACGAATACTATTTTCTTTGCCTCGATCTTTGTGGGGCTTTGTGCGGGTCTCATCACCGGTTGCATAGGCGCGGGCGGCGGCTTTATCATCGCGCCGGCACTGATGAGCGTAGGTGTAAAGGGTATTCTGGCCGTGGGGACCGATCTTTTCCATATCTTTGCCAAGGCCATTATGGGAAGTGTCCTTCACAGGAAACTAGGCAACATCAACGTTTCGCTGGCGATAACTTTCCTGATAGGATCGATCACCGGCGCAACCCTCGGCGGCATGCTGAACCGCTATCTCTACGACCTCAATCCTGTTCTCAGCGACCTCTTTATTACTTCAGTATATGTTTTCATGCTTGGCTTCCTCGCCTTCTACGCCATGGCGGATTATCTCAAAGCCAGGAAAGGCGAAGCATTGACGGAGGGAAGTCCCCAAGAAGAAGAAATTGCCCCGATGGGCAGGCGTTTGCAGTCGATCAATTGTCCGCCGATGCTGACTTTCGATGAGGGTATAACTCCTGGCGGAAGAAAAATTTCTGCGATCTTTCTGGTGATCAGCGGTCTGGTAGTCGGTCTCGCAGCTGCGATCATGGGCGTCGGTGGCGGCTTTCTCACCTTTCCCATCTTTGTCTATGGGCTTGGAGTTTCCAGCATGACCACCGTGGGAACCGATATCTTCCAGATAGTTTTCACCGCCGGGTACAGTTCATTGAGTCAATATGCCTTCTATGGGTTCGTTTTTTATACATTGGCCATGGGTATGTTGCTCGGGTCTTTGATTGGCGTACAGATCGGCTCTCTGGTCACCAAAGTGGTACCGGGTATCATGATCCGCGGTTTTTTTGCCTTGGCGGTCTCTGCCGGTTTTATCAACCGATTCTTCGCCCTGCCCGAAAAACTGCAGGGACTTGGCTACATCCAGATCTCGAAAGGAACCGGCGCCATACTCAGCACTGTCGGTAATATCCTTTTTTTCGCGGCAATCGGTGGATTCGCTGTTTGGGTGTTTTATGTATTTTTTACCAATCTAAAAAAACTGAGAGTGGAGGAGTACTGATATGAGTATGCAGAAAAAATTAAAGACACGCGGCATATTAATGCTTGTGAGCTTCTTTGTCTTACTTGGAATCATATTCAGCCCTGTTTTTCCAGGAAACGTCAATGGACTTGGTTTCATGGACAATTTGTTTAATAAAATTTCAAAAGGATCGGTCTATTTTATCCCCTCAGCTATCGAGAGCAGCGAGCAATATTCGGGGCAGGTAATCAATGTTGCTTTTGCCATGGATACGGAGCAGCAGGCCTCTGATACTGCCGAACTTTTCAAGGCGAGCGGCGCCGAAGTCAGTCTTTCGGGCACTGAACTATCGATTAAAGGTGATATGGGCCGAATTCTAAAAACCAGCCTGAATGATGCCAATCTCATGTTTCAAAATAAGGGAGCACCGCTCAATGAAGCTTATGGTTTTGGTGAGAAGCAGGTAATGTTTAACTGGTGGAAGGCTTTCGGCGGCATTATCAAAGATCTTAACAAGCAGAAGAGCTTTAAAGAGGCTAAGATATTTGATACAATACAAAAAAAAGCACTTGAACCTGCGTACAACTACTATGGAGTCGACAGCGGAAACTACAAGGATTATTTCTTCCTGATCGTCGCAGCGCTTGCCTTTTATGTTATCTATACTCTCTGGTATGGATTTGGTATCATGTACCTCTTCGAAGGTCTGGGTCTGCAGATTGGTCATTAAGGCAATGAACGCCCTTGAGAGTCTAAGCCCCCCCATAATAGGGGGAAAGAGGAAACAAAACCACTCTCATCCTGCGCCTTGTCCAAGGGGGATGAGAGTGATTCTACGCTATCCGATATCTACCCAGCCATTCTTTTTTTGTGAGGCAGAGTGACCATGAAGCTCAAGGTTGTTTCGTATTTTAAAAAACTACTGTCTCCTACTCAACTTACCCCGCAAGACCAGGAACAGCTCAATATCGCTTTTATACAACGCTACCGCCATTTCCGCAGCCTGTTAACAGCCAACAACAACGCCCTTCAGGCAATGGCTGACCTGGAGAAACTCTATTACAGCGGCGAGAGCTACCGGATGGCGGCGGTTCGATCAAAAATCACCACAATTCTGGTGAATGTCTTCAAGATGATCCGCAATCTGGTGGAGATGTCCAACGGCAGATATAGGACATTGGAAACAATATTTGAGAAAATCGGCGACGATATTGACCAAATCATTGAAAGGAAGCCTACGTTCAGGAAAGGGCCCTTTATCATCCCCCTGAATCAGGTAAGAACATCGACCCGGGAACAGACCGGCGACAAAATGGCTCATCTTGGAGAAATATCCCGCTTACCCTCCATCCATGTGCCACAAGGCTTTGTGATAACCGCTTCTGCGACTAGACATTTTCTCCCACCTGAACATATCACCGAGATAAACCGCCGACTGCAGATTCTCGAACCCGACGATCATGACGGTTTGTATAAAACCTGTGCCGAACTGCAGAAAATTGTCCTGGAGACCCCTCTCCCCGGCGACTTGGAAGAATTGCTGCAACACCATTACGCGCTCCTGGAAAAAACCGCATCGCCTGGTTGCCTGGTGGCCCTTCGCTCCAGTGCTCTGGGAGAAGATACCATCGGAGTCACCTTTGCAGGGTTGTACCGTACGGCATTGAATGTCGACAAAAGTCATCTGGGCGAAGCCTATAAACAGGTCATTGCCAGTAAATATGGCCCCAAGGCTATTGCCTACAGACGCAGGCGCGGATTCAGACACCAGGATATAGAGATGTGCGTGGGCTGTCTTGTCATGATTGATGCCTCGGTCAGTGGTGTGACCTATACGAGCTATCCCTGGGAAAACGGAGAGACAACCGTCAGGATCGTCGCGGCACCCGGCATCGCCAAGGGAGTGGTGGACGGCACGACCCCTTCCGATCTCTTTCTGGTCAGTCGGGAGCATCCGCATCCTGTTATCTGCTCGGAGACCAGGCAAAAGCAGCAGGAAGAGGGCAAGTTCCTGTCGGACGTTCCTCTGCTCTCCCGTGAGCAGCTTATAAAAATAACGGAAACAGCACTTCTTCTTGAATATTATTTTGAACAGCCCCAGGACATTGAATGGTCCCTTGATCACCGAGGAAAGCTCTACATCCTGCAAAGCAGACCGCTTGCGGCACAAAAAGAAAAAGTCGTGGAAGAGGATATACCTAACAAGACAATTATACCCGTTACCAACAATACACCATTCTTCCACGGTGGCCTTTGTGCGAGTGAGGGAATAGCGTGCGGCAAGATTTACAAAGTTGATTCCCCGGAAGAAATGAGCCGCTTTCCTAAAGGTGCCGTGCTGATGGTGGAGTATCCCGTTCCCGACTGGGCTCCCCTGCTTAACCTGGCCACCGCAGTGCTTGCCAGTAGTGGCACGGAAGCTGGACACTTAGCCACGGTGGCCCGGGAATTCGGTATTCCCGCCCTCTTCAGTCTTCCCGATATCGTGCAAACTCTGGAAAACGGCACCTTGATTACGGTTGACAGCACTGAGCGCACCATCTATCGCGGCTGTATAGAAGATCTGATCAGCAGAAAAAAACCAAAAAAGGATATCATGGCAGGCAGCCCGGTACAGCGTATCCTCACCGAAGCACTCCAGCATATCACACCGTTGAACCTCACGGATCCTGCATCGCTGAATTTTAAGGCATCCATGTGCCAGACACTGCACGATATCACCCGTTATTGTCATGAAAAATCGGTTTCCGAGATGTTCAAATTTGGTGAAACCTACAAGTTCGATAAAGGTATGGCCAAGCGCCTGGTTGCTCAGGTGCCGCTTGAATGGTGGGTAATCAATCTGGCCGACGGTTTCCGGGAAGGAATTGACGATTCGCAGAAGGCCGTCCATATCGATGATATTGTCTCGGAACCAATGCTTGCAATCTGGCAGGGAATCTCGGCCTTTCCCTGGTTGGGTCCGCCCGCCCTCAGCACCAGGGGCTTTGGCTCGATTATCCTACAGTCGGCAATGAGGCCTGACCTTGAACCGGCCATGGCATCAAGACTTACTATTAAGAACTATTTTCTCATTTCCAAACACTTCTGTAACTTCAACGTACGCCTTGGTTATCATTATGCTATGATCGAGTCATATCTCAGCGACCTTTTAACTGAAAGCTACATCACCTTCAGGTTCAAAGGGGGCGCAGCCGACTTGAGGCGCAAGACTGTGAGAGCAAGATTACTCGCCGATATTCTGAAAGAATTTGATTTCCGTGTTGAGCTGCGTTCCGATACCCTGCTGGCACGCATTAAGAAAAAGCCGAAAGATTTTCTGATAAAGCGGCTGCAAATTCTCGGCTATCTCACCCAGCATACCCGACAGCTGGATATGGTGATGAACAGAAAAAACGCGGTTGAACACTATAAAGAGAAATTTCTCGACGATATCAACATAATGTTATCCTCCATACCACCCTTTTCAGAAGAGGCATGACATGAACCACAAAATAATGCTTGTTGACGATGAGGTTGATTTTCTTGAAATACTATCCAAATTTTTCCGCAGGAGAGGCATCGACATGATCACCGCCGATTGCTGCCTGAAGGCCTTGGATTGGCTGGGAAAGGATGCCTTCGATGTAGTGGTGATGGACGTGAGTATGCCCGGAATGAACGGTCTTGATTGCATGATGGAAATGAAAGGAATACAGCCCAACCTCGAAGTTATTATTCTCACCGGTCATGCTTCGCTGCATTCAGGTCTTATCGGCATGAAAAAAGGGGCTTTTGACTACTGCCTTAAACCGATCGATTTCGATGAGCTGCTGGAAAAGATCATATTGGCCAGAAAAAAAGCGTCAGAAAATATGGAATAGCAGTGCCCAAAACCTGCAGCAATCACTTCCTCATTGCCCTCCACCACCTAACACAGGCATGATATTTGCTACAGTCAATAGTAATCCATTACACCATAAGAAAATGTTTTTACTTTCACCCGTTCAGCGGAAGGAGATGAGTTATGGTAGATATTAAAAGACTACTGGCCTGTGTCGATTTATCCGATTTTTCAAAAACAACCTTGGAACACGCTATTTTGCTCTCAAAACGGTTGGAGGCGGAAATCATCGTTTTACATGTTCTCAATGTCAGGGATATTGAGGCGGTGAGAATGGCAAGCGAATATTTCCCTGAGGTCGTCAATATGGAAAACTATATTGAAGACAAGAAAAGACAACGCTATCATCAGGTTGATGCCATGATTCACAATGATTTCCCAGAGGAACATCAGGATATGAAGATTCTGGTTCAGATCGGTAATCCCGTCGAGGAGATACTGGATGTCATACAGAATGAAAACATCGACCTCGTTGTTATGGCCAATAAAGGTAAAAGTAATCTGACACGAACTTTTTTCGGATCAATTGCAGAGAAAATTTTCAGACATTCCCCGGTACCTGTTATAAGTATTCGGAAACGTTCACAGTCCTTTCGAAGAACGTAATTGCCTCACTGTAGAAAGGCCGGCGGATTTCTGAAGATGACGAAATCCGCCGCTCCCTATGATTATCTGAAAACAGAATTTTCGGCATATTCTCCCATTTCACTGATCGGTAAAGCCTTGCTGAGATTTATGCTGAGTTCGCACGTACCCTCTTCGAGATTATTCTTTATCTGAAAATTACATCGTTTCCCCAGATTCAACATTTGACGGTTCTCTCTCAAGACCGTTCCCCATATAGTTTGAATTCCATACTGCCGCGCGATATCGATCAGATTGAGCAGGAGTTGCGCTCCGATCCCCTGTCCCTGCCAGGGATCCCCGACAATAACCGAAAATTCAGCATTGGAAATATCCGGATCGGCGATAATCCTCGCCACTCCCAGCATCTTTTCAGGAGAAGCGGAGGTATCAATGGCGACCAGGGCTATATGGCGGTCGTAGTCTATTTGGGTCAGTGTCGCCAGCATCTCCGGAGACAGTTCCTTAATGGAGGAAAAAAATCGAAAATAGACGCTGGTGGGTGAAAGGGTTTGAAAGAGGATTTGAAAGAGATCGGCATCCTCTGGCCGGATCGGACGGATTAGCAGATGCAGCCCGCTTCTGGTAGTGGTCCATAATTCATATTGTGCCGGATAGGGACTGATCACCAGATGCATGGGCGCAGGTTTCAGCGATGGCTGCAGACGGATTCTGGCATCCAGAGCCAGCAATTTTCCATCTTTCACTATCACGGGATTAATATCCAGTTCGGCAACTTCGGGTATATCTACCACCAGCTGTGCAATACTTTGGATTATTATTTCCAGAGCTTCCATATCAACCGGCATGAGATTTCTGTAGCCTCTCAGCAGCCTGGCTACTTTGGTCTCTTCAATAAGTCGTTTTATTAAACGACGATTCAGAGGGGGCAGGGCCAGAGCCCGGTCACAAATTACCTCGGTAAAGATGCCGCCCGTGCCAAAGACCACCACAGGACCGAAAGCCTCATCACGCTTTGCTCCGATAAGAAGCTCAAGATCCGGGTTCTCGATATATCGCTGAACCGAGACCCCTTCGAGTCGAGCATGCGGAGCATATTTCCCGGCAGAAGTAAGCATTGCATGATAGGCGGAGCGAGCCTGTTCTTCATCGTGAATATTTAACTGCACCCCTTTGACATCTGTTTTATGCGGTATGTCCGGTGAGAGTATTTTAAGCACCACCGGCCAGCCGATCTTTTGTGCCGCTGTAACTGCCGACTCCGCAGAATCCGCGCTGATAATCGTATTAAAGGGAATGTTGTACGCCTCTAAAATATCTCTTGCCTTTGCTTCTTCCAAAAATCCCTCCGTAGACAAATCGGTGGTCTGTACAATTTTGCGTACCTCTTGGAGGTGGCACTCAAAAGGCTGTTCGAACCGCGAAGGAATCTCCCTGAGCATTTGCACATTGCGGGAATGCTGCACCATATAGCTGAAGGCGTTGACCGCTCGCTCCGGTGTACTGTAGGTCGCCACCCCTGCGTCATTGAGCACCTGCACGGCGGATTCCACATCCCTCCCGCCCATCCAGACAGCGAAAACCGGTAGAGATCCTCCTTTAATCGAAGCAATTAGTTGGTTTGCCACCGCCAGTGGTTTGGTTATCGCCTGTGGTGCCAGAATAACCATGAGGCCGTGAACATTCCTGTCTCTCAGCAGAATATCAACGATCCGACCATATGTTTCTGCTGATGCATCCCCCAGAAGATCGACGGGATTACGCTTACTCCAGTGACAGGAAAGAATTTGGCTGCAGGCTTCAATTGTTGTGCTACTCAATTCAGAGGGCTCAAGGCCGTATTTGGCGATGGCATCAACAGCCATGACTCCAGGTCCTCCACCATTAGTAACTATCGCCATTCCCGGGCCTGATGGTTTTGGATATTTGGCCATCAGCTCAGCACAGTCAAACAATTCTTCGATGGTACGGACCCGCACCACGCCTGCGCGCTTGAAGGCCGCATCATAAATAGCATCCTCACCAGCCAGAGCACCGGTGTGCGAGGCCGCCGCCAACGCCCCTGCCTTGCTGCTGCCTGCCTTGAGCACAAAAATAGGTTTGACTCTCGAAATTGCCCGGGCTGCACTCATGAACTTGCGGATATTGGTCAATTGCTCGACATAGAGCAGTATGCTCTTCACCGATGGCTCTCTGCCGAGAAAATCTATCATATCGCCGAAATCCACATCGACCATCGAACCAATGCTGACGAAATGACTGAAACCGATTCCTTCCTTGAAGGAAAAATCAAGAATAGCCGTACAGACAGCGCCGCTTTGAGACACAAAAGCCAGATTTCCCTTTAGAGGCATGCCGGCAGCGAAGCTGGCGTTGAGATCGCAATGGGGAACCATCACTCCCAGGCAATTAGGGCCGATAACACGTATTCTTGCGGAAGAGGCTGCCGCTGCGATCTTTTTCTCAAGGGATGCGCCCGACTCTCCGGTCTCTTTTCCGCCCGCGGAAATCACAATCACAGTTTTCACCATAGCCGCACTACACTGCGCAATGATCAGAGGAACCTGCTCTATCGGCACCGCTATGAGAGCAAGATCCACAGGCTCACGCAGGTTATCGATGGCTGGTATCACTGCTCGACCCATAATTTGCTGATATTTCGGATTTACCGGAAAGAGATTCCCCTTATAGCCGCCCTCGATAAGATTCTTCATTAAGGCCATGCCTATTCGTCCAGGTTGATCACTGGCACCGATAACAGCAACGGAAGACGGGTGAAACAGTCTGTCAAGATTGTAAATGCTCATAAATCTGCTCCTGTTAACTCCATTTCAATAATTAAATAGAATTGGTTTTTACTGAGTATCAAACAGCGTTGTTCTAATTTGAAAGCATTTACTGCAGAAAGCATTCCCGATGACCACTTTAGTTCGTTCTTCCGATACTGCAATTCCGGCATATTCCAGATATTGTCCAAGCGCCTGGAAATGTGTCTTCTCCTTGAAAGCAAAAAAATCTTTACATACTGTAAATCATCCTGACACAAAGCAATCTCGAATATTTCACGAGTGAGGCAGGTTAATGGGCGAGGCGTCTCGGGCGAAGCTGTAGTATCTAACGCTAGATTTTTATAACGCAGTACATGATCCCGCCAGGCTCTAAGGAAGGGTTACAAAGCTTTTTTACTAACTGTTACCGTAAGTACCAATACATGTATCTTAAAATAACCATTTCATAAATTGTTCGGGAGACAAACTGTCACAATTCCGGCAAAGTTGTTGACATTTAAATATCATTACAGCAATGTAGAAAAAAATTCTTTTCCACGAGAGGAGGAAATTTGTCTATTACTCTCCTGATTGTCGGTCTTGCCATCATTTTTCATTTCGGTGCGGCTGTGATCGCGGTTCGCCTGATTACGATCACAGGCCATAAAATTGCCTGGCTTTTCGTCACTGCTTCTATCATTATCCAGCTCTTTCGAAGAGTGCTACACTGGTGGCATGAACTTTCCATGCCGGCGACCGGGTACTCGAATTTGTATGATATAATGGGGTTAAGTATCTCTGTTTCCATGTTTGTCGGTTTGGCCTTGATTGCACCCCTTTTCCGATCTATTCGCCAATCAGAAGAGGCGATGAAAGCTGCGATGGTCAAAGCCGAAGAGGAAAAGGCCAAAACGGAATCAATCATTGCCGCAATTGGTGACGGCGTCAGCATCCAGGATCGTGATCTCAGAATCATCTACCAGAATACCACCCATATTTCATATTTTGGCGCTCATCAAGGAGAGCTCTGTTATCAAGCATATCAGCATGTTGATGTTCCATGCGGGTCATGCCCGGTGTTGAGCTCTTTTCAGGAAGGAAGAATCCACACACCGGAAATGATTTTCCCGGGTAAAAATGGCCCATCATATTTCGAGATCACTACTTCTCCACTGAAGGATGCCGACGGGGAAATCATCGCAGGTATTCAAGTGGTCCGCAACATAAACCGAAGGAAAAAACTGGAGAGGGAAAAGGAGAGTCTTATTCATGAACTTCAGAAAGCCTTGGAAAACGTCAGGACTCTACACGGTTTGCTTCCAATTTGTGCCTCCTGTAAGGATATCCGCGACGACCAGGGATACTGGGAAAAGCTTGAAGAGTATATCGAAAATCGTGCCGAAGTAACATTCAGTCATGGCCTCTGCCCTAAATGTGCAAAGAGGCTCTATCCAGAGGTGTTCAAAGATAATTGACCACCAGCCTCTTTCTATATCGAAACAACCGACGGATTTCTCAACTAGTGTAAAAATCATTGACACCGCAGTTTTAAAAGAATGCGTTCATCCGGCGCATAATTATCAAACTCTCTGCAACGTTTACTGAAGATCGCTCACCACAATCTTAATCATCGACTCGGAAAAATATAAATTAACAAGTTATTATTATTGTCTTAAATCCACACAACTGGGTGAAACGATACTTCTCCACGTTTGTCGAAAGAAGCACATTTCTATCGACAAAACCCATTAGCACCATTTCCTCACAAAAGTGTTGCTCTGGCACAATCCATGCTTAAAAAGAAACTTGCGGAAAGATAAATAACTGCAACAAGCAAAGCGGTTGCGAACTCTTCAAGCGGATAATCGCCCAGGCATAAAACTACACTAACAGGTTTTCATAATGAGGCAGAGAGTTATAATGCAAGGAGATGCTCCCGCACGCAAAGAGGAGCGGAAAGAATCGATATCTATCACATTGGAACCCTTCTCCAGGTTTTTCCGCCTTGAATCGAACAGCGGCATACTGTTGCTTGCCTGTACGTTGATCGCCCTATGCTGGGCCAACTCCCCCTGGGCGCAGAGCTACTTTGCGCTACGTCAGACAGTTTTTTCCCTGCATCTTGGTGACATTTCTCTGGCACAGCCTATCATTCTCTGGATTAACGATGGCATAATGGCGATTTTTTTCTTTGTTGTCGGTCTTGAGATCAAGCGGGAGGTATTGGTGGGTGCCCTTTCCAAACCGGGACAGGCCATTCTCCCTATCGCCTCTGCTTTCGGGGGCATGCTGTTACCGGCCGGGATTTTCTGGATTTTCAATGCTGGGACTGAATCTGTGCACGGCTGGGGTATTCCCATGGCCACTGACATCGCCTTTGCCCTGGCCGTTTTGACCCTGTTAGGGGATCGGGTACCCGCCTGGATAAAGGTTTTTCTCACCGCCACGGCCATCGCTGACGACATAGGCGCCATCCTGGTCATCGCCCTTTTCTACTCCCACGGGTTTTCTGCCATTTGGCTGGCTGCAGGTCTAGGGTTCTGGCTGATGATGTGGGGCGCCAACCTGCTCTCCTTCCGGCACC
Source organism: Desulfopila inferna (assembly GCF_016919005.1). Lineage (NCBI taxonomy): Bacteria > Pseudomonadati > Thermodesulfobacteriota > Desulfobulbia > Desulfobulbales > Desulfocapsaceae > Desulfopila > Desulfopila inferna. Next base: position 546,176 of record NZ_JAFFQE010000001.1, read on the forward strand.
CACTGGTCTATGCAATTGTTGGTTCCCTCATGTGGGCAGCTTTTCTCAAGTCCGGCATACATTCCACCTTCGCCGGAGTCTTGGCCGCCATGGCCATACCTTCCCGCTCACATACGAGACCCGACGAGTTTCTCACCAAAGGGAAACACCTGCTGCAGCGATTTGGGATGTGCTCTGTCGACGGGGCCAGCAACTCCCTCGGTAACAGGGAACAGTATGCTGTCCTGGTGGGACTGAAATCCGCCTGCTGTAAGGTAGAAACTCCTCTCCAGTACTTCCAGCATACTCTTCATCCCTGGGTGTCCTACATCATTATACCGCTCTTTGCCCTGACCAACGCCGGTGTCGACCTTTCCGGCATCGAACTGTCAAGCTTGATGCATCCGGTGGTGTTCGGCATCGGAGCCGGACTCCTCCTCGGCAAACAGGCAGGTATTTTTCTCACCGCCTGGGTCATGATCGGCTCTGGCCTGGCATCCAAACCGTCAGATGTGGAATGGCAACATATTTATGGAGCCGCCTGGCTGGGAGGGATTGGCTTTACCATGTCCATTTTCATCGCCACCCTGGCCTTTTCCTCGGAAGAACTTCTCGCTTTGGCTAAACTGGGTGTTTTAAGCTCCTCGCTGATTGCCGGTTTGATCGGCTGGCTCGTTCTACGCTTTACTGTCCCACAACGAATCAAAGAACAACCTGTACAACTGCTAAGCGATAACCTGAATTGAGAAGCGAACTATCGATTTCCAGGAAGTACCTGATATGGTGGTAACAGGAGAATGCCTGAATCTTTTTTTCGATGGTGGTTTAGAACCGACATTCCTGTCTATTTGCGGACTCGAAGCTATGCCTGGCATGATTCATGCTTAGTCACTTGCATATTGTTCTCTTGTCTTTTCGCAGGAAAATAATCTGTTTAAATTTCTTATCCAGCCTAGCTGGGTTAGGATAATTGATAGCTGGGAACACAGGTGAGCTGGAATGAATACTACCTTTTTGATCAGCCATGACAAAACCAATGCTCGAACAGGACGTGATCCGGCAATGTCTTTCCCATTCCTCCCTTTTCAAGGGCATAGATGAAAGGGCATTGCAGCCGATACTCGACTCCGCCCGCCACCTCGCCATCGATCAGGGCCGGTATGTCTTTCGTCAAGGCGAAAACGCCGAAGGATTTTATATGGTCATCGGCGGTGAAGCCGAACTGACCGTGGATCTGGAAAACGGTGAGCCATTGATAGTCGGCCGTATCGGGACGGGTGGTCATTTCGGCGAGACCTCCCTGCTGACCCACAGCCGCCACCACTCCGTCAACGCCAGAGCTTTAACCGATCTAAGCCTCGCATATTTTGACAAGGAAGTCTTCCATTCGTTGTTTCTGACCAATACCGCCATCGGACAGCAGCTTTGTGGCTCCCTTGCCCATCGTCTGCGTCTCTCCTTCCGTGATCACGCCGGCTTGGCGGTCTCACTCCGCAAGAGCCCAATGGGGTTCGGTCACAACCTTGATCCGACCTTTTTCGCCCCCTCCCCGTCCGAACCGGATGGACGAAAAGGCACCGTCAATGAACATCGGCTCCGCCTACCTGAATCAACCCTGTCGCGCCAGATAGTGAATGCTGTCAGGCGCTTTGGCGACAACCTTGAACCGGTGCTGCTGACAGGAGAAACTGGAACCGGGCGAAGAATGATTGCCCATGAAATTCACCGCGCCAGCGCCTGCAAAGCCGGTCCTTATATCGAGATGGATATCCGTGACATCGATCCGATGAAGCTCGAAGGAGAACTGTATGGGTATGAACACGATAGTCCGGCATTCACCCAGATAGCTCAGCTGGGAATTTTCGAGCGATTGCAAGGGGGGACGGTGGTTATCTATAATGCCGAAAACCTTGAACCCGATTTTCAACGGCAGCTGGCGGCCACCCTGAGAAAAAAGACCTTTACCAGGATCGGCGGGGAAGCCTTAATGGCACTGCGCTCCAGGATTATCCTGATTTGTACCGATGCTCACCGCCGTCAGGAGGGTTCGAACCGGCTGCTCCCCGGCCTCTTTACCCTGGTGGCGAAACAGCATTTCCAAGCGGCCCCCCTGCGCATGCACCGTCGCGATATCCCCCGGCTGGTCCACTATTATCTTAAACGTTACAATCGTCAATACGGCAGGCACATCACCCAGGTCGACGACCGCACCCTGGGAATGTTCATGAATTACGACTGGCCGGGCAATCTTACCGAAATGTCCAGTGTCATCCAGCGAGCCGTGATTCTCGACAGGAACAATGAGCCACTGACCGACCGGATGCTCCTGGGAGTACCGCGGTCGGAAGGCAAGTGGGAATTCAATCTGCTGCGCCTGCTCCATATTCGACGGTTTATCACCAGCCGGTATTTTCCGGCATTGCCCAGGGCAATAGTGGGCATATTCTTTCTCGTAGTGCTGATGACCCTGTTCTTCGGCCCGGAGAGTGGTGAGAAAAATATCGGTCTGACCCTGAGTTGGGTAGTTGGCTGGCCTCTTCTCATTTTCGGTTTCTTCTTTTTTGCCCGAACCTGGTGCAGTGCCTGCGGACTGTCCTTTCCCGGCTGGCTGGCACAGCACGTGCTCAAACCGCAACGCCCCACCCCTCAATTGATTAAGTACGCCTCCGGCTGGATCATGACTATTCTCTGCATCCTTCTATTCTGGATCGAAATCGCCTGGGACGCCTATCAGTCGCCCCGGCTCACCGCCGGTATCATTTTTGTCATCACCCTTGGGGCATTGTGCTGCAGCATGTTGTACAAACGGAGGGTCTGGTGCCGCTATCTCTGCCCGTTGGGGGCGATCAACGCCCTGTTTTCCATGCCCTCGATCCTCGAACTCCGGTCAAACACCCATGTGTGCATGAATCGCTGCACCGATCACCTCTGCTATACCGGCGGCGACGACAACGCAGGATGCCCGATGTTCCGCCATCCCTTTCTGGTGGATAACAACCGGGATTGCATCCTCTGCGGCCAATGCATAAAAAACTGCCGGCTCGATTCTATCCACCTCAACCTCCGCCTTGCCCCCCAGGAGCTTTGGAATCAGCAGTCACCGCGCCTGGAAGACAGTGTTCTGGTGGTGAGTCTGGCGGCGATATTTTTCCCCTTCACCATCCACCACAACTCTCCTGATGCTATAACAGGATGGCTGGCACTCCCCGACAGTCCCGCCCTTGCAGCCACAATCTTTTTTTTCGCCTGTATCCTCATATATCTCGGCGGCTATGCCTTTTTGTCGCGGATCATGGCACATGTCACCGCTAATACCACCAAGACCACTGCGTCCATCCTGGGATATGGTATGATCCCGCTGGTTCTCGGAGCCTTCATGGCCGCCCACCTGGAAATCTTTGTCGCCGGACTGGGCCTGCTGGCTGAGAATGGCAGGTACCTCATGGGGATGAGCGGTACCTATCACCACGCCCGCATCATCAGTCACGATGCAACCACCATCTTACAGCTGATCACTATCAGCGGCGGACTTTTAGCCTCGCTCTATGCCACAAAACGCATCATTATGCGTCTGCAGGGGACGCAGGAATATTCCCGGCAAACGTTCTGGCTCCCCGGTCTCCTGCTCTGCCTTTCTGCTGTTGCCTATCTCTATTTCTGCTGATTGAGCAAACGGCTAATGTGCTGAAGCGAGTTCCTCGGGATGTATATTGCGCAAGAACCCCCGCCGGATGCCCGCCGGCGCCTTTGTCTTTCCTGATTTCCCTGGCATACTTGTTGCGTAAGCTAATAGGAGAGCAGACGAGGGGCGATAGTGGTGAAATGCGCCGAATTGGTGGGCGAAAAAACCGGCCTCCAGTTCATCGACAGAGAAATCATAGAGTATATTGCAGGGAATGCGGAATTACGGCAATCCACGGTAGAGAATTTCGACGAACGACATCCCGGTGTCATGAGCAATATCGGAGCGCTGGCCTTTGGCGAGATCCTTCTCGATGGATGAATACCTGCGTCATCTCATTTCCACGGTCTACACCCTGGCCGATGACGGTCCGACAATTTTCATCGGCCGGGGAACACACCTGATCCTGCCTCGGGAAAGGGTTCTTGCTATCCGGATCATCAGCTCAAGGAAACAACGCATTCGACGGACTGCAGAACTCTTAGAGATCAGCAGCGGTTCTGCGGAGAAAAAAATTGCAGCCGAAGATAGGGTGCAGACAGATTTCTTCAAGGCTAATTTCAGGAAAACCTCTGCCCCGCCGACGGAATTCGACCTGATAATCAATCGTGATTCTTTCTCACGAGCAACCTGGGCCGCCGATATCATTGTCGAGGCCTATAAACTGAAATTCGGCGGCTGGTAGGAGAAGCGATTCCTGCTCTGGAAAAGACACCGGGAGCAGAAGATTGCTAATCACTGGACAAGAAAGTATGCTGAAGTGATCCTACATGACTGCTGGTGTAGTAGCAGGTTTGTGCTGCAGGTCCTTATAAAGCGTTTTTCCCGGGAAATACCTGAAGGGCATACGCGCATGTGCGGTTGTCTGCATATTACCACCGAAACAGCCAATCTGGCCCGCTTTCTGGTTTCAGGAGGCGCCGACCCGGTTCTCACCCTGGCACCATAAGATAAAAGCCCAGGCTGCGTTTTCCGAAACCTGGGCTTTTTTTGTCTCTTTACTCCGCTGGAACTTCCGGCCTGGCTACTGCAATTGCAAATCTTTCCGGCTTAAGATATTTTTCGGCATAAGCTGTCATCTCTTCCACGGTAATAGACGCATTGTCTTCTATTATCGTTGTCGGCCACTGCAGCTGTTCCGGATAGAAAAAAGATTGGGAAAGCACGGTATCGAGCCAGTAGCCGTTGGTCCGGATCCTGTCTCTCAACATAGTCATCAAAGGATTGCGGGCTCGCACCAGTTCCTCCTCCTGCACTCCGTTTTGCTGAAGTTCATTGCTGATCTCCAGTACCGCTTTCTTTACAGCTTCGATGTTTGCCTCATCTACAACTAATCGCGCATACATAACGCCGTAATCGGTGAAATACCTGCTTGAATAATTGTATACTGCCGGTGAATATGCCACTCCGAGTTTCTCACGAATGGCCAGACGTATTCTATCCTCGAAAATAGAGGACAGCATGCCCAGGCGACGGACAACACTCACATCTTCGAAGCCTACGGTTTCCCAACCAAAAACAACCAGGGAATTATCCAGCTGTGAAGGCACCTTGATTTCTAGATTTTCTCCTTCGGGAAAATCTATCTTTTCTTCCGCAGGCCGATAATGTTTGCCCTTGGGTAATGTTCCGAAGTACCTGTTGACAAGGTTTAGAATTTCTTCTTTATCAAAATCGCCAACTACGGAGATCCGCGGAGTGGATTTATCAAAAATAGGCATAATCCACTTTTCAATCTGAGGCAGCTCGACCTTTGATACCTCCTCCCAGGAAGGCATGCCGAATAAAGTATTGCCACCAGCGAAAAACGGCCTGATCCGGAGCTCTTCAGCCCCCCGTATATCCTTGGCCATCGAATCATACGCCTGCCTGTAAAGCACCATGGTATTGCGGTAGGCCTCCTCCCTCAACCCTGGATCCTTAAAGAGCGTATGCAGTGTTCCCATAAGAAGTTCCGCCTCTTCGGAGAGGGATTTTGCCGAGAAGACAAACTGGGTCGTTTCTATATCGAAGTTATACTCGATGGAGCTGCCGGCAAGTGCATTTTCTATGGCGGATTCCGTCAGCTTGCCGCTGCCGGACCTCGCTATCACCGATTTAGCGACCATCGCTAAGCCCGGTTGAGGTTCATCCTGCTGACCTGGGCCGAATTCGAGTCGCATTTCAAACTCATTTTCCTTGAAATCGGTCTTCTTCAAGTTGAGAACCACACCATTTTCATAGAGGTACGATTCCGCATCTATCTCGCTATAGATCCGCTTTTGCCACGGCTCCACAGGTTCCATTTCGAGAGCCGCATAGGGAAATACTTCTGCCTGGGGTTCGACATATTGGGCGACTTCATGCGCCTCGGCATCCTTATAAATACCAAGGATATACTGCTCCGGATTTTCAGATTCGATCAGGACATCCCCCATGACTTCTATCCTTTTTTCCCGACGGTCCATCAACCCCCTGAATGCCGAATTAATATCCGTAACATTAAAGGCTTCTATAGCAGGAACATATATTTCCCGTTCCTGTTCAGGAGATTGAAATACTCTGTTGTTGTTCAAATTCCAGGTTATCTGCTGGGCAATAGTCCTCGACTTGCGTCCCTGAACTTTTTGTGCCTGAGAGTCAAAATAGGAAACCAGTTCCCGTTTAGCAGTAGCGAGTTCTCCTTCGGTGATTCCGTACACAAGAGCCTGGCGCAGTACATTTTCCAATGTCCGCAGGCTTTCCTGCCAGCGCTCCCGGGAGGTAACGGCCGAAAGCCCGGAATAGCCGACCCTGTCAAGTAAATTTCCGGAATATGCCCGGGGGCGCGAAAACAATCCTGTTTCGCTCTCGGCGATCTTCTCCAGGCGCCGCTGCACAATCATTGTGGAGATATATTCTTTGAGTGATTGGATCTGGTATTCATAAGAATCACTCTCTTTTTCCTTGTCCCAATAGGATTCTATAGACATTTGAACATTGCCGGCATCGGGCTCAAAGTAATAAAAAGAATAGAGTCCTCTCTTCTCAAGCTCCCCAAAATCCGGACATTTCGGAGGCGCTCCTTCTTCCTCGATAGAGGTAAATCTGTCCGTTATAAGTTCTTCCACCTCTTTTTTGTCGATGTCCCCCACCACCACAAGGGTCATGTTCTCGGGTCTATACCACTTGTCATAAAAACTTCGGAGAGCCTCACCTGTGGCGGCCTTGATAGTTTCGACCTCACCGATGGGTTCTCTCTCGGCAAGAAGAGTCCCCTGCAAAGCATTTTTTCTACTGGCGACATTCATTCTATAGGAAACCGAATCCCTGGCTAATTTTTCAGCCAGTATAATTCCACGTTCATCCTCCACCTCGGGCTCAAGAAGGAGAGCCTCCCTGGCGTAATCGGAGATAACGAGAAAACCTTTTTCCAGTTCCACCTTTTCGCCTTTGGGCAGCACTATTGTATAAATAGTGCGATCATATCCTGTGGAGGCGTTGGTATCTGCGCCGAATGCCATGCCTAGTGACTGAAAGTATTCAACGAGTTCACCAGGTGAAAAATGTTTGGTACCATTGAAAAGCATATGTTCGAGAAAATGAGCGTAACCCTTCTCATCGTCATCTTCATGAATTGATCCGGCGCCAATGAAAAAATGAATGGCGACACGATCCCTGGGTGTGTCGTTATTCATAAGGATGTAGCGGAAACCATTGTCCAGCTTTCCGTGATGGACCGCTGGGTCGGGGGCCAGATCACTTTTTTCATGGGGCCAGAGCCGCGAGAAACATTCAAGTTTCGGGTCTTGGCCCAAACCGACAGGTACAAAAAGGGTTACACCTGTTCCAAAAAATCCCAGAAATATCAGGAAAACCGCAGCTAACCTGTTAAATGAATTCTTTTTAATCATTTTTTACCTTTTCTTAAGCTGATTAACAATGAAAGCGGACACATGCCGCCGGCGTTGTAGATCCTGTAAATTTTTTTTGCCATTAGGTCCGGGATCGGATGTCTTGATGACGGCTCCGGAACGACACGGCTTTGAAATAGTGTATATACGAAGACAATTTTTTCAATCTTGAGGAGGTCGCGATAAATACCCGTACAGACATAGACCGACTTCGAGGAAGTTCGATCTCCCGCGTTGCAGGTTGTGGAAACCTTCGAGATACTATCTTTATTGTCGAAGGCTATCTTAGAGCAACGCGCAACTTTTCCAGAGTCCATCTCAGCAACCTTGATGATTTTCTCAAGATATTATCAATCCCTGTTTACCGAAAAGGAAGATAATTAATACGGCGTCGGCTCTTTTTTGCTGACAGTTAACAGAACGCACTGCAAACTCCAAGATACAGTGACACCTCGAGTCATCACTTTTCAGGGTCATTACACCATTCATCGATGATTTCACCGACCGCACAACAAGTCATCATACTGATATTTAAATATATATTTCAATCTCTTTTAAAAACAGTTTCCGGCACATCCTTTGCTAATGCAGTGTAGTACTATTTGCGTTGGAGTTCGTCATCACTCCATCTCTGTTACTTTTTTTTTTATTTGAAGGAGGAAATTGAATGTTACAGGCAAAGGAAAATATGTCCGGTTATAATAACAAGCCGGTCTATATTATGAGTGGTTTGCTGCTCATCTACGGTCTCATTACCATGAGCGGTGCTTTGCTGCCCCTCATGCAGTCTTTGAGCACTCACAAGACCATGGATTTGCAAGTTTCCATGAGTCTTATCATTGCCGCAATCGGTATAACCGGGGCGGTAATCAACAGCGTACGCACCCCCGGCAAAACGCTGTTGGACAGGTTTTTTCTGCAACCGCTTGGCGGAGTAATCCTGCTGTTGGTGCTGGCGATGTTTATTCGCTGGTACGCCGAGCCCGCGGTTAAAATTATGAGTTCTTCGCTTGAACCTGTTCTTGGTTTCAAGATCTACAAGGTGCTCAATCTCAATTACGTCATTCTGGGTCTGCTGGTGGGTGTTATTGTCACCAACACCATGGGAATACCCCGTTTCGCAGCACCAGGTGTAAAATGCGCCCGCTTCGTCCTGAAAATGGGTGTAATTATGCTGGGAGCACGGTACAGCTTTGCCGAACTGGCAAAACTGGGTGTCTACTCGGTATGGCTGATCGGCATTTTTGTTCTCGGCACCGTTTTCGTGGTCCTCTGGCTCGGCAAGGTTTTTAAACAGCCCAAGACCATGACCGGCGTACTTTCTGCCGGCATGGGGGTCTGCGGTGTTTCGGCAACGGTTGCCGTAGCACCTGTAGTAAAGGCAAAGAGCGAAGAGATGGCATATACCATCGGTACAATCCTCTCTTTTGGGATAATCTGCATGTTTATCTTTCCGACGGTCGGTAAACTTGCAGGAATGAATCCGGTCCAGTTTGGTGCCTGGGCGGGAACAGGTATTCTCAACTCCGCACAGGTAGCCGCGGCTGCTCTGGCATTTAACGCTGTTGATATCAAAACCCTTAAAGTCGCTGAAATTTTCAATATAACCAGGGTACTTTTCCTTCCCATAATCGTATTGGTTCTGGCGACCTGGTTCGGCAAGGACAGTGGTCAGAAACTCAGCTTCAAATCAGTTGTTATCGATAAATTCCCCATCTTTATTCTCGGATTTCTGTTACTTTTCGGGCTTTCTTCGGCCGGGTTGTTCTCTCCGCCGCAGCATTACAAAGGAAAATTTATCGATGTGAGTTATAGTGACAGATCCCAGGTCACATCAGAAGAGTGGAATGCTCTGGATAGCGCTCTCGAGGAAGGAGTCTTTACCAACCTCACACCAGCGCAGATGGAAGCTGTTGAAGATCTTCACAAACAGCGTCAGATTGCCGGGGATTTTGAACAACGAGACAATAAGTCAGCCTTCCAGACTACCGGACGGCAGCGTATGACAGAACTTGAGAGCATACTCTCTGCAGTAAAAGCCAAGCAGATCGAACTTCCCAAAGAAGTAGTCGGTACCTTGAAACATGCTGTAAAACAGGTACATAAAACTTCGAAAACCGTCACGGTATTGACGGACTTTATGATCTGGTTCTTTGCTTTCGGACTTATCGGCCTGGGTATGCAGATCACCAAAAAGGCGATTTTTCAGGCAGGCGGATGGCCTCTTGTCATCGGCGGTATTTCCGGTGTGCTTAAAGCCGTTCTCTCATTCTTTGTCGTCCTTTGGCTCGTCAAGGATGTTGTTTTACATTGATAGGAGGAAAATAATATGACAAAAGATAATTTGAACAACAACGACAATAACGAGAATGTAGATGAACTGGAGGAAAGGGCATTATCGGTCTTCAGCAGTGAACGTGCTGAAGATCTAACTGCTCTGGTATTGTGTCTGATCACAACCTTTGGTGTGCTGCTTTTCACTAAGTGGCTTGTCTAATATCAACTGAGGCCGTATATTGTCTTTGATTTTAATGTATGCGGCCTTTCGATAACTTTTATCAGTCTGTCCGGGTCTTTTAAGTCCGGGCAGACTTATTATATTGAAAACAAATGTTTACATCAATATTACTTTGCAGTCACGGCAGTGAAGGAGCTCAGAAAGCGGAAAAATATGTCTTCGAAAAATTAATCCCTTCCTTCCCCGATGCCGAGATCACCCTTCTCACTATCATTGATAAAGACTGGAGTACCATGTCCAGCGATGACTGGCTCAACACCTCAACTACCAGAACCGTCTTCAAAGACTACGTTCAGGAGCAGCTTGGCCGGGAAATTGATGAAGACTGGCACCGGATCAGGAAAATCTACCCTACAAGCCAGGCCGCACGATTTATGAAAGTGGTCGGCGGCATCGAAGAGACGATTGCCGAAGTGGCGGCAAAACTTCACTGCGATCTTGTCGTGCTCGGCGGCATCAATAAAAAGCCGATGCGTCTTCTTTCCGTGACTATGCACAAGGGTCTGGCGGCTACTGTATCCAATGATGTGCTTCATCCACTTCTCCCCTGTCCGCTGATGGTCATCGCTAAATGATACTGAAAGAGTATGATTTCAACCTGCCCGTCCGGCAAAACGGCAAACCGCTGGACATCTCGGCCCGTCTCAACAGTGAAAACATGCTGCGGCTCAATCCGCACTGGAACTTCAAGAAACTGATCACCGATCAGGATGGTTTTTCGGCTGAGATTGTTGATCATGCAACCGACAAAGAATTTTCGCTCAAAGGTTCGCTGCAGCATATCTCCCCTCAGGACATATCACTTACTCTTGAAAACGGAGACATAACGTCAATCCGCATCAGCCCGGACGGCGACACCTTTAAAGCCTGCGTCACCTACCGCACCGAACAAATTGATGAGACTGTCGAATATTTCGTCATTATGTGGCTGCGCAGCATAAAGCAATACCTGCGCCTATATCATAAACGCACCATCAACACCCTGTTTTTTCGCTTTCTGATGAACCGCATAATTTTGACAATGAATCCGTCACAGCGAAAAATCTGCCTCATGCTTATTCGGCTTACGGTGCTGGAAGTTATTGTCATTGTGCTTATAATTGCGGGGTACTTTTTCTTCAGGGAATAGCGGCTGCAGCACGCGGTAATCCAGCAGTTAAGGATCCAAAGAGCTTTTACAAAATATTCCTGCGCCTCCCAGCCCGCAACTTATCAACCACACTGCAACCTTCCGCATATTCGTCACCGTGTATGCTCTATCTTTGATGCTTTCTCTGTAATTTCTGTTAAACTCTATCGAGCTAAGATTCACTAATTAAAAGGTGGCGTCGGAATAAGCACCAGTAGGGGCATGGACCGACTTCAAGGAAGCTCGATCAACTGCACCTGAACTTGCCATCTGACATCCGTGACATTTTTTTGGAGATATTATCACGGTAACAAAATAAGTTTTTCCTGCATATATTCTAAGAAATAGATATCTACCTGCTTTTCAGGCCTTTATTATTATGCCTCAATCAAATATCAAGAAATCCATGACCCTGCAATCCCGATTTCTCCTGGGTCTTGCCGCCATCCTTCTGTTTTTTGCCGCTGTTGCCTCCGGACTCATATACTTTTATCAGCAAAGGGCACTGCAGGAAGAAATTTACGAGAAATCCGGCCTGGTAATGACCACCATGGACGCAAATCGGAGCTATGTCCGGGAAGTGCTCCGCCCCAAAATGTATTCTCTTCTCGGTGAGGATGAATTCGTTCTTGAAGCCATGTCCTCTTCCTATATCAGCAGGAATGTCATGGAGCGATTCAGCTCCTCTCTTGAAAACTTCTACTATCGCAGAGTTGCCATTAACGCCAGGAATCCGGATTATGAGGCGAATCAGCTGGAACGGGAAATGATTCATTATTTTTCCGACAACCCCGGCGTTGAAGAGTGGCACGGTATAGTGAAAAAAGACGACGAAAAGCATTTTATGCGTTTTCAGCCTGTATATACTGAGGAATCATGCACCCGCTGCCATGGCGATCCAGCTCTCGCGCCTCAGGAAGTAATTTCTCAATACGGCGATAAACGTGGTTTCAACAGAGCTCCTGGGAATATTTACGGTGTTATCAGTGTTACCGTCCCCGTCGATATCAATCTCAACAGGATTAAGGAAATTGCCTTTTCCGTTTTTATTGGAGTTGTTCCTTCAATCGTTATTCTTTTTATCGTTATCAGTCTGTTCTTTAATCGCGTGATTGTGCAGAATCTCTCAAACATGCTGAATATATTCAGATCTAATCTTAAGGATGACAATACGGCCTTTTCTCTGCCCTCATCCGACTCAGTCGACGAGATCAGTGAACTAACAGAAGTAGCAAAAAATATGTCTTCGGCACTTCACCGGAATCAGCTTAAGCTGGAAAAATTTGCCAACGAAATTCTTCAGGCCAAAGAGAGGCTTCAGTCTGTTTTCGACGGTATCACCGATCCTGTTGTCCTCGTCGGCAGTGATCAGAGAATCAAGGTAGTCAACCAGGCTTTTTTGCAAAGATACGGCTTGAGTCTGGAGGAAGTTCTGGAAACCGGCATAGGGGAAATACATTCCACTGTCGACTGCCCTCTGACTATGTGTCCTGACATATTAAACATTCTGCCGAAAAATCCAGTTTCCAAGCAGGTTACAACGCAAGCTGGGGAAATATTTCTGATATATTTTTATCCGATACTCAATGAGCTTTGTCAGCCGGAAAGCGTGGTCTGCTACCTCAAGGACATTACCAGCCAAAAACAGCTGGAACACAAAATCCAACAGACGGAAAAAATGGTCTCACTGGGACAGCTTGCCGCAGGAGTGGCCCATGAGATCAACAATCCTCTTGGCGTAATTCTCTGCCATGTGGAACTTCTGGAAGAAGAAAATACCCTCACTGAAGAGGCGGCATCCGACCTTCAGATTATTAAAAAGCATGCCGGCAACTGTCAGAAGATCATTGCCGATCTGCTCAATTTTTCCAGACAGCGAAGCAGCATTAAAACCAGTTATTCGATCAATAACCTGATCAGGGAGGTTGTATCGATTTCCACGAACCAGCTGGAGCAGCAAAATATTGCCTTGGATCTTGAGCTCGATCGAACAGTTCCTGATATAAATCTTGACAATGACCGTCTCAAACAGGTCATTCTCAACCTTATCATTAACGGCGCGCAGGCTATAGAGGATGGCGGCAGCATTAATATCGCCACGCACTACAGCAAAGAAGAAGAGGTCGTAAAAATTGTGATAGAGGATGACGGCACCGGCATTCCGCCTGAATGCCTCGAAAAAATATTTGATCCGTTTTTTACTACAAAAACTCCCGGCTTCGGTACCGGTCTTGGGCTATCAGTCAGTTACGGCATAGTTCAGGATCATAATGGGGAAATCAGTGTGGAAACTAAAGCAGGCGAGTTTTCCAGGTTTATTATTACCCTGCCGGTAAACAATAATGTGATGGACTCATAAAAACTTCGATGACCTTTTTTAGAGATTATCATGGATAACAACTCTTTACTTATAACGGATGATGAAAAGGATATGCGCAACGGCTTAAAGCGCATTCTTGAAAAGCGTTTTGATACCCTGGATATTCTGACGGCGGCTTCCGCCGAGGAAACGCTGGTCCTGCTGCACAATAAAAAGATCGATATCCTCCTCCTTGATATCAAGATGACGGGGATGAGCGGGCTTGAGCTGCTGCGATTAATCGGCAGGGAATTTCCCGAATTGACGGTGATCATGATGACCGGATACGGTTCCATTGAAACTGCGGTGGAAGCCATCAAACTTGGGGCATACGATTTTATCACCAAGCCCTTTGAAAGGGAGGTAATTTACCGCCTCATTCACAAATCCATTGAACGTAATCAGCTGCTCAAGGAAAATTCTGCTCTAAAACGGCAGGTCAACAGCCGGAACGCCATGGAGGGCTTCATCGGCCAATCAGCGGCAATGCTCAACTTCCTTGATAAACTCATGACGGTTGCCCGGACGCATTATACCACCCTGGTCCGCGGTGCCTCCGGAACCGGTAAGGAATTGACAGCCCGGGCCATTCATCAGTTGAGTGCGCGCCATGACAAGCCGATGATTACCGTCAACTGCCCTGCCATCCCCGAACATCTCCTGGAAAGTGAACTTTTCGGGCATAAGAAAGGGGCTTTCACCGGAGCAAGTCATGATCAGATCGGGCTTTTCAAGGAAGCAGATGGCGGCACCATCTGTCTGGACGAGGTCGGCGATATCCCGCTTTCCGTGCAAAGCAAACTTCTGCGTGTTCTGCAGGAAGGCGAAATTAAGCAACTTGGGGCAACCAGAACCGAAGAAATTGATGTGCGCGTAATCGCCCTGACCAATCTTGACCTGGAAGATATGATAGAAAAAAGAACATTCCGCGAAGACCTCTTCTATCGGTTAAATGTTGTATCAATTTACACTCCCTCCCTCTCGGAAATTACAGAGGATATTCCATTATTGGTAAACCACTTCACCACTCAGGTTTGCCGGGAGTTGAACATTGAGAGGAAACATTTTGATACTGCGGCCCTGCACATTCTGGAGAAAAGAAATTGGCCTGGAAACGTCAGGGAACTGCAGAATTTTGTGCGCAGGACAATTATGTTTGCCGAGGGAGATACAATAACCGCGAAAGATCTCTCCAATGATATCGAGACAATGGCAAACTTACCGGACCGTAAACAGTTTGACAATGTCATATCAGAGGATATTATAGATTATAAAAACGCCAAGGAACGAATGCTCGATGGTTTCACACAGGAATATGTCAGATCGATTTTGAAGAAAACGCAGGGCAATGTCTCTCAGAGCGCCGAGCTCTCGGGATTGTCCCGTACAGCCCTGCAGAAAATTCTCAGGAGATATGATATTTCCTCATCCGATTTCAAAACCACAGGTTCGTAATATAAGTGATTGATGAATACGCCAAAATAGCACCTTATTACGAAAGGATACTTGGGAAAAGGCTTTATTCGATCCGTAAAAATATCCGAACCTTTATCCATTATCAAGGTCACAGGAGAATTATAGATATGTGCTGCGGTACCGGCAGGCAGCTGGAGATGCTCAAAGAACCAGGCATGGATCTGTATGGTGTCGATATATCGCTGGCCATGATTGATGAAGCGGCACAGCACGAAATTACCTTCATCAATAAAAATGCATTGGACGTAGATCTGCCCGCGGAGAGTTTTGATGCAGTCATTCTAAGCTTCTCCCTCCATGAAAAAAATGATTATGATCGCAACATCCTGCTCGATACATCCTGGAAACTTGTTCGGCCCAAAGGTCACCTCATTATTAGTGATTACTGCCGGGTACCGACCACATGGCAAGGATTTCTCTGGGGTAGGATATTGATTCCGCTTCTTGAGAGGCTCGCAGGGAGAGAACATCACCGTAATTACTCCTCCTGGATGAGCGGTGGAGCGCTGGAGAAACATATTGAACCTATTGCCGCCAGGAAGAACATTATTTCTCAACATTTTAATGGCACGATATCGGTATGTTCCATACAAAAGGAACCATATGCCGAGAAAGTTTTTCGTGCCGTTAAACTCATTCAGCAGAGCTGAATGAGTTTCTGGGTGGGTATATTTAAGCTGAACCCAGCAGAGCGGAGTGGCTGTTTTTCAGGGGTAAGTCTGGATAAGTGCCTTTGATGTGGGACCAATTCACGCATTTTATAGGTTTTCGCTTTTTTATCTCTTGCTGCGGTTTTTTAGGAGTAAGGCACTGATGGTTTTGACTATTTCGGAGGTACTATGAGATTGTATGGAAAAACAGCCCTGATACCCGGTGCATCCAGACCCGTAGGAAGAGCCATTGCCCGTAAACTTGCGGACGAAGGCGCCAATCTCATACTTCCCTACCACGACTGGCCTGAATCTTCCCAGGAAATGCTCGATGAATTCAGTGATCGAGGATCTTCCGTTCTGGCCATGTCGGTCGATCTGACCAGGGAGGAAGAGATAAGCAAAATGATGAGGAAGGTGGATGAGCAGTTCGGCAGTGTGCACTATCTCGTCAATAATATAGAACGCGGAGGAATGCCGGTGGTCCATGGCTCCTACAACCATGAGCATAATATCGGTCAGTGGGATCTCGAGGTAAACACCACCTTAAAGGCGAAATGGCTGCTTTTCTACTGCTGTCTTCCCCTTTTGCAGAAGGCGGATTCTGCGGCAGTTATTAATATTTCCTCTATTGCTGCTCTGGTAGGGAGAAGCGGCCCCGCCGAACTGCTCTTCAATGATGGTTACAGCGCTGCGAACGGCGGCATTTCTACCTTTACCAAAACCTGGGCGAGGGAAGCGGCTCCCAACATCCGTGTCAACGAATTGATGCTGGGCCTTATCCGCAACAGGCATGGAGAAAACACCAGGGGGTGGTCGAACCTCAATGAAACCAGCAAAAATAAGATCTACGATCACATCTTATTGAAACGTACCGGGTTGCCCGCCGAGGTGGCCGAGACGGTATTTTTCCTGCTTCATCAGGCCACTTATATTACCGGCGCCGTCATCCGTATGGACGGCGGATATGTATTGGGCGGGGAGAAAACCACAGATATGCCGCACGGTATTCTGTAAGCTTTTTTAAACTACATCAGCTATCATCATGCTGCTTGAAGATGCAGGCGCTCAATGGCCTGTTTGGCAATTGCAGAAACCTTCACCTCTTGTAAAGTATAATCCCAATATAAAATAAAGGAGCCACTGTTGGCGAGCAGGCTCTGCAATTCATCAATGACTTCAATATTTCTGCACATTCCCAGGCACATTGCCGCAAGCCCGCACACTGTATTATCGAGAGCGTCCAGATAATAGCGCAGATCGGCGTCGATTCCTTTAACAACCATCTTCTGCTGCCGCACTTTGAGCAGTCTGGCCACACCCCACAAAACTCCCTGCTGCAAGGCCGGCAGTTCTATAAAATTACCGTCCTGAAAGATCTCCGGTCCATCCTGCCTCATGTAGGATATAAGCATATGGCTGTATTCGGAAAACAGCATGTTATCCTGAACCATGACTTCGGCCATTGCTTCGGGTATTCCCCACCCTATTCCGCCGGATTCATCATTTAGATTCCAGAGAAATCTGCGCATCACAATTCTTGCCGACTCCGGGTCCTGTGCTGCAAGGCGCGGCACAACTTTGCCAAAGGCGCTTACCGCATGCCATTTCGTTTTTTGACTATGGCACAGGGCTGTAAAAAGATGGTTGATAATCTCTTTTCCTTCATACTGAGGCAGCCGTGCTGCAATAACCGGCCATGGTTCATTTTTCAGCATGGAAAGGATGGTTTGTTTGAGTTCTCGGCGCCTCATCATCGCTCTCTTTAGAGGAAATTGAAAAATGGTATGTAGAGAAAATTAATCAGTTTTCTGAAGAGTTCCAGCGAAGAACATTGCGGAAGGGATGTAAAACCAGGGAGATCGGGCTTTCTCGAAGTTGCTATGCCCATTCGGGTACTTGTCGTGACACCATCATTTATTGATCTTGCAAAAAGTGGGAATCATTTATTCAAGTCATCAAGATACTTCATGCCTTCCATCATAATCGCCATAAAACCGCCGATTATTTCTTTCTTGGCATCCCGGGCACTGATCCCCTGAACAAAGATAAACCGTCCTTTCTTCATGGTAAGAATCTTGAAAAAGGCGTCTTTGCCGCTCATCGAATTGCAGACAGCTTCAATTATCTCACCCTCATGGAATTTAATTATTCCATCACAGTCTTCAGCCTCAAAGGTCAGGGTGCCCGATTTTTGAATATAGTTGATCATCTGGCAGAGATCTATTGGCGGCATGTCGGCAATATGGCCCGACATTCCCGAACCGAGCTCAACCGCCCTCTTCATGTTGATATCGGTGATACGCCGCACCATCAGCTTATAGAAGAAAACCTGCAGGGCCGGAAACCTTTGGAGAATATGCCTGAAGTTCTTCTGGTTCATGGTCGCTATCCGGCACGGCTGGGTCGCCATGATAGTCGCCGAAACACGTTCACCGGTCAAAAGACTCATTTCGCCGAAAACATCCCCGGCCTCCATTTCATTCAAAGCTACGCCTTCGGCGTCAATAACCTCTACCGATCCCTTCAATATGATATACAGATTTGTTCCGGGCTCGCCCTTCTGAACAATGGGAAAACCGTAATCATAATCCTTGAGTTCCAGCAAGGCGGCGAGATCAAGAAGATCATCGCTGGAAAGAGAGGAAAAGGTGTCGATCGAGCGCAGCAGCCCGGCAAACTCGCTGACCACGTTAATTTTGGTTTTCCTCTCGGCGGCCGCCAGCAGCTTCATCTGTAATGTAGCGAATTCTTTATCTTTCTTGTACTCGAAACGAATAATGCCGGTGCAACCTCCGCACTCGAACCTGTTCTTTTTAGTGGTCCCTTTCTCCATTTTCTCGAAAGAGACCTCTTCCGTGGTCACGCCAATTACGTCTTTTGCAAGCACCAGACAGGTAGATTTTCCTACAGGGAAAGTCAGGCTCAATCCCTCAACAGCAAATTCATCACCTGCATTATATAAAGGACAGTGACTTTCTTCGGTTACGACAAAAATTGCGTTTCTAAATTTCATTATCACTCATTTTTGATGATCTCGTACACTTTTGTCGGAGTTGCAGAGATGCACTCCGGAAGGCATTTTCAGACAGCCTCCCAAGAGTAGAAACTGAAACGGCGATTTAGCAGTACATGTTTAAGATCTTCCTAATAAAAGGTAAATAACTACCCCCAGAGTAATACCACCTCCAAAGACAACGGGGAGTATCTTTTCTACTTTAAGCTCATCTCCATCGACCAGGGTCTGCATGTAAGGCGTACCACTGACCCACCATACTCCCATAAAAATCCCGATAAGTGCCATATCCCGCCAGGACTGCTTATATATCATATATCCGGCAAGCAGTATAAACGGAACAAGAAACCAGGGGTTTGAAAATAATCCGGCAGCGTCAACTTCCCTGATTTGGTCAAGGAGATGTGTCGAGTCAATTGCCGCTGTAATAGATTCCCAGATACCTGACATATAATCACCTTTTTATCAAATGATGTCCAACCCGCCACGGTGTTACCAACTGGTGCCATATTCAGCCTTGATGCTACAAAGGAGAAGCCTTTGCCAATATGCCACGCCTTTCTTGATAACATATCTTACTCATCTCCGCAATTAAACCCTAAACTCAGCAGCGAAGCCGTATGTTTTTTGTGATTAGCGGTCCTCTTAAAAAGCTCCATCTATCTACCATATCTTTCAACCATTTACCAAAAAATAGTTGCCGTTTTTGATGACAACTGCCTTTCACTGGTTTACTATTCGATCCTGCCCTCATTCTTTGATGGCCTATTACATAGTCCGATATACGTCCCGAAACAGTGGTTCGCCGCCTCGAAATCATATTGGCAAACCTTCTCATGAAATGAATGATCCCGATTTTCATTGGCGTGCAAGACCCGATACTTGGGCAGGTCTTGTCTCTACAGGTGAATATGTGAATGGCTTATGTCCTGAATCTTTTATAAGAGCCAAAATAAAGAAATCTCTAAGACTGAATTCAAAATGTATCTTTGCATGATCAAAAAACTCGCACTTCTGTCCTCTTCTCTACTGATTATCTTCTTGCTTTCCTCATGCTCATCTTCACGCCTTCAGCATGTAAGAATTCCATCCCCTATCGACGAAGACGAACTCAGCAGCCGGCTTTACCTGCTGTATGACACCTGGAAAGCGACTCCTTACAAGGAAGGTGGCCTCAGTAGAAGCGGCGTCGATTGTTCAGGGTTCGTTTATCTGATCTATCGTGACCTGCTGGGGTCTGAACTGCCGCGGACAACCGCAAAACAGATGGACATCGGCAGGGCTGTATCTCTCTCCTCCCTGCGCTCAGGTGATCTGGTGTTTTTCAAGACAGGATGGTTGTCACGACACGTCGGCATCTATCTGGAAGAGTCTCGTTTTCTACACGCTTCAAGCAGTAAGGGAGTAACTATCTCCAGTCTCCGGGAAAAGTATTGGAAGGATGCTTTCTCTATGGCCAAACGTATTGACTTAAGGTAAACCAAGGCAAATTGTTACGCAGCTATCCCAGCCCTCCAAATATCTAACCCCGCCAAACTGAATTAGCCGGAAATCGATTGAGGAGATTTATTTATATTTTTTGTTTTATTGTTTTTTGCACCCCTCAGGGGGAACTGAACTGAGTGGCAGCTTTTCAGGGGTAAGGCACTAGCCCAGCGGAGCTGGATAAGTGCCTTGGCAGTACAGGTGGATTCACGATTGTAAATGCATTTTTCGTTTTCTTGTTTTTAGGCGGTTTTCAGGAGTAAGGCACTAAATGCTATGAAAGATATTCGAGCAAATCCAATGTATCTCTTCCTGATGGTTCTGACCATCAGCTCAACCATGGGTCTTCAGGCGTGGAGGACACTTTTTGATAACTTTGCAGTTAATGTCATTGATCTTGGCGGCAGTCATATAGGTCTATTGCAATCCATCCGGGAGGTACCTGGTTTTTTGGCCCTTCTGGTGGTCTATTTTCTCTATATTCTCAAAGAGCATAAACTCTCCGGCTTATCGGTCCTGATCCTGGGGCTTGGTATTGCCGCAACTGGTTTCTTTCCGAGTTTCTATGGTCTCATATTTACAACGCTGATCATGAGTTTTGGGTTTCATTATTATGAAACGACAAACCAATCTCTAACCCTGCAGTACTTCGATAAAGTTCAGGCACCTTTGGTATTCGGCAAACTTCGCAGTCTGGCTGCGGCTTCAAATATCTGTGCAGGCGTTTTGATCTTCATTCTTGCTCCATTTCTTTCCTATACCCAGCTCTATCTTTTTTTTGGTTTTCTCGTAATCGCTGCTGCGTTATGGAGCATGGCTCAAAATCCCACAAATACTACCATCGTCCCGCAGCATAAAAAAATGATTTTTAAGAGGAAATACTGGCTTTTCTATTGCCTCACTTTCCTGGCTGGGGGAAGAAGACAGATATTTATGGCATTCGCGGTTTTTCTTCTGGTAAAAAAATTCGAGTATTCTGTGTCGGAAATAGCATTTCTCTTTCTTATCAACAATATTGTCAACTTTTTCCTCAGCCCGTTCATTGGAAGATGCATTAATCGATATGGTGAAAGAAAGATACTTTCCCTTGAATACTTCAGCCTTATCATTATATTTATTGCGTATGCTTTGGTGGATTCCAAATTTATTATAGCGCTTCTCTATATTGCCGATCATATCTTCTTTAATTTTGCTATTGCCATACGCACTTTTTTTCAAAAGATTGCAGAGCCTGAAGATATAGCTCCCAGCATGGCGGTTGGTTTCACCATCAATCATATAGCTGCGGTTGTTCTGCCCGTCATCGGCGGGCTGTTGTGGCTGATAGATTACAGGATTCCCTTTATCGCAGGTGCGGTACTCAGTCTGGTTTCGTTTCTTTTTGTGCAGTGTATCACGGCAGAACTCGAAAAGAACCAGGACAACGAAAAATCACCTCTCCAGAAACTATGATATCGAACAACTCAAACATCATCCTCATAGGCATGCCGGGCTCCGGGAAAAGTACCGTAGGCGTAATTCTAGCCAAACTGACTTCTAAAGGATTTATCGACGGTGATGTTCTCATCCAGACAACCGAGGGAAAAACGCTGCAGGACATAGTCAACGAGGATGGGCACATGGAGTTGCGCCGCATCGAAGAACGGGTGCTGCTGTCGATCAACTGCGACAATCATGTTATTTCCCCGGGAGGAAGCGCGGCCTACAGTTCGAAAGCCATGAATTATCTGCGTTCAAACGGTATCGTAGTCTTTCTCCATACTGACCTGGAAACACTGAGAGCGCGGATTAAGAACTATGAGACCAGGGGACTGGCCAAGGGACCGGATCAAACCTTTGACGATCTTTTCCGGGAAAGAATGGCCTTATATACCGAATATGCCGACATTACTGTGGAAACCAGTAGTAAAGCGCAGGAAGAAGTGGCTGAGGAAATACTCCGGCTGGCTCTGCAACAGGGAAATAATCTGTAAGGCACAGAAGTATATCAGCAATTTATCGGGAATGAAAAAGCATACCAGCAACTTCCAACATGCACGGTTGGCAAAGGAATACAGGACGATCCGTGCTATGATAAAAATCTATTGCCAAGCGCACCATACCTCTTCTATCGATATTGAACTCTGCGGGGAGTGCCTCAAACTACGTAACTATGCGCAACAGCGATTACAGAATTGCCCATTTCAACAAAACAAGCCGACCTGCGGTAACTGTACCATCCATTGCTATAAAAAAGAGATGCGGGAACAAATCAAGACCGTTATGAAGTATTCCGGTCCCCGGATGATTTACCGCCACCCAATCATGGCCTTTCGTCACCTGCTCGACGGACGGAGGAAGCCTGAAAGTGCAGAAAAATGAATAAATCCTTATCATGAATGTTTTTATTTCCGGCTCTTCTTCGATCCTGGCGTCGGCGCTAATCGAATCCTATTTCCAGAAAGGCTGTACGCTTTTCATCAACGATGAAATGCCTGAAGAGAGTGAGACAACAACAGATTTTCTTGAGAAAATAACAAATGGACAACATATGGATCTGGTCCTTCTCCTTCATGGAGAAGATTTTTTAACCGGCGGCCTGAGCCGAAGTAACCTACGTAGGAGAGCGAAACTGCAGATACAGTACACCACCAGTATCTGTCAGTATTTCAGCAGCCTGCCCCGCAAACCCCAAACCATACTGCTGGGATCATCCGCGCTGATCTACCAACAGGCAATGCAGGAAATGGCTGTCGAAAATTCACCCGCCGGCGGTGATTTTCCCGCTGATTTATTTCAACACTTGGAATCCTCAACCAGATCCGCAGAAATGAGTGGAATTCGAGTCCTCCACCTTCGTTTCGGCCAGCTCGTTTCCAGAACGGCAGAACCCGCTTTCCCACGACTTCCATTGTTCCGTCACTTTGTACCCTCGGTTTTTCAGGAGTCGAAATGCATGATAAGCTGGGTGAGCCAGGAAGACGCCATACGGGCAATCGCCTATATTTTGCAGGAAGAGGGAATTTCGAGTCCGGTGAATATCACCTCTGGAGATGTTCTTCCGAGATCTGAATTTTTTAAGACGGCAGTTGCAAAATTCAACCTGCGTAGAACTTTTCCCCTGCCGGCATCCCTCATTCGATTGCTCTCCGGCCGGGAAGCCGCAGACTTTCTGAAGGCAAGCACAAGGGTGATCCCCTTAAAGCTTATGGAATCCGGTTTTCTTTTTGAGGATATTTCCCTGCAGGAATACCTGCTGAAATAAAGATAACTCCGGCAAATACCGCGCCCCTTCCGTGCAGAAGGGGCGGGTTTTCGATTCAGTAAAAAACCTACCTGCCGGTGATGAGTTGAAGAGCTTCCTGGTAACGTTGCTGGGTTTTTTCCACTATTTCCCCAGGCAGTTTCGGCGGCGGTGGAGTTTTATTCCACTGCAGCGAAGAGAGGTAATCCCGGAGAAACTGTTTATCGTAGCTTGGCTGTCCTTTACCCGGCATATATCCCTCAAGAGGCCAGAACCTCGATGAATCCGGAGTAAGCACCTCGTCAATCAGGATGATTTCACCATTGTACTCTCCAAGTTCGAACTTTGTATCAGCTATGATAATCCCTTTGCTGCGCGCATAGTCAGCAGCTCTGGTATAGAGTTCAATACTGGCATGTTTAATCTTTCTTGAAATATCGCTGCCGATAATTTCCTCCATCTCCTGATATGAGATATTGACATCATGATCACCGATTGCAGCCTTAGTGGAAGGCGTGAACAGCGGCTCAGGCAGCTTGTCCGATTCCTGCAAGCCATCACCCAGATCAAAGCCACAGACCACATGATTTTTCTGGTAGGCATTCCAGAATGAGCCGGAAAGATAACCGCGCACAATGCATTCCACCGGTAGAGGCTTTGTCTTTTTGACAAGCATCGAGCGGTTCTCCAACTGCTCGCGGTATTGTCTGCACACTTCAGGATACTCATCCACATCGGCGCAGATAAGATGATTTTCGACCACATCTTTGAGCAGATCAAACCAGAAGATAGAGATCCGGGTAAGTATTTCTCCCTTGCCGGGTATGGCATCATCCATCACCACATCATAGGCGGAAATCCTGTCAGTGGCGACCATAAGCAGTTTGTCGTCATGTCCGTCGATGGCATACATGTCTCTTACCTTGCCCCGATGAACGAGGTCCAGGTCCGGGCATTCCGTGGTAAGTAATGGAGTTGTCATTTATTTTGCTCCTATCTGTCTGTTATAGTTTTCCAGCTTGATGGCATACTAAGCCAACAAAAGAGAAGTCTGGCCATTTTACCGTCAATTCCGGGCGTAATCCAGGTTGACGAAACTCATAAATCTGAGCAATTATAAATATTTTCTCATGTATTTGCAGTAACAAGAGACACCCAGGTCGCCACAAATAGAGCTACGCTTATAAATCCGTTCATCGAGAAAAATGCGGCGTGTATGCGAGATAGATCCGTAGGCCGCACCAAGCGATGCTGATAGAAGAGTGCGGCCGCCGCCAGCGCTATTCCTATATAGTAGAAGATATTGAGCTGAGCCTGAATCCCGGTCACGATAAAAAGAAGAAACGCCGATATGTGAAAGACGCCGGCCAGCCTGAAGGCATTTTTGCGACCCATTCTTGACGGCAGGGAATACAGTCTGGCCTTGCGGTCGAAATCGGCATCGAGACAGGCATAGATGGTGTCGAAACCGGCCACCCAGAAAAGCACGGCCAGAGAGAGAGCAAAAGGGTAGCCAACCAGACTGCCGGTAACGGCAACCCAGCCGCCAAGCGGAGAAAACGACAGGGCCAATCCCAGTACCAGGTGACACAGAGAGGTGAATCTTTTGGTCAAGGAGTAGAACAACGTCAGAAACAGTGCAAACGGCGAGAGGATCAGAGTCAGCATATTCAGATTGTAGCAGGCGAAAAAGAACAGCAGTCCTGCCCCGATCACCATGGCCCATGCTTCGCCAAGCCTTATCTGCCCAGCCGGAAGGGCCCGGTCCGCGGTCCGGGGATTGACTCCGTCATACTCTCGGTCAACAATACGGTTGAAACCCATTGCACAGGTGCGTGCACCAATCATGGCTAGTATAATCCAGGTAAAAACGAAGAATTGCGGAACGCCTTCAGCGGCCAGAAAAGCACCCATAAGGGCAAACGGCATAGCAAAAATGGTGAGCTTGAATTTTATCATTTCAAGCAATATTGACAACTTCTCAAACATTCCCGTCCTCTTCCCATCTTTTTCTGCCGCTGATTTCGACACCGAGCTGATCTGCCAGACGCCAGCAATAGGTCTTGGCAGCCTCCTCGAGCGTTTTCGGTTTAAGATAAAAACCGGGCATGGTCGGCATTATCATTGCCCCGGCATCATGGGCCGACAACATGTTTTTAAGATGTGTCCTGTTCAGCGGCGTTTCCCGCACTCCGAGTATCAGTTTTTTCTTTTCCTTGAGCATCACATCGGCAGCCCGATGGATGAGATTCTGACTCAATCCGGCGGCGATTGCACCAAGGGTTCCCATGGTACAGGGCAAAACTATCATGGCATCATACCGGCTTGAGCCGGATGACGGGGCTGCAGCGAAATCATCAATTGCAAACCATTTTGAGATACCTTTTAAATCCGAAGGTTGCAGCTGTTCTTCGTGCTCCAGAACCTTCTCTCCCGATTGCGAACAAATTCCATGGATGACCAGGTTACTGTCGCTTTCTTGCAACATATCAAGAAAGGGCTGCAGGAAAAGCATACCGCTGGCCCCAGTGATTCCTACAAGGATTTTTCTGCATTGAGATTTATACATTATAAAAGAAACCGGACCCTTAAATTTTTTGCGCAAGTGCAGGATAAAATCGAAGCGGAAGAGCCTGCCGACCGGCTTCTCCCCTGTCGATAAGATAGCTGAAGAACTTTTCCAGGGCCAGACATTTTGATTCACAGAGGTCATATTCCAAAGCCCGCAAATACGAATAACAGGCATCAGAATCCATCGGTATTCTGGGCGCCACCCTGGAACAGATGGAACTCATCTCTTTTTTGCCCTGCTCCCGGCAGCTTACCAGAGCTTCCTGCACTTCTTCCACTAATGATCCATGTTCTCTGCAGAATTCTTCCCGGACAACACACACCGAAAAAACAAACGGCAGTCCTGTCTGTTTATTCCATATCTCACCTAAATCAAACTGATAAGCATACATGCCGTCCGAAACAAGGCGGAGGGCATCGTCACCAATGGCGAGCACCGCCTGACAGGAATTGCTGATATTCCCAAAAACTTCACCCACTATATACTGCGGCTGTATACCGATAAATTCTTCAAGGATGATCTTGACCAGACAGACGGAAGTTTCCGATTGATTACTGAGCAGTACCAGGGTGTTGTCAAGCTGCTCCATCGGGGTATTGGAGAAGAGGAAGACCGAACCTACCGGCCCGGTAGAACTTATGGAAAGATCACGCAGAATCCGATATTTCTCCGGCCGGGCACAATATTCATAAGATGATACGAAACCCAGGTCGATTTTCTCGGATGCCAGCATCCGGTTGAGGACCGCCGGCTGATCTTCAACGACGATAAAACGCTCGTCGGTGACCGTCCTTTTCCAGACCTCATAGATAGGAGCGGTATTGATATAGTTTACCATCCCTATTCTGATGGCAGAGTTGCTCTCGGATTCTTTGGAATTCATATTTTCTCAAACGGATGTATCCAGTTTATATTGCGAAACCCATTTCCATAGATCAGTTCTTCGAAAATTTCCCTTTCTGTTGACCCGGTTATTTCAGGAAGATTATCCATCTCTATTTCTAAAAACACAGGCTTCTTACCTTTTTCAAGAGTTCCATAGTCACTTTCCCGGTGAAGTGCCCGGGCTCCTCCCAGTGTCGCCATGGCCAGCAGCACGGAGGGACTGACTTTCGGGTGATGCGCATGCAGGATGCGCATTTCTCCCCACATGTTCGGATCCTCATTGGATGCCCGCGAATCTGTGCCGATTCCAGGCAAAATTCCGGTAGCCAGCATCTTCTCCAGGGGAGCGGGTCCGGTTCTCAAAAATCGATTGCTTCCCGGACAAAGACATACCTTCGTTCCATGTTTGGCCAGCATCCCGATTTCCTCATCGTTCACATGGACACAGTGGACGCAGAGAGTTTTCTCATCAAGCACTCCAAGTTTGTCCAGATAATCCACGCTGCCTGAAAAATCCCCCGAGGGAAGCAAAGTATTATCCCAACTTTCTCGTTTTTCAAGAAATTTCCGAAAAGGGCCGCTTTTTAAGCTGAGCAGAGTTTTCTCGTCCCCTGTTTCAGCGAGATGAATGGTGAAAATCTGCTTATTCGCCCCGGCCCTGTTCTTCAAAGCGATGAGAAGATCAGCGGAGGTCGAATAAGGCGCATGAGGCGACACTGCCTGCCGCTCTGGAAGAGCTGAGATCTGTTGCAATATTTCAGACGTTCGCTGCCGGGTTGGAGCCAAGACTTCCACAATCGAATATATTTCAGGAAGGGATGAATCGGGAGGGTGACGGTCTACAGGCAGGTTGCCGATATCAGCCATCAGAACCACACCGGCCCTCTTTTGGCTCTCTATCATGTCTCTTTTTGCCCGGCTTATCACCTTGTCGTCATATTCCAATTGACGATCGGCAAGCAACGCCTCAATCCAGTCAACCATGGAGCCATCCGGCGGAGGCTGCTTCATCCCGGTTACATGGGAGAGTTCGAGATGGATGTGACAGTTGATCAGCGGAGGAATGACCACACCTGAAAGCGCCACGGTTTCACAGTCTTTCCAGGCAGCAGCTATAACAGCGGATGATCCGATATCAAGGATGCCCTCGGAGTCGACCACTATGGCCCCATTCCTGATAATATCTGAGCCTATCGGTAGAATTAAGGGAGCGGTGTAGACAAGGGGGGATGGCATGGCCATTTCATTTGATGTGAAAGGATGTTATGCAGATTGGGCCTGCGCGTCAGATTTCAGTTGCGACCGCACTGTAATCCATTAATCGCTGCTGCGGGAGAAACCCGGCATCTTCGACAATACGCCTTATCTCCTGTTCGGAAAGCCTGAAACTGACCCCGGCCGCCGCCACCACATTTTCCTCGATCATGGTACTCCCGAAATCATTAGCTCCGAAGAAGAGCGCTAACTGGGCGACTTTCGGTCCCTGGGTCACCCATGAGGCCTGAATATTGTCGAAATTATCCAGATAGATGCGCGACAGCGCCAGCATCCGCAGATATTCGTATCCGCCGGTCCTGACCGACACTCCATCTTCGAACAAGGCGGTATTATCAGGCTGAAACGGCCAGGGAATAAAGGCCGTGAACCCCCCGGTTCTATCCTGCAGTTCGCGCAAACGACGTAGATGTTCCAGTCTCTCGTCCATGGTTTCAACGTGCCCGAACATCATGGTTGCAGTGGTGCGCAGGCCTTTGTGATGGGCTTCCTCCATAACTGCTATCCACTGGTCGGCATTGCACTTGTTCGGCGCCGCAAGGGATCTGACCCGATCGGAAAGTATCTCAGCCCCACCGCCGGGAATAGAATCCAGGCCGGCGTTAATTAACCTGTCCAGTATTTCCTTGATCGACAGCTTGGAAACCTCGGCAAAATGGCAGATCTCAGGCGGAGAAAAGCCGTGGAGATGAATCCCCCTCCCCTTGATAAAGCGCACCATCTCTTCATAATACTCGATGGTCAGCTCTGGATGAAGGCCACCCTGCAGAAGGATCTGGGTGCCTCCCAGCTTCTTGGTTTCCTCTATCTTCTCGGCGAGTTCCGTAAAGGAGAGCAGCTTACCGCTCTTATCTTCAGGCTTCTTGTAAAAGGCGCAGAACTTACATGCCGAGATACAGATATCGGTATAGTTGATATTGCGATCTATAACGTATGTTACTTTTTTTTCAGGATGTTTCAGCTGCCGTATATGATTGGCCAGAAAGCCGAGCTGGTGGAGCCCTGCTTCCTGTTCCAGACGATGGAAATCGGCATCGTTTATTCTCTTGCCGGCACGTATTTTTGCAGTCAGATTTTTCACGTTCTTTTTCCAGGGCTTTTGCGTTATGGCCTGTTGATGATGTTGTACAGGGTGTCCCGTTCGATAGGAGTACGGCCTGCTTCTCTGATCAGCCTGACAAGGGTGCCGGATCCTATGGCCTGTTCGGTTTCCGCACCGGCCATATGGGTGATGACCTCTTCCTTGACGGTGCCGTCCATATCATCGGCACCAAAGGACAAGGCAATCTGTGCAAGTTTGGGACCAAGCATAACCCAGTAGGCTTTTATGTGGGGAAAATTATCAAGCATGAGCCGGGCAACCGCCATGTTTTTCAAATCGTTTATTCCGGATGTGCCGGATATTTCTGACATTTCGGTATTCTTGGGATGAAAGGCCAGGGGAATAAAGGCAAGAAAACCATTGGTCTCATCCTGAGCGCACCGCAATGCGTCAAGATGTTCCAGACGCTCCTCGTAGGTTTCTATATGACCGTAGAGCATGGTGGCATTGGTGTATAGACCGTTGCGATGGGCTATTTTGGCGATCTCCAGCCAGTCATGGCCCGAAAGTTTTTTCTCGCAGGTCAGCTTGCGTATCCTCGGGCTGAAGACCTCCGCCCCTCCTCCGGGAATGGAACCCAGCCCAGCCTCTTTAAGCATTTCCAGGGTTTCATCAACCGGTTTTTCGGCAAGATCGGCCAAGTGGGCAATCTCGACACAGGTAAAGGCCTGGATATGAACTTCCGGCCGGACCTCCTTGATACCACGCAGGATATCCAGATAATAGACAAAAGGCAGATCCGGATGGATACCGCCCACCATGTGGATTTCAGTGATGGGTTCATCGAGTCGTTGCCGGACCTTCTCCTTGACTTCCTCCACGCTCATCTCATAAGCGAGACTCGACTCCTTATCTTTACCAAAAGCACAGAACTTGCACAGGTTGGTACAGATATTAGAGTAATTTATATGCTGATTATAGATGAAGTAGGCATTGTCTCCATTTTTGCGATACCTTACAATATCGGCAAGATAGCCAAGTGCCAGAATATCCTGGCACTGGTAGAGCTGCAGGCCGTCTTCCAGTGAAAGTCGCGTACCGCTTTTAATCTTTTCAAGAATTCCTGCTAAACCGGCTTGTTCGATGCTTGATTCCATATCCACAAAAAAAGCCGGGTATGTAACCCGGCTTTTCCCTATATATTTAATGTAGAGGCCGTCAATCTATAAAAAATTTCAGCTTCTCCCTGCGGCTTGAATGCCGCAGCCTGTTCAATGCTTTCTTTTCAATCTGCCGAATCCTCTCCCTGGAGACATTGAATCTTTTCCCTATCTCTTCAAGGGTATATTCTGCTTTTTCGCCAATGCCGAACCGCAGCCTGATAATCTTTTCCTCACGTTCGCTCAACGTCGACAGAATTTCGGTTACCCTGCCTGCCAGTTCCCGGGTCTGCACAGCTTCATATGGGGACTGGGACTCCTGATTCTCAAGAAAATCGCCCAATGTAGAATCATCGTCTCCTACCGGAGTTTCCAGAGAGATCGGTTCGCGGGAAGCTTCGAGGATGGAGAGTATCTTATCCATCGGCAGGTTAGTGGCCTTGGAGATCTCCAGCGGTGTGGGCTCCCGGCCAAGTTCTTTAAAAAGGGCATAGAATGCCTTGAAAAACTGGCTTCTCAATTCGAGAAAATGCACTGGCAGCCTGATTGTCCGGGTCTTATCCAGAATCGCCCTGGTTATGGCCTGTCTGATCCACCAGCTGGCATAGGTGGAGAATTTGTTGCCCTTGGTGTAGTCAAAACGGAAAACGGCGCGCATCAGACCGAGATTTCCTTCCTGGATCAGATCGGCAAGGGTCAACCCCTGATGCATATACCTTTTGGCAATGGAGACCACCAGGCGCAGATTCGCCCTGATCATGGTGTCCTTGGCAACCTCTATGGAACGGCTGTAGGCCTCCAGTTTGGCCTGCAGCTCAAAAAGTTCTCTTTTGTCGGGATACTTTTTTGCAGCGCTGATGACATTGTAGCGCATAAAATTCAGCTGCTGCTTTTTGGGTTTCAGAGTCGGATCCCTCTTTTCCCAAAGAGCTATCCTTTCACAGAGCAGTTCTATTTCACGGCTGCCGGAAACGTCTTCACGAATGGCGA
This sequence comes from Desulfopila inferna, assembly GCF_016919005.1. Classification (NCBI taxonomy): domain Bacteria; kingdom Pseudomonadati; phylum Thermodesulfobacteriota; class Desulfobulbia; order Desulfobulbales; family Desulfocapsaceae; genus Desulfopila; species Desulfopila inferna. The sequence goes on from NZ_JAFFQE010000001.1 coordinate 577,489, forward strand.
CAATGATGGCCTCAAAGCCCTGCCGGATTGTTTTGCTGTATTTTGCTTCCTCTTCGGGAGTAAGGAGATCAAACTGGCCCATTTCACGCAGATACGTCGTTGTCGTCTCTTCTGCCTCATGCGCCTCGCCATCGGTGATCAGATTGCCTTCATCATCCCGGTCATCGTCTTGTCCCTTTTTCTTTTTCTTCCAGATCTCTCCGGACAGGGTTCTCTTTTCCCCCGATTCCTCTTCGGTGACAATTTCTATGTTATTATCGCCTAGAAAATTAAATATTTTTTCTATAGCACCAGGATCTTTGATATCATCGGGGAGCAGCTCATTTAATTCATCAAAGCTGATACAACCTTCTGACTTACCTGTTTTCAGTAGATTTTCCTTAAGATCAGACAGCACCTGAGAATCACCTTATATAAAAAATTTTGATTACGGAAAGAAAACCCATCGCTGCATTGCGTAGAATTCTTTTTCCAGACTCGTAAATGGAAGTATGTATTTGATTATATGAAGTGTTTTCATTATATGAAGAAATGAGATTTTCTCCCTGTCAACATGAACGTCCACAAACTTCTAACTCTAACCTGTTAAACTCAAAACAGCAAACAATTAATAAATCGGCAGCGCCTAGCCAATCCTGCGGAAGCTCGACGGCAGGCCATATTCACCTCTTGTTGCAATCATCACTCAACGCATCGTATTTCACGGTTATGATATTATAATATTCATCATCATAGAAACAAGTGGAGCACCTGCATTTGCTAGTTCTTATCAAGTTTATCGGATCATAACCATTCATTGTTAACAACCAGGTTGAAGAATCTTATGAAAAATATCACCGACTATACACGCTGCAGCGGAGTCTTAGCACATGTCACTTCGCTGCCCTCGCCCTTCGGCATTGGCGATCTCGGGCCGGACGCCTATGACTTTCTCCGTTTTCTCGCGGATGCCCGGCAGTCCATCTGGCAGATTCTGCCGCTGGGCCCGACCCACAATGCACTTTCTAACTCACCATATATGACCGCCTCCGCTTTTGGCGGCAACCCTCTTCTTATCTCGCCACAGCTTCTTTTTGAAGACGGGCTGCTTACCAAGGCTGAAATTTCGGAATATCCGGATCTCGCGCCCTACAGAGTCGATTTCGATACGGTTATTCCGCTCAAGGGAAGACTCCTGAAACAGGCATTTTCCCGATTTAATCCTGAAAAGTTTTCGGAATATGAAGGTTTTATCACGCAAACCCAGTGGCTTATGGATTATTGCATGTTCATGGCATTGAAAAACAAATACCCGGACAAAGCCTGGTATGAGTGGGATACAACACTGGCTCAACGGGATTCCAAGGCGATGGCACAGATGGCCGAAACAGAGCAGGAACAAATTGCCTATTTCCGTTTCGAACAGTTCCTCTTCCACCAGCAGTGGAGCCGGCTCCATGCCTATGCCAAGGATTTAAATATCCAGCTCTTTGGCGATATTCCCATCTACGTCAGTCTCGACAGCGCCGATGTATGGGGAGCACAGGAGATTTTCCTGCTTGACCGAAAAACCTGCCAGCCAACTCATGTGGCCGGTGTGCCACCCGATTATTTCAGCAAAACCGGCCAGAAATGGGGAAACCCTCTCTATCGTTGGAACAATGAGGATAAACACATCAGAAAGCAGCTGCTGCACTGGTGGACCCTCAGGTTCAAGGCGATCTTCGAGCAGGTGGATATTGCCCGCATCGATCATTTTCGTGGTTTCCAGGAGTATTGGGCCGTTCCCGCGCATCACAAGACCGCCCTTAAGGGCGAATGGCTGCCGGGGCCCGGGGCCGAGTTTTTCCGCGAGATATTTGCCGAGCTCGGCAAACTGCAGATAGTTGCGGAGGATCTGGGAGAAATCACCGAGGATGTCCTTGAGCTCAGGGATGAGTTGCATTTCCCCGGCATGCGGGTGCTGCAGTTCGCCTTTGACGGCAATATAGACAACACCTTCCTGCCCTTTAACTATGAGACTCCGAACACCTTTGTCTATACTGGCACCCATGACAACGACACCACCGTCGGCTGGTATATGAGCGACAGAATCGACGATGAAATCCGCCAACGCACCAAAAGACTGGCAAACCGCAAAATCCACGATCATCACGGCATTCATCATGATCTCATCTATCTGGCCATGTCTTCCACGGCAGTAGCGGCCATTTTTCCCCTTCAGGATATTCTCGGTTTCGGCAGCGACTGCCGCATGAATACTCCGGGAACGCACAGCAAAGACAACTGGACCTGGAGGTGCAGCAAAGAATTCCTCACCCCGGACATATCAACCTGGATGCAGGAACTTACGGAATTATGCGGCCGTTCCAAACCCCACGAGAAGAAAAAATCTACCAAAACTTTGAAATCAGAGATAACAAAATCTTGACAAGGCGGAACGCTTCAGGTAAATAAACTCCACTCTTTTGGCCCCATCGTCTAGCGGTCAGGACGTCGGCCTCTCACGCCGAAAACAGGGGTTCGATTCCCCTTGGGGTCACCAAAAAATTCAGGGACTTAGAGCACGTAAGCTTTAAGTCCCTTTTTTTTTGGCCCCTTCGATGGGCCTTACATTCTAATCCGAAATATTCTAGCCAAACATTAATAATACAAGAACTTCCAGCTGATTCTATAGATTCTTTTTTGTTAGTATCTGAAAAAGGATTTAGCCTGTCTGGCGACCCCATACCCTGTCGGGAAAATCAGTCGGCCAACAGCACATCAACCATCTCCGCAAATCCGTAGCCCCCTTCTTTCCGGGTGACCCAAGTCGGTTTGGTTGGCAGATCATCAAGGAAATGTAAAATATTGGCAACCCCAACCCCATGGGAAAAGTAGGCAAACATAGGTGCATCATTGGGAGAATCGCCTGAGAAGATAACGGAATTTTTTATGTTGTCGAGATCCATTTGAAAGATCTCTTTAAATAGACGTTTTGTCATTGCCAACTTGTCATGGTCGCCAAACCACCCGTTCACGTGAATGGAGCTGATCTTGGCAACGGCACCCGCCTCTTGAAATATTTGAACGATCAGATCCACCTCAGCTTTAGACAATGTGGGAACATCCTCACTAAAATCAATTGCAAGATCGGCCTCACGGTACTGTTGATCAGCAGATACTGCGCAGCCTTTTACCTTTGAGAGTATTAGGTTCTGGAGTTGCATAAGCTTTTGCCGATCATTTTTTCGTTGCTCTTCAGTCCGCCAAAACCGCCGGATCATTTTATGCTGGACACGGTCATAGTAGAAATAGAACGCTCCGTTTTCGCCAACCAGTCCATCAACAGGCCACATCCTGGCAATGTGATCACACCAGCCTGCTGGTCTTCCGGTTATAGGGACAACTTTGATACCCGCCTGCTGCAAAAGTTCCATTGCGCTATAGGCAACTGCCGGCAGGTAACCATCGTTGGTGAGGGTGTCATCGATATCTGTGAGCACATACTCAATCTGGTGTTTAGATATGTTGGGAAAATCATGAATTGACTTCATTGAAAGTTGCTACTTTATTGTTAGTTTTTTAATCCTATTATAGTTCAAGTACATGGAACTATAGGTCAACTGATGTCCACTGCAGTCCTGAACTACAGTATAGTATAAGCAGGTTCCCCCTACCGGACATACGCCCTAGTCAATCCAGTATTCAGTGTTTGATTGTTTTTATGGAAAGCTGCTGACAGCCTATTGATAATGTATCCTTTTTTCTACCACAGCGAACTGAATAATGGTGAAAATCGCCAGGATAAGGACCAGAACAACCGTTAATGTGGCAGCATAGGAAGTGTCCCAAAAACTAAATGCATTTTCGTAGATATAATAGAGAAGAAGAGAACTTGCATTGTCAGGACCGCCCTTGGTCATGATCACCAGATGATCCACCAGTTTAAAGGAGTTGACTACCGCGTTAACTGTAATGAACAGGGTAGTTGGCATGAGGAGAGGAAAGGTTACACGTCTGAAGTGGTACCAACTCCCGGCGCCTTCCACCACTCCCGCCTCTCTTAATTCGGGAGATAATTGTTGCAACGCGGCTAGATAAAAAACCATAAAGAATCCTGCTTCTTTCCATATGACCATGACGATCAGACAATATAAGGCGCTATTGGGATTGCCCAGCCAATTGTGGCTACTTCCTCCAAAAAATTGAGAAACCTGGTCGAACAGCCCATATTCCGGCGTATAAAAAAACAGCCATATATTTGCCACCGCAATCATTGGTAGTACAGTAGGGGTGAAAAAAGACATACGTACCAGAGAACGTCCTTTGATACTTCGATTGATCAAAAGCGCCATTCCGAGGGCAAATGCAATACTCATGGGGACCGTGCACATGGAATAGATCATGTTGTTCTTTAGAACTTTCCAGAAAATATCATCTTCCATGAGAAAAGTATAATTTTCCAGACCAATGTAGGTCGAAGGATGAACTGCATTTCCAGTGGAAAAAAGACTATGGTATATGGTGGAGACGATAGGGTAATGGGTGAACAGACCAATCATGAATACGGCTGGAAGTACTAACAACCAACCATTTATATGATTCCAATAACGCAACTGCAGCATCGGTTTCATGATTGTTCCCCAATGTTGGTTGTCTCGACTCTCTTTCCGTCTGCGATTGAAAACAGATGGGTATGTTTTGAACTCCATCCAATTCTGACTCGCTCACCTATCGAAATAGTTGTCTTACCCTTAATTGTCAGGGTAATAGATTGGTCGTGTGAATGACCGACGATCAGTGTGTCTGCCCCAAGGTATTCTGTGGCAGAGACCACTATTTCAAACCCGGAGTTCTCACGGATTTCAATATTTTCAGGTCTGACTCCAACCAGTAAGTCGTCAGTGGTAAGGTTTTCTGGCATGTCGACACCGCAGGCCACCACAATTTCCGGGTTCGACTGCAAAATATTCATTGGAGGGTTACCAATGAAACCTCCAGTAAATGCGGTGGCTGGACGGTTGTATAGCTCCTCGGGGGTTCCATGCTGTTCTATTCCTCCGTCATTCATAAGTATGATTTTGTCCGCTATGGTCATCGCCTCGACCTGATCATGGGTCACGTATACCATTGTCATTCCAAGGCGCTGCTGGAGTGAACGGATTTCCTGGCGCATTTCCTGCCTGAGCTTGGCATCAAGGTTCGAGAGCGGTTCATCCATAAGGCAGACCGGTACCTGTGCTACAATGGCACGCCCAAGGGCTACTCGTTGGCGTTGCCCGCCGGAGAGCTGGGCGGGTTTTCGCTTTAAAAAGTCTGCAAGACCAAGAATATCCGCTGCATTATTTAGACGTTTTTTTTGCTCCGGTTTTGATACCTTGCGGGCTTTGAGACCAAAGATGATATTTTCGGCAACGGTTAAATGTGGGAACAGTGCATAATTCTGAAAAACCATGGAGATATCGCGTTTGACTGGAGGAAGATTTGAGACATCCCGACCGTTGATTTCCACCGCTCCGGATGTTGGTGTCTCCAGACCAGCTATGAGGCGGAGAGTGGTTGACTTACCGCAGCCTGAAGGTCCAAGAAGGACAAGAAGTGTTCCTTCCTCACAGCCAAAATTGATATTACTCAGGGCCTGGAAACTGCCCCAGCTTTTATAGATATCTCTCAAAAGAATTGCTGACATGGTTTAATCTCTATCTCAAGTTAACCTTGGTTTTCGGATAAAAAAACTACTTAATGCCTGAATGCATGAACGATTGAACAAATTGACGCTGGAAAAGAAGAAAGGCCAGCAGCAAAGGCGACATAGTCATGACTGTCGCAGCTGTGATTATCGACCAGTTGACCCCGGATTCAGGAGCTCCGAAGATGGCCAACCCCACAGTCAGAGGACGACTGTTGACCGAACTGGTAACAACCAGGGGCCAGAGAAAATTGTTCCAGTGATAACTAACGGAAACCAGTCCATATGCAATATATGTAGATTTGGCGAGTGGGACATAGACCTTCCATAAAACACCAAGGGGGGATACCCCTTCCACCTGAGCAGCCTCTACCAGTTCTTTTGGGATGGTTTTAAAAGACTGTCTCAATAAAAAAACACCAAAAGCGCTGGCCATATAAGGGAAACCGATGGCGGGTATGGTGTCAAGTAATCCCATACTGCTTATGGTACGGTAGTTCTCGACCAGAAGAACCTCTGGCATGATCATCAACTGGAGCAGGACCAATGCGAAAATGACATTTTTCCCGAAAAATTCGTACCTGGCAAAGCCATAAGCCGCGAGAGTGCACAAGACAAATTGTGCAATCAGGATCATTGTTACCAGAAAAAAAGTGTTTAACAGATATCGGGGAAATGGTGCATACCCCCAGGCTTTGGTGAAATTGTCCAGTGTCAGTGGGGCAAAAAGCTCAAAACTCGTTGAAAACTCAGCAGGATGGAATGCACTCCAAAAGGCGAAAACCACCGGCAAAAGCCAGAGTGCGCCGAGCATCCAAGCTCCCAGTGTCTCGATGATATTTACGGTCTTCATGGTAAAACCACTAAAAGGAATAACAGATCAGAGGAGACGCTTTTGAGCGCCCCCCTGACCAGAGATAGAGTTACCGATAACGCTTCAAAAGACGTTCGGTTTGCCTCTGAGCATCACTCAAGGCGTCTTTAGAAGATTTGGCTCCAGTCAGGACAGACTGAATTGCATCGTTAAGAATTTTATAAATTCGTCCATTTTCATGAACTGATAATTCAGCTGTCGCATATTTCAGCTGATCTCTGGCAACTGCTGCCGGCGGAAAGTCTTTGACATATGTCTTCATCTCAGCAGTATCATAGGCGTCAGGACGTGTGCCAAGATAGCCGGTACCGATACTCCACTGGGCAGTTCTGGAAGGCTGGGTCATCCACTGAACAAAGGTAAGCGCTGCGGCTCTTTCTTCCGGGGTGGTTTTTTCGAAAATGTAGAAGTTTCCACCGCCAGTTGGTGTTCCTCGTTCCTTGCCTGCTGGCAGCATGGCAACGCCAAAATCAAAGGTAGCGTTATCTTTTACTGCGGTGAGGTTACCTGTACTATGCCACATGATTGCGGTTTTCTGCTCTAGGAAATCGCTCCTGAGTGTACCCCATTCAATGGTTCCTGCAGGCATGATGCCATGGTCTTTTCCCAATTTCTGCCAGAAATCGAGGGCCTGAACAACTCCCGGCTTGTCAAAGTAAGTTTCGGTACCACTGTCATTCATAAGCACTTCACTGTTTTGACGAGCGAGGGCTCCAAACATCCAGTAAGGATATCCTGTTGAAGGGATCTCTATACCCCACTGTTTAACTGTGCCTTGATCGTCTTTGATGACCAGCTTTTTGCCTATCTCGACAAGTTCGTCCCAAGTTGCCGGTGGCTTCTCTGGATCAAGTCCGGCCTTCCTGAAGGCATCCTTATTGTAATACATGACGATTGTGGATCTTTGAAACGGTATACTCCATGTCTTACCGCCAGTACGGCTGTTTTCCATCAAAGCGGGATAAAAACTGTCAAGCCATTTTTTGTCCTGCTCGGATGAAACCAGATCGTCGTAGGCCACGATGGCTTTGTTGTCCATGAGGGTGAAAATTTCAGTTGAGAGTATTACCGACAGATGGGGTGGATTTCCACCCTTAAGAGCCGTCATGGCCTTTGTCATCGTGTCGGAATAATTTCCTGAATAGGTGGCCTTGACCTTGATGTCCGGGTGTTCTGCCTCGAATTCATTTACCAGGCTGTCAACCAACTTGGTCAGGGGACCACCTACAGCAACCGGGTAAAACATAGTCAATTCTGTCGCTGCCGCCATGGATGTTAATGAAAGCATGGACACTCCCACTACCAGTGTTTTCAACATTTGTTTGCCAAATATTTCGCTTCTCATGTACTTCCTCCTTTAGTAAATGTTTATAGAACCAATGAAGTGTATACTTGCCGTTTACTGCAGTTGTTCATGTATCAGCTATAAATCACTTATTTTTGCTTATTTGTACAGCATGGTTCCCACGGTCTGGAGGGGTCGTTGTTGATTCTCTAATGATGAGCGACGATTCCAGCATTCTTTGTACAGGTTTTCCTGGCGACTCCATGCGTTGAAACAGGAGTTCAGCTGCACTTTCCCCCATTTTGTATGCCGACTGCCGGATGGTCGTCAGAGCCGGTATTAGATAAGAGGCGGTTTGCATATCATCAAAGCCCACGATGGACAAGTCGTCTGGCAGCCGTAATCCCATTTCCCGTGCCCCTTTCATTGCACCAAGAGCCAGATAGTCGTTGGAGCAAAATACTGCAGTCGGTGGAGTTTTCAGGGCAAGCAGTTTCTTGACGCTATCCCGTCCACCAGCCAGGGAATATTCCGTCTGAGCCAAGAGCTTTTTATCATAAGAGATACCATAATTATTGAGACACTGCCGGTAGCCGTGCCATCGATGGTAACTACGGTCGGTTATCGCAAAACTTCCTGCAAGCATTCCTATGCGCTTGTGACCCAAAGTTATCAAGTGCTCTGTAGCAAGATAACCTCCGCGATAATTATCAACCCCAACCGCTGATATGGGGCCTCCCTTTACAGTACTGAATAGCAATACGAAGGGAAAATTTTCATCTAGAAGGGTTTTGAGCACATCACCTTTTAGATTGGTGGTCGTGATAATAAGACCGTCCACCTGCCTTTCCCGGAGTATTTTAACTAACTTTTCTTCCTGATCGTATTTGTAATAAGAGTTGCCGAGAATGACCTGCATTTTTCTCTTGTCTGCAAAGTCCTGGATACCTTGGGTAGAATCAGCAAAAACCGGATTACTAATGGTCGGTATGATTAGGCCTATTGTATTCGATTTTTTGGTTGCAAATCCACGGGCTAAGGCATTGTACTTGTAGTTGCAGGTTTTCATTGCCCGTGTGATTTTTTTCTGAGTTGCTTCTCGTACAGTATCTGGCGAGTTGATGAATCTGGAAACCGTGGCTGTAGAAACACCTGCTAGTTTTGCAACATCAATCATTGTGCTCATTTTGGCCTCATGTAAGCGTTTACACCAGTATACCAATGCCAATTTTTTGTGCCATAATTTTTTTTATCATGCTTTTATCTACCAGGTAACAACTTATAAATTAAATAATTATTGCAGTGCAGAGATAAACATCTATAATATATTACACAATGTAAACGCATACATTTCCCGGAGAATATGACCGATGAACAAGAATTGGCTGACCTCAATAACAGACAAAGTGAAACGTATTGAACATTGTGGTCTGTACGTTGACCTCGTATCCACTTCCAGGGGAACCGTCCGCGTTGGGAGTATGCCAGATATAGCGAAATTTCTCGCACACCATGGATTCAGGGAAGAAACCGTAGTCGTCCCCAACTGGGAAGCATCTATGGCTGGCGACAATTACACCGGGGAAGAATTTGTACTCTGGCAAGCTCAGGTTAAAGGCGGGATTCAGAAACAATACACAGGTAGTCCGAAAAACCTGAATCAGATGCATCGCCATCTGGATGAAACATTTTCGTTTTTCTTTGATCCTCAGCGTCTCTCAATTATTAAAAAACGCTGGTTAACCAAATGGTTCGGTGGGCATCCAGCCACTCCTAGTTACGTTAACGGTCCACTCAAAATAAAGTTCCAGGAGGACAACATACTCATCTCAGACCATGGGCGGAGCCTGTACGACAGGCATGAATTCCTTCCTCTCTATGACCCCAATCTAGAAATCAACGCCCTGCTGTCTGAACTGCCGAGAGACAATTCCTCCAGGGATTGCCTGGAAATTACACCAATAGGGTCCGGAAATGGCTTTACAGGAACTGTGTCGAACGTTGTCATCCGCTTCGGCAAGTACGTGATTTGGATTGATCCCTGCGGTTATCCTGCCCACACATTGGCTCAGCATGGAATTCACTGGGATGACATCACCCATATCATCATCACCCATAACCACGAGGACCACATCCAGGGGTTTTCGGCATTCCTTAAAAGGGCCGAGCATACTGGGACCCGCATTCAACTCCTGACAGGAAAAGGAGTCTACACTCTCCTGAAAAAACAATTTTCACCACTATGCCCGGCTTTTAATAGCCTTATAGACATTACATTTCTAGATCCTAAGAGACCCTTGGATCTTGGACCTGTCAGAATCGAAAGCCGCTGGAATCACCATTTTCTTCCCTATGGAACGCTGGGATTTAGGATATCCGCGGGTGGTAAGTCCTTTGGCTATTCAGGAGACACCAAATTTGACGAAAACATTAACACTATTCTCAACCGTGAAGAACTTACCCCTGAATGGTTTGCTCCCTGCAATCTCGTATTTCATGAAATTGATTTTGACAACCCAAGCAGTGTCCATAGTCACTGGAAACAAGTTGAGGCGCTGCAGCGTGCTATCCCGGGCCAAGTGTTGGCTTACCACACCCCCCATCTTGATAATGCTCCTTTAGCCCTTGTTCAGGAGGGACACAGCTATTATTTGGACTGAGTTGATTATTTTTGGGCATCATTAAATCCAAAACTGCGAAACAAGCTCAAACTCTGGCTGAGGAAGTGCATGTTTACAGCTTCCGGCTGCACCGACAGCAGCGGGCTTGCGCTTTTCATTTGCCCAGGGTGAAATAAAAGACGGCTCCCTTGCCGACCTCTCCCTCGGCCCAGATTTTTCCACCATGACGGTTGATCACTCTCTGGACTATTGGGAGGCCTATGCCCGTCCCGGAAAATTCGCTCTCGCTGTGCAGCCGCTGAAAAGGCTCAAACAACCTGTCTACCTGCTCCATAGGAAATCCTGCACCGTTGTCCCGGATGAAGAATATCTTCTTCCCGTTTTTTTGACAGCTGCCGAACTCTATGTATGCTTCAGCCGTTTTACCCGTATATTTCCAGGCGTTGCCAAGAAGATTAGTCAACATCATGTTGATAAGCTGCGAATCTCCTTGTGCTTTTAGATCGTCGGCAATATATATTTCGACATGCTTTTCCGGATACTGCAGTTCCAGTTCGCCTGCCACGGCTTGGGCCATGGAACTCAGATCGATTTCCTGAAAAACCACCTCGTGATTGGAGATGCTGGACAAACGCAACATGTCATCAATCAGAACATTCATTTTTTCAGCCCCTGCTGTGATTCTCTGCAAATACTCTTTCGACTTGCGGTCCAATTGGGCATGATTGCTCAGTAGTGAGCTGAAGCCGATTATAGCACGCAGGGGGGCGCGCAGATCATGGGAGACGGAATAGGAGAAGGCCTTAAGTTCACGGTTGACGGCGGCAACCTCTCTGGTGCGGCGCTGCAGAGCCTCCTCCGCCTTTTTTCGCTCGCTGATATTTTCAATGATGGCAATCTCGTAGTCGGGCAGCCCTTTTGAGTTGCGTACCAGTGAAAGTGTAAGTCTTGCCCACACATGGTGTCCTTTCTTGTGAACGAAACGCTTCTCCACCGTATAGCTTTCCAGTTCACCCGCGGCCATTTTTCGAAAGGGAATAAAATCAGAGTCGAGGTCGTCTGGATGGGTAATCTGCGACCAGGCAGTTCGTTGCAGTTCCTCATGGGTATAGCCGACCATCCGACTGAAGGTGTCGTTTACCTCTATATAGCGTGCGTCGTGGAAACTGACCCTTCCTATACCGACAGCCGCCTGTTCGAAGACTGATCGGAATTTCTCTTCGCTTTCCCGAAGAGCTTCTTCTGCTTGTTTGCGCTTGCTGATGTCTTCGACTATAGAGATGCGGTAAAGCGGTCGATCCATGTCGTCGCGCTGTATGCTTGCCGTCAGATTGATCCATACTACCTGGCCATCCCTGCGATAGTAGCGCTTCTCTATCTGATAGCCCGCGATCTCACCTTGTTTGGCCTGCTCAAACAGATGCAGGTCGGATTCAATATCCTCTGGGTGGGTGATGTCCTTGAATGTCTTGTGAAGAAGTTCCTCCCGCTCATAGCCAACGATCTCGCACAACCGGTCGTTGACCAGCAGCCATTCTCCCTCCAGGCCCACAAGAGCAATTCCCACGGCTGCGTTCTCAAAGGTACCCCGAAAACGCTTTTCGCTCTGGCGCAGGGCTTCCTCCGCATTCTTGTGCTCTGTTACATCTGTCAACCCCAACACAACTCCAAGCATACTGCCATCGCTTGTAATAATTGGTGCAGCACTCACCGAAAGCCAGTAGTTTCGGTGCGGACGAACGATTCTCATGACCTCGTTGCGCACGGTCTCACCTGCGAAGGCACGGCTGGAGGGAGTATGTTCAAGCGGAAAGGACTCGCCCATCAGGGTCTGCAGCTGCAACATAGTCATGCGCTTTTCGTAGGATAAACTTTGTTCGTTTCCGATATAACCGAGTATCTCTTCGGCTACTGCATTCATGCGCATTATGCTGCGGTCCATACCATAGACAATATAGCCGTCAGGAATGGAATCTATAGTCGCTTCAAGTTGTGCGGTTTTACGCTTGAGTTCCTCGTCGGCTTTCTTGAGCTCGGTAATATCCTGTATAATCACAAGGGCTTCTTTAGAGTCTTTGCCCCCATCAAAGGGCACGGCCGAAACCAGCTGCCAAAACTCATGACCGGCGTCATCGATATAAACGAACTCCATGCCGGGAATGACTGTTTCACCACGCAGTGCCCGTGCGCCAGGCCACTGTTTTTGCGGAATCGGCTTCCCGTTATCATCGCACGTCTGCCATCTTTGCATGCGCTCCGGATCAACGGATGGCATCATTGCTGGCAGGATAGATCGCGATATCGCATTACCCAGAAGGATCTGGCCTTCCTGATTGAGTAGACAGATGCCTGCCGGAAGTTGTTCTATAATTTGAGAAATCTGTAGTTTTTCATTCTGTCTCAGTTTACGCTCTTGCAAGGTCACGGAAAGTTTCGTAATATCTTCAATTGCCAGCAGAATCAATCCAGGCTTATTTTCCTCATGCACAACACGTCGCGCATTAATGAGCATATCCATTTCGCCAAAGACCTCGAAATGATGTCTCATCTTGAAATCTTCGATGTTATTCTGCTCAAATATCATTTTTTCAAGCAGCTGGCGGAGCTTAGGAATATCCCATTGACGATTTGCCAGATCATAGATAATCCGACCCTCGGAACCCTCCTTTGTTATCCGGAACTTATGGTAGAAGGCACTGCTGGCTGCCAATACTCGAAGCTCTTTAGTGAGAACAATGAATGGTTCGCGAACCGTCTGGGTAATGGCTATGGCCCAGTCTCTCGGTTCTTTTATGCTATGATTCGCCATGAATGTTCACTCTCGGCTCTATAAAGGCACTTAGCTCTACCGGACAACAAATAGGTGATAGGTCTCATCGCTTTTGTAAGCCAACCTTGATTTTTCCGTAAATTCTCCTCGATACTTAATCAATCCTCTATAGCCTATCCTCTTCCAACCGTACTTTCAAGGGATTGCTATCTCATTGTGTTACAAAATAAATTCAGGGTAAAAAGCTGTAGATCTATTGGCAGGCTAAAAGAGAGACTTGGCATGGCTGATTAAGATGTTTCCTGATATATCAATGCAATAACCGAAGACGACCGTTAGATTAAATAAGACCTCACAGAGGTGAAAAAGTGTGAGATAGTTCCGCTAATACAACAAATTAAAAATAAAAAATTTTGCTCTGGGATAGGCTGAAAAAAACAGATTTTAGTAGAAGATCTTAGAATTCGACAGATTTCTCTAGAGAGGCAAGATTTTTCTCCTAACAGCTTATTGCTATCATTATTCGGGCGGGCTCTCTGAAAAAGTGATGTATTCCAGTGTATGCTGATGCTGTTAAATATCTGAAAAACATGATGGGTTGGTGGTTAGATCACCATGAAATACATAAAGGACTTACAGATCAATCTGTAAGTCCTTTCTTGTTTGATAGACTCGCGATGAGCGCAGACTCGGAGAAGTCTGATCGACATTGGTGTGACCATGCTGCTAACCGTGCCCCGGCGTCAAGGATGTTTTGATACAGATACTGAGGTATTTCCATCAGTATAGTTGCCTTTCCAGATAAAACAATTGCGTATCGAATACCCCGACAAGAAGTCCGCAATCCAAATACCGGCCCTCCACGAGGATAGCCGAAATTAAAACGGAGGTCTGCTAATAAGTACCTGCGGTGGTCCCTAAACAGGTGAGTGAGAGCCAACCACTTTCCAGCCAATCGGGCAAAGGTTATCAAATAAAATGTTCCTACATTTTGAGAGCACTGTCCATGATCTCTTCCGCATTGGTATTTCCTTTTTCCTTATTATCATTTATCCATTCTTCCCAAACTGGGCGGCTCATATCGATCCACTGTTTGCGTTCCTCTGGTGAGAGTTTATCAACCTCGATTTTTTTGCCCGCCTTGGCGGCATTTTCGATAGCTTTATTCTTTGCTAGATCGAAGAAATTTTTACCCCAGAATTTCGATCCTTCCTGGCCACTCACACTCATGATTGCATCCTGTGTTTCTTTGTCGAGTTTGTTCCAGACATTCTTGTTCATTGAGACTGAGAAAAAGAGGGCTCCAAATGGAACTTCAGTATAATGGTCGACTACCTCGTAGAAGCGAAAACCATTTATTGCTTCCCAAGGTACTCCCATACCATCAACAGTGCCTTTTTGTAGTGCGAGATAAGTGTCAGGCATAGGGATTGTCACAGGAACTGCTCCCAAGCTTTTAACTTGGGTGGTTAAGTTTCTACCAAAGGTTCTTATCTTTATTCCTTTAATATCGGCTAAATCTCGCACTTGCCGACCCTTTGTGATGAGAAGATAAGGTTCACTGGTGTGGAGAAGCAGTACTTTGACGTCTTTGAATTCTTCCTGCATTGCGGGGTACTGGCTGTAAAGTCTCCACAACATTTCACTCCCTTGTTCTGCGTTTGAGAAGGGAAGACCGGGCAGCGTGATAATATCCGTCAATGGGGTGAGACCAGGCCAATACCCCTGAGGGCACCAGCCGATATCGGCAATACCTGATTTAACAGCATTCCAAGAATCTTGGCCCTTAGCCAGTGTCTGGCCGTAAAAAATCTGGATTTTAACTTTCCCTTTTGTCACCCTTTCCACCTGCTCAACCCATGGACGTAGCGCCATGGCTGAAGAAAGATTGTTTTCATTATTCTGAGTTGTAAAACGAAGAATAACAGGGTCATCCGCAAAAGCGCTCATCGGGCTTAAAAAGGTTGCAAATACTATCAACAAAAATAGCAAGTTGTTCTTCTTCATACATTCTCCTTTTGTAGTTTATTGAAGTGATGCCACCTCTGTCCTCTCCATGCTTTTCTCTCGTTTCTGATACAACATCTCAACCGTAAAATTCATTTTTTAATGTCTCATTTTCTATTATTTTTACCAGTCGATAAATTGTTGAATTCACAGGTAGTTCAAGGCCAAGCTGTGCTCCCTGCCGTATTGCGGCACCATGTATCGATTCAACTTCGGTTTTCTTTTTTGTCATTATGTCTTTGAGCATTGAAGGGTGATGCTGGCGGTGTTCCATGAAGGCCATGGCTATTGTGGACATAATTCGTTTTTTGTCGACGGCGATATTTTTCTTTCTAGCCACTGACACAATTTCTTCGACCATTTGCCCTACCAGGTGAAGCCCCTCAGGTGAATCACCTAGCATACCCACGTTCATATGAAGCACTGTGGTTAGCCCATTCATTGCGCAGTTAAAGGCGAGCTTTTCCCAGATTGCAACAGATACATCGGGGGTGATCTCACAGTTCATACCGGCATTGTGCAAGGCTTCGACAATTTGACCTAGAGTGGAGCCGTTGCTTCCATCTACTGACATCACTTTTACAATTCCGTCACCTTTGGTCTCAATTTGGCCTGGCCCGATGAGATCACTTGGGTAGGTGGTGATCCCGTGGATAATTTTATCTTTCCTGACAAATTTATTTATAGTCTCGACATGACCAACACCATTTTGCAAGGTCATCACATGGGTGGACTCTGAAATACAACCCGCAACGTCTCGAAGGGCCGCTTCAGTATTGAAAGATTTCGTCAGCAGTAAAAGGAGATCTATTGGAGGTTGTAACTGAGAAGGCAGACATGCCGGAACGTTAATGACAAATCTCTTTTTATCTTTATCGATGATAAGTCCTTTGGCGTTAATCGCCGCAACATGTTCCTGCCAAACATCCACAAGCACCACATCACTGCGTCCCAATTTTAGCAATCCCCCGAAAAGGCAACCCATTGCCCCCGCTCCGACAACAGTTATCCGCATATTCTAAATCCCCATTTGGTCGATCAACACTTTGTAATTAGAGAAATACAAGCAAGAGTATGGCGAATCCGCGTTAAGGCATTTCATGTCAGCATCTACATGATAAAATATTTTTTTCTCAAATTGATAAACCAAGCTTTGCTCCTTCGCGAACGGCGTCAACGATCAATCCAGGTTCTCTGCAGCTACCGATGATATGAGTTTCGGCGATCAATCCTTTAAATTTTTCGGCTATGGATTGGTTGGGCCCCCAGTCCTGGGTGCTTATCACGTTTTTCCCCTTGATTATATATTTACGCCTGTCCTTCAAACAGACTTCAAGACCTTGGCTGGAAATTCGCTGATATTCCACCTCCTCCCAGACAGGAACATGATTCTGTTTCAGCCATGGCAAGAGGTTGTCCAAATCATCAATGGTCATTTTGTCGCCAATTTCTTCTTTATGACCATTATGCACAATTGCCACTTTGCGGCGGCGTTTTGTCAGGTACTCTGCCAATTCGCACCCATGGATGGTACCTCCCATAATGACTACACTTTTA
This sequence comes from Desulfopila inferna, assembly GCF_016919005.1. NCBI lineage: Bacteria > Pseudomonadati > Thermodesulfobacteriota > Desulfobulbia > Desulfobulbales > Desulfocapsaceae > Desulfopila > Desulfopila inferna. The sequence continues at coordinate 594,253 of NZ_JAFFQE010000001.1, forward strand.
CCAAAGGGCATCCAGAGCTTCGTTAATTTTCCCAATTGAGCTGAAGTGAGATATTTAAGTAATAATTTTAAAATATTATTGATTTTTTCTGTCTTTACCACCCTTCGACTCATTGCTCCCGGCAAATCAAGGGTTGTATGCGCCGCACCTGCTGCTATGACCAGAGCGTCCGGTTTCTCTTGATTAACGAGAGAGGGTGTCACTTCAGTTCTGAGGTGAATCTTTACCCCTTCTTTTTTTATCTGAGTTGTTAGATAATTAACAAACATCGTCAAATCCTCTGTCTCAATGTCTTTGACAATTGCGGCGACTGGAAGCAATCCACCAAGTTTGCTTTCTTTTTCGTAGAGTACAACCTCATGGCCGCGTCTGGCTGCAAGGCGAGCCATCTCCATTCCTGATGGACCACCACCTACGACCATTATTTTCTTAACCTTACCAACCGGTCGAGCCTGGAATTCGGGGAGCAATTCTCGACCGAGAGTGGCATTAACTCTACATTCCAGCTTTCTGTTTCGATTGCGCATATCGAAACAATGTAAGCATCCATTGCAACAGCGAATGTCTTCGAGCCTGCCTTCTTTTGTCTTATTAGGCAGATCGGGGTCCGCCAACAATCTGCGGGTCATTCCCACAAAGTCAAGTGACCCTCTCCGCAGATATTCTTCGCCAAGAATGGGATCGAGCCGGCAGGCAGTCCATATTGGAATTTGCACTCCTTTTGCCTTTATCGCTTCAACAAGAGGCACTGACCCTCCTTTTCCGCTACGGCTCCAGTCATAATCTTTGGGAAGGTCATCTGGGAGTTCAGGGTAATAAAGTCGGTCCGGCTGCAGAAGACCACCACGGTGGCCGTACCGTTCGCCGCGTACGTTGAGCCCATCGGCAACCTCCGCGACAAGTTTGGCCATTTCTGCTCCCTCCTCAAGCGTTGTTGCCAAGGGATGGTTATATTCCACCGCATTCATAATAACGTGAACGGCGAAGTTGGAACCAGTACGTTTTTTGCTTTCCTCAATGCAACGGCGTAGGAATCGGGTGCGGTTTTCGAAACTTTGAGGTCCATATTCATCGGTGCGTTTGTTCCAAATTCGCGATAAAAAAGTGTTTCCCTGGTGACAGGTTGCGTGATTGATCTCGCAGGCATCAAAACCTGCCCGATATGCTCTTTCAGCAGCGCTCGCCCAAAAATCGACCTGTTGCTCAATTTCATTTTTCGTCATCTCCCGGCATGGGAGGAAATCGGGACCGGGCAGCTCCTCCTCACTCATGGATGAAGCGCATTTTATCTCGCGAACAGACATATCTTTTGGCAACAATCCCGTCGGATTCCAGGGACCAGAATGCTGAAACTGAATGGATACCTTACAATCGTATCTGTGACATGCCTCAGTTAGTTTTCTAAAACCAGGGATCAACCGATCATCGTCAAAATGGAGTTGTACCCCTTCATAGCTGCCGTCCTCAAAATAGTGAATATGCTGAATTCCAAGAGGGTATTCGACACCGCATGACTCCACCACCAGCAAACCCACGCCCCCCCTGGCCAGCCGCTCATAATAGGCGATCATGCGATCTCCGCACGTTTGATCTTCATCCATATATGACGTACCGTTTGCCGTTTTGATAATTCGATTTTTTACTTTGATCGGTCCTATCATTCCCGGCTCAAAAAGCTTTTCAAATGGATATTGCATTATGTTTTCCTTATTGCAATTCTTTGTCCCACTTGGCGTGGGACGGGAAATGGTGCCCATATTACAAATAGCTTTCTACTTTTTTCACCGCATCAAACAAAAGTCCTGATGCTATCTCGAACCGTTCCTGCTCATCCTTTTCAAGGTTGTATTCTACTATTTGCTGTACACCAGTGCGCCCAAGAGCCACGGGTACTGAGATGCTCAATCCCTTCAAACCATATTCACCCTCCAGAACCACCGAACAGGGAAGCACTATTCCGCTGTTTTCAACCACGGCCCGCACAATGAGTTCTAGTCCGATAGCACAGGTCCAGCCCGCGGTCCTTCCGGCTCGGAGTCCTTCGTAATCTCTAAGAATAGTGGGGATAGTTTGAAATACGGAACGCTTTATGTCTTCAGCAACATTGACGATTTTGCCATCTATGCGGACTGTCGAAAACAGAGGCACCTGGGCGGTACCATGCTCACCGATGACTATGCCACCAACCCTACTGACCTTCATGTTATATCCTTTGGCTATCATCTCGCGGAAGCGAAAGGAGTCGTTAAGGGAATACCCGATCAGCTTTTTCCGATCAAAACCTCCTGCAAGATAGGTCGCATAGTTCAATGGATCGACCGGATTGGTAGCTGTTATGACAAAAGCATCTGGACATTGCCGCTTGATATGCGCGGCTATCGCTTTGATGAGTACTATGTTTTTGGGCAGCATTTCCATTCGATCAGTGATCAGGCCTTGTGCTATCCCTGCTGCGTTAATGACAATATCGGTACCTTCCAAGTCTTGATAATCCCCTGCACGTATTATTATATTTTTCGCTGACATAGCAGTACTCAGATCCATGGCATGCTGTTTGAGAACGTTTTGTTGTTTTCCTCCAATCATCAGGATTTCATCAGCCAGTTTCTGCGCAGCAAGATAAAATGCTGTCGGAGCCCCAACGCTACCGGCACCGCCAATAATAGCAATTTTCATAGACCGTTCTCCATCATACTTGTGATTGAATTTATGAAGTACTGTATTCTGTACCCCAGTATTAGAAATTTTTTGGATTTCTGTCAAGCGGAAAGGAATAAAATTTATTCATTGAGCAATTATTGACAACGAGCGAAAATATCGTTATTTAAATGCCATAAACTCTAATGTATTTGGGATACCGTATTTCAAGCTTTGAAGTTTTGGAATAAATACCAAATAGGAAAAAACACATTAATTTTTGAAAAATGTTTAAGAAATCAGGATCTCCATCGAGTATAAAAAAGGTCGACCCCATTCGTAAACAGATATACCAACATCTTCGTCAACAGATCCTCGACCAGGTAATCCTGCCGACCAGCAGGCTGGTTGAGTCACAAATAGCCACTGAATACGGAGTTTCTCGGACGCCTGTTCGGGAAGCCCTTCATTTACTTGAAAAAGACGGTTTCATTGAGGCTATTGCTCGAGTGGGATACCGGGTTAAAGAGTTGGCTTGGGATGAACTGGAGGAGGTGTTTGAACTTCGTAGGGTAAATGAAGCTCTAGCTTGTCAGTGGGCTATCAGGAGAATTGACAAAAAAACCATCAAAAGTCTTGAGAAAAACATCGCTCAGTCGAGAGACGCCCTAGAAAAAAATGACCCGGACCGATTCCTGAAATATGATGAAGCGTTCCACGAAACAATTGGGAAGGCCTCACAAGCCAGACATTTGTATGAGTTGTGTCAACATTTGAGACGATTGATGCTACGATATCGCACAGAAAGTATCAAGACCACGCAGACCATTGGATTGGCCCTGCGCGGACACGAGCAAATGCTGGAATGCTTGAAGAAAGGCGATGAAGAAGGTCTTGTCAAGATGCTGACGGCTCATCTCAAGTGGTCAAAAGAAGATATAAAGAGACACCTTGGTAACAATTAGGAGTTGTCGGAGAATTGCAATTTTTTTCTCATATTAAGGTGCTTTCAGGAAAACCAAGCACAGGTATATACTTAATGTCTGAGTCGCGAGCATCGCTTTTCAGATGAAAATGCCGAGATGGGCGGTAAGCCAATTTAATCTCTGAACACGATTGCTGTAATCGGTTACAGTATCAATATCTTGCAATACGATCTGCTGTGCAGGATGTGGATGGTGTTACTTTCCCCGCCATGTCGCTTGCATCCCAACCTATCGCGCCTTTTTGACGATAATGAGGGCTACTTTTTATTTCCGGAAACAAAACGTCATAATACTTTTCGTCGACCTCGATTGCCAGCTTTTTACAGCTCCAGCAATTGAACATCCCCAGTACCTGGCCAGTTTTTTTTAGTCGCCATGAAGCCTTGCTGTTCACATAACCGTCTAGCCCCCTGCCCACGCTATCAACTTTGGCAGACATAAAACCCTGGCACACCGCCTGTACGAAACACCCTTCGGTAGAATGATGTCCATTCTTCCGTACTTGAACAAAAACGGAAGCAGTAATATGAAGGTGTTTGTTGGGCTTCCGTTTTAATGAACGCTACCCGGTCCGCCTTCAAGGATGCTTGCGATAGGCGATACTTGGTCTTCCAGCGACATAGATACCTTCCAGGTAAGAGAGTTTTCTTGGCAGTTGCTTAACCGTTCCTCTGGCAACAAGAAATGTTGCCTTCCTCCCTACAGTAAGGGTGCCAAGCTCTTTCATTCCGAAGAATTCTGCTCCGGTTTGCGAGGCGCAGCGGATAGTCTCCTCCAGAGAGTATCCGGCCTTGATGAAGAGTTTCATCTCCTCGACCATAGACTCGCCATGGAGTATTCCCATACTGCCGGCTCCGGTTCCCACAGCCGTTGTCACTCCAAATCTCCTGGCCAGACGCATTTGCGATAATTGATCGGCAAGCATCTTTTTCCAAAAAGTCTCTGCCCCAGGGACCGGTTTTCCTGGTGCCACATAACGCTGGGAGAAACGGCAGCTTACATCCCCGCAGGAGCCCGCACCGTCCAGTGCATTCTTGGCCCGCAGTACACTGGGTATCCAGAGCACACCCTTTTTTGCCATTTCCCTAAGATTGGCCTCGCCCATGCCGTATCCTTGTTCGATAGCGTCGCAATCAGCCTCAAGCGCCTCCTCGACCTGCCGCGAGCCGTTGGCTACCACCACCGTCTTTTTCAGGTCTCTGTTCTGCAAAAGGCGGTAAAGATTTTCCTGCTCTAGTCGGGGTCCCAGCCCTTCTTCGTCTTCGATATTGGAAGAATACCCAATTCTAAGAAAATCGCCGTCTCCTGATGCACCTGGCCCGCAATCCTGATTGCCACTAAAGAGATGCCCGGGTATGCGAATGTCGATGTTACTCCCCTCCCCCTTTCTCTTTTGATATAAATCTAGCAGGCTGGCTATTTCATCGCTGTCCACCACTCCCAAAACCCCATGTGCATGGCAATAGCGGATATGCCGCTCAAGCATTGCCAGTTTTTCAGCAGGGCCTGCATTTTCAGTGGAACGCTGCTCTCGTCCGTCTACCGAAGGCGAGCGCAGCAGGTGGACGCTGCAATCAACCAGCGGCGGCAGAATCGTGCAGTGGGAGAAATCTTCTATTGCATCCCTGTCATTGCGAGGAAGGTGCACTGCGGGATCAATGGCAGTAATGATGCCTTTCTTCACCGTCAGAAAGACATTTTTGCGCACATTTGCGGCGCTGCCGTCGACAAAACTTCCCGCCACAATAAATCGCGTGCCGTTCATGTTTTTTTTCCTATGAATCCCTGGTTCTTTTTTTTCAGGCTAATTTTTTAGGAACATATTTATTTCTCGAATTTACCCATTAATTCGGCTTCTTCTATGGTGTGTTTTTTAACCTTTCCATCGAAATCTTCCGAACTTTCTATACTTCCAAGAGACTTGCTGTCGAGAGCGAAAAGTCGAAAATAATAGCGATGTACCCCTGACGGAGGACAGGGTCCGCCGTAATTTTCTTTACCGAAACTATTCTTCACCTGTTTGCCGGGAATGGAATTTTCGTCAATCTTTCTGGTGGACTCATCTATATCGTAGACCAGCCAATGTATGAATGTTCCCGATGGGGCATCCGGGTCCTTGACACTCAAGGCGAAGCTTTTTGTTCCTTCAGGGACATCATCCCACGATAATGTTGGATTTACGTCTTCACCTTTGCAGCTGTATTTTTTCGGAATAAATCCATTATCTTCAAAATCGCTACTTAATAGTTTCATGGCTTTACCTTCCGTTTTAGGGGATTCGCTGAAAGAATGAATGGCAAAAAAGGAAACCACCGAGACTATCCACAAAACAAATATTACATACTTCCGCTTTGTGTATGTTGACATGTGTTTTGGCCTCTTTTACGGTCAAAGCCGGGCATCGGCGAAATCACCGATGCCCAAGGCGTTTTCAGGATTAATAGGACGTAGATGTTCGATAAGATTCTGCTTCCTCTTCGCTTAAAAGCTGCATTGCCTCTCCGCAACAGACAAGTTCGCCCTCTCCTGCCCTCTTGACCTCAACCACATTTTCACACTTGTCGCATTTGTAGACCTGATTTTTTTTCGTCATAGCAATTCCTCCTTGTGATGATTTGAGATCTCACCTTTCACGGCGGCATATAAGGTGCCATGAAAGATCCTTTGTTGTCAGGCACTGTCAGATAGGTACCACTATCTGCTATAATTTGAAAAATGGATAATCAACGACCATGACCCAACTCCACCCGGCCGGATACCGCTCATAGCACTCTCGATGGTCATGAAGTGAGCGGTAAGCTTTGGGGATCATGCTGCAATGGCTGAGGTTTTGCAGATAGTGCCGGATTCTTCAACTGTCTCTGAAATCACTGCCGGATTGAAGGAGCAGTCAAACTGCAATAGGCTGCTGAAGAACCACGCTGGACCGGATAACTCTAAAACAAGTAAAACATCTCTCCGGCAAGTGCAAGAGCAGGGGAACAGTCTGCTCCTGTTACTACGTTTTAAGCTGACCAAACCATTATGGGGAAGCCGGCACTGAACCAGCGACGGCTTCAGATGCTGTTTATCTCCAAACAAGATGGCAGCGAATCATCACAGTTGCCGAGAGGCATTCTGCGCTTATCGCGCGGCCATCAAAGAAGCCTTTGACTGACGATGTGATCGAGCCGAAGAAGTGTTTTTTCAGCCGTCGCCAAAATATCGACGTTAGTTTCTTTGGTTGAGTCGACAAAGGACTGATCTTTGATGGACGGCAGGTTTATGCTGACATTCATCACACCACCCCGTACCCCGGCATAGGCGGAATGACAGGCCACGCCAAGATCGCTGATACAGTTGCTGTTTGCAGTTTCAGCTATTTCCAGAGCCAGGTCAAGCAGTTTTCCGCAGCCTAGTGCTGTTTTCAAAGGTATATCGACGGCCTGACGAAAACTGCTCTGGATAGCGGCGCTGCGGGCTGATTTTTCCTCAGCGGTAGTCTTTGCCATTCTGAATGCACTCATGACACTGTTGAAGGCCTCGGTATCGAGATCGATGAGCTTTTCAAGTTCCCTGCGCAGAGCCTCGGCCTCGTTCAAAACCGACTGCATTTTTTCAGCATGCTGCTCTAATCCCTTCTTACCGATGGACAGACGGCAGACCATGGCAAGAAGCCCCGCCGCCAATGCTCCTGACAGTGCTGCTACGCTGCCCCCACCGGGAGCAGGTGAGTCAGAAGCCAATTCTTCGAGCAGCTGATTTACTTGTGTTGTTATGAGCATACAAGGCTCCTCCTGATTGAGTCAAAAATAATACCACTGCCACCCACTGATTTCGTAATAGACCCACATCTCGGAGTCCACTCAATAGTGGCATCTGTTGGAGACTATTTACGAAAGTCTCTTATCTGATCGCAAGAATATTGTTTTCGATTATCTGATTATAGTTGAAATCTACCAGCCTGAGGAAATATTCGGCACAATTTATCAGCGCTTCCTGGGGGAGCGTACCACAGACCTGCGTGCCGACTATGCTGAGTCCATATCGTTTTGCTTCGTTTTCGATAACCTGGAAGGCTCTGTAAATAGGAGTCTGAGTTATATCAAACATATTCATGGAAACCGCTACATTATCATAACCATCCGGCTTGAATGCGACAGCACGTATGGAGCTGAAACCTCCACTGGGGCCTCGCATCATTTTGGCTATCTTCTTGGCTATCTCAAGATCTTCGGTATTTAAAAGGATATTGATGGCTACCAGATTTCTCTGCCCGGCACTCACTATCGTTGCTCCAGCTGTAGAATGCAGGGCGCCTTCTCCAAGATCCGGCGCTCTCTCGGGCAGATGAACCACCTTTTTGAGTCCTTCATATTGCCCCTTGCGGATGTAGGCAAGCTCACTTCTCTCGGTAGACCTGGCATTCTCGCCGCTATAGTAGACGGGTACTTTATATTGCGCCCACACCTCTTGGCCGATTTCTTCGGCAAGGGTTCTACATTCTTCAAGAGTTATATTCATGAGAGGGAAAACAGGAATGGTATCCTGTGCTCCGATTCGTGGATGCTTCCCTTGCTGCTTTTCCATATCGATGAGTTCATATGATTTCCCGGCCATTGCCAGAAGAGCCTTTTTTAGGGGCTCCGGTTCACCAATGCACTCGATGACGGTCCTGTTAAAATCGGCATCGGGAAAGTAATCAATCAACTGCACACCCTCCCGGTTTCTGATCTGATCGACAACTGTTTCGTAAACTTCCTTATCGCGCCCATTGCTGAAATTGGGCACCGCATGGATATATTTTTTTCTTGCCATTTTTTTTCCTCCGGTGGGCATCGACAATGGTGCGGTCCGGCTGCTCTGGAAAACCACATCCATGTACGACAAAGGCATCCCCTTGGGGGATGCCGAAAATTTAATGCCACTTCTTTGACGGTTAGCGAAAAGTCGGGAGGCTGCCCCCGACTTTTCAGGTATTCCGGTTACTGTTTGATGTGCCGCTTTTCTATCTCTTCCATCTCACTCCTGAAGGTGGCGAGAAGATTTTTAGCGAACTCAGGATCCCGGGAAAGCTTGTAATAGGTTTCATCCGCCTTCTTGGCCTCTTCCTTGAATACATTTCGCTCCTCGCTGGTAAGGTCGTAATAATCCTGTCCCGGTTTGAAATTATCAACCATCATCTGTAGGCGCTCCTGATTGAGTTTCACCTGTACGTCATGAATATATGGACGAACCTCGTCTACGGATTCAAGAACGATCTGACGGATATCTTCGGGAAGGGACTCCATGAAATTTACATTGGCAAGGTGCTGCATTACATAGACATTGTGCCTTGAGCCTATGAGATATTTCTGCACATCCATGAACTTCATTTCCTGGGTGGTAACGGGAGCATTTTCCTGGGCTTCTACTATGTTAAGCTGCAGGGCACTGTATAGCTCGGTAAAAGAAAGCGGTGTAGGATTGGCGCCGTAGGCCTTGTAGGTTTCCACCAGAAGTTCTGAAGGCATTACCCGAATCTTAACGCCATTGAAATCTTCCGGCTTGTTAATCGGCTTGTTGGCGGTCCAGAACATCGCCCCTTCTGCAAAATAGGATAACGCGGTGATACCTTTGGCCTCATACTTCCTGTTGAGCATCTCATTCAGGGCCTTGCTCTCGGCGAGAAAATCCCGGTTGGCCAGATGGTTATCAGAGAAAAGAAACTGTAATCCGAGTATCTGATTCTCGGGAACGATTGAGCTGGACTGGCTCGGCCCGGTAAGGCAGAACTCTATCGCTCCTGCCAAAGTGAGCTCGAACATTTCCGTGGGCGTTCCCAAAGAACCGGAATGATATATTTCCAGCTGTATATCGCCGTTTGATTTTTCTTTCAATAGACGGGCCAGTTCCTGGGCATAGAGATCGGCAACACTGCCGGCAATGGTTTCACTGGCAATGCGCCACTGATATTTGGGAGCGGCTAAAGCTGCTCCGGCAAAGGCAAAACCTAAAATTGTGACAAAAAAGATACTGCAAATACACCTGAAATTCTTTTTCATTGTCTTACTTCCTCCTGAATTGAGTTGCTTATGGTTGCTACTGTCTGCTGTGGAAAAATGAATATTCATGCATCAAAATCCTCCATTAAACGGTATGGTTTTACTGAATCATCATATCTCTTAGGAAAAGCGCCAGCGGTGGATATAGAATCAAGAGCAGGGAAACCAGCATCATAATGGCGATAAAGGGGAACACCCCCCGCACAGCATCCCAGTAATCCTGCTTAAAAATGGCTATGGCGGTAAAAATATTGCAGCCGAAGGGTGGAGTAGTCGATCCAATTGCCGCCTGCAGAGTTACAATGGTGCCGATAAGGACGGTATCCAGGCCTGAAGCTGTTATGGCAGGTTTGAATATCGGAGTGAGGATCATTATCACCACAATGGGGTCAACAAACATGCACCCCAGAAAATAGGCGAGACTGAGAACCATGAGAATTCGAAATTCGGTCGGCCCCTCTCCAAGCAGTGGGGGCAGGATCATATTGGGAATTCTGGCAAAAGAAACAGTCCAGGAAAACACCTGCCCCATGGCGATCAGTATGAAAACGATGGCTGTAATCATACCGGTGCGCAGCGCAATTTTGGGTATATCCTTAAGCAAGAGCGATTTATAGATAAAAAACTCGAGGATAAAGGCGTAAAGCACCGAAACGGCAGCAGCCTCAGTTGGACTGAAAATACCCGAATATATTCCGCCGAATATTATCACCGGAAAGGTAAAGCTCATCAGGGCCTTTTTCAGCGCCTTCATTCTTTCTTTCCAGGGCGCCGGCTCCGCCTGCAGGCTTTCCTTGGAAACGAGCCATGAATAGATGCAGAACAGCAGCCAGATCAACAGGCCCGGTCCCACGCCGGCAACAAACAGCTCTCCTACCGAAGCGCCGGCAACAACACCATAGACTATCATATAGACGCTTGGCGGAATCAGCAGTGCTATAACAGCGGCGTTAATAATAAGTGCGGTGGAATAGGAGGAGCTGTAACCGGCCTTAAGAAGGAGAGGGCGCAAGGGGCCGCCGACAGCAACCACGGTTGCCTGGGTAGACCCTGAGACTGCACCAAATAATGTACAAGCTGTGGTTGTAGCAATGGGTAGACCTCCCCTCTTATGCCCCACGAACTTCAACACAAAATCGAGCAGCCTGGTGGCAACCTGCCCCGAGGTCATGATATCCGCAGCAAAGATGAACATCGGGACGGCGATCAGAGAAACAGGCTGTACTCCTCCGATTATCTGCTGGACCAGCATGGAGGGATCGACAAAGGGAAAGTAAATCATGACCGTGGCAAATGCACCAACGGCAAGAGGCACAAACATGGGAAAACCAAGGAGAAGAAGAAAAATCATGGTTCCCATTAGTACGTAAATCATTGTAAAACCCCCTTAATTTAAATCTTCTGGGAAACCCCTGCTTCAACTCCCTTCAGGGTTGGAGATATATAAAGATCGTGCCCGGTTATGTTCATTATCGCAGTGTGAATATATTGAATTCCCGCAGATGCAAAACCGATAGGAACCCACATAATGATAAGATAAAGCGGGATTTGCAGTCCCAGGGTATGGCGCTGGATGGTATACAGTTTAAGCGTGTACTGGAATCCGTACCATGCCAGAAAAAATAACAGTGCTGCAGTGCATAGGGAGATAATGACCATCAGGATACGACTCCACTTCAGGGAGAGCAAATCGAAGATAGCCGTCATACGAATGTGCACTCCTTTGCGAGCCGCATAACTCAAGCCGATGAAGGTAACCCAGACAATGGTAAACTGAGTAATTTCTTCAGCCCAGGTAAAGCTGTGCTGGAAAACATTACGGCCGATAACATTGATAATCGAAACACCGGCCATAATGATAATGCTCCAGGCAACGGCTAATCGTTCAAATTTTTCTATGGCGTTGTTGACTGCTGTAAGGATACCTAACATTTTTTCTCTAATTCACTATTTGATAAAAGATCTATGCCGGAAATTACAAGGCCGGAAAGAGGACGACACCATCATATCTGACTTTCACACTATTCGATTGTGAGTATGCTCCAATGGCTACGCTCTACAGAGATACAATATACTTGCCTGTTCACAAATAAATCTATATGCCTTGCGAAATCAGGAGAATACGTCACACGGTAAGCAGCGGTAAAGGCAAAAAAGGACGAGGGGCTCCTGTGCGGCAAGAGTTTAATCTCTTGCCGCACAGGATATCTGTGCAGTTTTTGAGAATGCGGATCTTTTTTAAAATTTGAGGTTCATAAAGAATCAGCAGACGCTCAGCGAAAACGGGGAGTGTTATATTTTTTTAACAATGCATGCAGGCGCGATTCTGAAAGACCGGCCATTGCGCAGGCTTCCCGGATTCGTCCTCTGGTCCTGCGCATCAGTTCGAGAAGATATTTCTCCTCAAGCTCAGCTATTGCGCCCTCTCGAACTTCCTGCAAAGGAGGAAGCTTTTGCCCGTGAGCAATTTTGAAAGAAACTGCCGACTCTTGCTTATCTTGAGAATCAAGACGCTCTTCGATTTTACTCATACGGACCTGCGGAGGCAGATCGAAAGGATAGAGGGTGGGATTACTTCCGGAATGAGCCAGTGCATAGTCCAGCGTGTTGAAAAGTTCGCGGATATTGCCGGGCCAGGAATATTGTTTGAGGGATTTGATGAATTCGGGTGTAAAGCCTTTAATCATCGAGCCGGAATCAGTACCCGCCAGCCGCAGATGATGTGCCACCAGACTGTCGATATCCTCCAGGTGCTGTCTCAATGGCGGAAGGTCGAGGGTCAGTGAACAGAGACGGTGCAGCAGGTCCAGGCGAAAATGTCCCTTCTCCACCATATCTTCCAGATTCCGGTTGGTGGCCGCCAACAGCCGGAAATCGCTGACACGCTCACCGGATGCACCGATAGGCCGAAAGCTGTGCTCCTGCAAAACCCGCAGAAAGGCCTTCTGCATGGCGGGGGTGAGTTCTCCCACCTCGTCAAGGAAGAGAGTTCCCAGATTGGCCTGACTGATCAGGCCTGTGCGGCTTTGTTCGGCCCCGGTAAATGCCCCTTTTTCATGACCGAAAAGCGTGCTTTCTATCAATTGCTCAGAATGTGCGGCACAATCGACGACCACGAAAGGCTGCTCTGCGCGCGAGCTGTTGGCATGGATGGCTCGTGCAAAAAGCTCTTTACCTGTTCCGGTTTCACCAGTAATGAGAACTCCGGCATCGCTTATTGAAGCCTGAGCTACCACTTTCAGGCAGGCGCTGACAGGCATGGAATCTCCGACTATATTTCCCCGGGACAATACACGGGGCGGAGTGACATTCTTTTTCTCATCCCGGTACTGCAAAGCTCGGGTTAACGGCAGGGCCACGTCTTCCTGTAAAAAAGGTTTAGGGACAAAATCCCAGGCACCGCTTTTAAAGGCGAGTTCCGCCCCACTCTGACTGCCGGTTCCGGTGACAATGATAACCTCGGGTAGCGATGCGGTTTCCCGAAGTTGGGGCAGAATGCGCAGACCGTGACCGTCCGGGAGAGTCAAGTCGAGGAGCACTATGTCAAAATCCGCTTCCATAGCCGCTTTTAAACCTTGCGCCAGAGTGAAGGCAACCGATACCTTGTGGCCAAGATCGGATACTATCCGCTCGAGCACCCTATTTATCTTGGGATCGTCTTCAATAACAAGTATTTGAGCCATATTATTCCGTCTTTAAATCTCGTCCTGTCGATGATCAATCTTTATCGAAAATAGTGCGCAGGGTCTCGGCCATAATTGCGGTGGAAATTGGTTTGTGCAGCACACAACTGATACCTGCCGCCTCCGCCTCGGTTTCATTTACGGAGGCACTAAAACCGGTGTGAAGAATAACCGGTATCTTATGATGAATTGTACGAAGCTGCCGTGTTAACTCAAGACCGGACATCAATGGCATGTCCAGGTCGGTGAGCACCAAATCGAAATCCTGCGGGCGTTCACGGAAAATCTCCAAACCGGTGATAGGATTTGTCGCCACTGTGACTGAATACCCCAGCGCAGTCAGGATTCGCCGCCATGCCGATACCAGCCTCACCTCATCGTCGATAAAGAGCAGATGTTCATTTCCTCCAAAAACTGATTGAGGTAACGAAGCAGCACCCAACTCTCCTTCAAACTGGGGAAGAAGAATCTGAAAAGAGGTGCCCTCACCCAGTCTGCTGTCCACTCGGATGAACCCGCCATGGTCTTTGACGATACCGTGGACAACGGCAAGACCCATTCCGGTACCTTCGCCGGGTCCCTTAGTAGTGAAGAAGGGATCGAATATTCGTTCAATAAGGCTATCATCAATACCATGGCCCGTATCGGAAATAGTTAGTTCGAGATGTGGTCCGGGAGCGACGGAAGGCGACAGAGCTGCTGTATCCTCAGTCACTTCAATTATCCTGATACTTATATCGAGACGGCATCGTGATGGATCCATAGCCTGAACGCTGTTGGTGACCAAGTTGAAAATAACCTGGCTGATCTGGGTGGCATCGGTAAGCACCAGATCGTCTTCCACGGCAAAATTGCGGTTTATCTCAATGGCTGCCGGCAGGGAAGCTCTGAGTAAGCGCAGGGAGTCATCAACCAGTACACTCAACTTTTCCGGCCTTCGTTCCTGGTCGGCTTGTCGGCTATAGGTCAAAATCTGTCGAACCAGAGCCTTGGCGCGATCAGCTGATTCAAGAACCTCATCTATGTCCTGACTCGCCTGGCTTTCCTTGGCAACAGTTTTCTTTGCCAACTCCGAATAGCCAATGATCGATGATAATATGTTATTGAAATCGTGAGCAATACCAGCGGCAAGGGTGCCGATTGCCTCCATTTTCTGGATCTGCCGTAATTGATGCTCCAGGCGAATTTTATCCTCCTCTGCATGTTTGCGTTTGGATATGTTGCGCATGATAGCTACATATCCCTCAAGGTGCCCGCCAGCTAGAATCTTTTCTGAAATACTGATCTCCATGGGAACCAAGACTCCTGATTTACTGCGGAAGAGATGCTCCCCCCAAAAGGTTTCAACTTTCATAATATCGGAGAATACAGCCTTTTCTAAATGAGCAGCGTCCTCCTCCTCTGAGAGGATAAACGATATCCGTCTGCCTCCAATTTCTTCGCAGATATAGCCGAGTTGGTTTATGAATGAAGGATTGCAGTCTATCATGCGAAAACGCCGATCCAGCACCAGGATTGCATCAGAAGAACACTCCACCACCGCCCGCAAGTGCGCCTCCCGGTCACTTAAGGTGCTCAAAGTCTCGGCAAGCTTACTGGTCTTACGCTGGACATTCTTCCTCAGGGACCAGTTCCAGAACCAGGAAACGCCAAGAAGCAAGAGAAGCGGCAAGAGCACCATAGAACCTATTCTATACAGGGTTTCATAGCGACTGGGTTCGATGACGCCAAACCATTTTTCTTTTATTTCGTTATATTTGCCACTGCTTTTAAGCAGACCCAAACCCTGGTCGAGAATGGCGACCAGTTCCGGGTTGCCCTTAGCCACTCCGAAGCTGTACTTCTGAACAAGCATAGCTGGTCCTGCCGGCATTATATTGTCAAGATGGTGTTTCCTGCGCAGATACTCTCCCTGCAGTTTCGGCAACAGCACCGCATCATGCCGGCCCGAAGAGAGCAGACGTAAGCCGTCAAGTGGATTATATACTTCAATGATCTTCGCAACCTTGCCGTCCTCAACGATATAATCATGCATTATATCACCATCCTGGACGATGACCTCCCTGCCTTTAAGATCTTCGATAGTTGATAGCGACGATTCCGAACGGACAAAAATACTTTCGTGAATCCATATGAAAGATACCGAGAAATCGACTTTTTCCTCCCGGGCAATTGAGTAATACATGCCGGAAACCATATCAATCCGTCCCTCTTCCACTGCTTTTCTAATTGAGTTCCAAGACCCGGTTCTGATCTCCAATTTCAACCCCATAGTTTCGGCAAGCGCGCGAAGCAGGTCTATATTGAAGCCTACCGGCCGGCCTTTTTCGTCTATGAACTCGAAAGGTGGGTAATTCTGATCCGCTCCGACCGTAATTATTCCATTAGGCTTGGTGACGATATCGGTCTGAGGCGAACTTGCGGTCTCGGCAATGACCTGTCTCGGAATCAGAAAGAGAATACAGATCAGACAGAGCAGCACTATCGGCAACGTTATTATTTTCACATTCGTGTTTCTTGACGAGGAATTCATGCGGTTAACCTAGCCCAAATCCAAGGACTTTGCATAAAAGTTGGGGCAGAGGCAAATCAAGAAGACCCCTTTTCCTACTCAGACAAGAGCCCCCTTGGAATTCAGGAAGACGATGCTGATAAATTTAATGGGATTTGTTCTTCAAAGTGGAGAATAGCTCTTTCTGGGCCCCAAGAAATTTCACACCTATCTTGAAGGACGGTTTATGATGATAGGTACACCCATCCATCCAGACAGCAGTCGCAACCACGTCAGACACTACTTCCTCGTCAGGTGAGAAATCAGTCAGATAAAGATTATTCTCCGACTGCTCCTGAGCTGTAAAAAAGAGATGATCACCATCCAGAATAACCTTATCGAAAACCACGCAGGCGCCATCTTTTGACAAATTCACAATGGTTCCGGTGGTGTGGTGCGGGGAAATTCTCCCGGTTCTTTTGTGCTGCAAAAAAACGTTTACAGGAAGTTCAAGCGATATCCGCTTGCTTAATAATCTAAACAGTTCCATAATAACACCATCATCATGCCACCATGTCATATCGTCTTCTTATGTAGAAATTGAATTCTGATCATAATATCAGTTCCATATTCCCGTTTTCCCTACCAGTGTCTGTCCAGTCAGCACTATCTGCTTTAAATCCGGGTGCTTGATATATTTAACCACAGGCATATACTTGATGTCAGACTCTACGCTTACCTCCGAGGATTAAAATATTGAGAGCTAACCGGTAAACGCATCCTCCGAATATAGGGCAAAGTGCCATAGCAGAAGCGTACTAAGATAGTATATGCTCTTTCGGCCTGGATCAAGCCCTTTATCGCCTTACCCGGAAAAGACGCGAACAGCTAAATGAAATCGCAGAATAAGTTTGCTACCATTTAAAAGAAGGGATAGCCATGAGGCCCCACCAGCGAACGCGAAAGCGAAAGGAATCTGGCAACGTTCCAGTCGCCCCAAACGTGTATTTCAATTATTGTTATGTATTTCATAAATATTTAATATAACCATCATTCCAATACAAATACAACCTCGAACTTTCAGCTCTATCAACTCTATATTCTATTTAGTTACCATATGTTGGCTACATAGCCCGCCTGTACAGTTCTTCCCGGTCACCCCTGACAACTGAATTAAAAGCATTTTTTCCTGTTTCAACCAATAAATCAATCTTGAGTTTTTCCCGCCTCTTTGGTAATCATTTTGATGGCCACTGAATGAGTATTCATTAATATTCTGCTATATTCATTTATTTCATTCGCGGTTTTGAAAATGGACTGGTTAACGGAAAAGGAGCGGAAATTTTGATTCCGGCGCATCACCGGTTCAATCTTTATCTATCCTCCCGGAATACGCTCAGGCATTCCTCACCTTTCCTCAAATTGAGGGCTCGTGTAAACCCATCTCTGGATATCTAGTCATCCCAGGTATGACGAAACCCCGTTTCAGATCTACAAAGCGGGAGAACGGGCTTTTAACGATGCCGTCATGGTTCAACATATTATCCACGCAGTTCAAGCGAGTTTTGGAGATGAGCTGCTTTTTACCGTCTTAATAAAGAGAGAACAATGACATTACCAATGAACGCCCAAAAAGTATCAATGAAATCCATTGAGAGAATTAATGAGCTTAGCGGTGAAAATGTCAAAGTCTGTATGCAGTGCGGGACATGCACCTCGGCATGCCCAATGGCAGATGAGATGGATTTTTTTCCGCGCAAAGTCATGCATTACAGCCAGTTTGGCCTGTTAAGCAGTCTGGAAGACATTAATTCGTACTGGAAGTGTGCCTCATGCCATTCCTGCAGTGTCAGATGTCCGCGCGGCATAGACATTGCCAAGGTAATGGAGGCCTTACGTTTACTGGTCCTTCGTACCAGCAAAAACCATATTGAACCTTCTCAGATACCCCCGGAAAAACTCAAAGAGTTTCCCGGCATCATGATGGTGGCAGGTTTTAGAAAATTGACGAGTTAAGGAGAGCGATGAAAATCAGTTATTATCCCGGATGTACCCTGAAGTACAAGGCCAAAAACCTTGAAACGTCAGCGTTGGCTTCTCTTGATGCTCTGGGTATCGACGTGGAAGAAATGGACAGATGGAACTGTTGCGGTGCGGTTTACTCACTTGCCAATGACGACCTCATCCATATGGTGGGCCCGGCGAGAAATCTTCTTCGAGCAAAGGAACAGGGAGCGGATAAAATCGTCACGCTCTGCTCCATGTGCTACAACACTCTGGCAAGAGTGAACCAGCTCATGAAAAACGATGTCGAGAAGAGAGATACCATCAACCGCTTCATGGACGACGAAATAGATTACTTTGGAGAGGTCGAGGTGGTTCATTACCTGACCCTGCTCAAAGAAGAGATCGGCTGGGAAGCTATTCGCGACAAGGTGAAGAACCCTCTCAATGATTTCAAGATCGCCTCATATTACGGCTGTACTCTGCAACGTCCCGAAGAAGTCGGTATTGAGCCTCTGGGCAGCTTTGCCCTGATGAATGAGCTTTTAGCCGCGCTCGGCGCCGAAGTTGTACCTTTTTCGGCAGCGGATAAATGCTGCGGCTCCTACCAGGTTATCTGCGAAGAGGCAGGTGACAACGCTGCCGCAGCCAAGGTAATTAACGCTGCATCTGCAAGCGGCGCTGAAGCATTGGCGACCAGTTGCCCACTCTGCGAGTTCAATCTAGGCAAACAACAGGATGCGCTCATGGGGAAGGGGAAAATTTCTGCAAATGTATCCACGCTCTATTTTACCCAGCTTCTCGCCATGGCACTCGGAATCGATGCCGGAGAGTGCTGTCTCGAACTGAACGATAAAAAAGCGGTTGAGCTGCTTGAGACGAAAAACCGTCTCACTGCCGCCTGAGTCCTTTGAAGACATTATTTTCATTTTAAGGGAGATTTTAAATATGTGTGATACCAAAGTTAAACAACCCGAAATTAAGATGGCTACAGGGGACAGGGCTATTTTGCCTGAGGGTGCGAAAACCATTCCCATCTTTGTCATGGGTAAGCAGTACCAGGTTCCGGAAACCCTCACTATTATGAAGGCCATGGAATTTGCCGGATTCAGGTTTCTGCGCGGCGCCGGCTGCCGTGGAGGCATCTGCGGCGCCTGCCCCACCGTCTATCGAATGGCCGGCGACTACAAGCTTCATTTCGGCCTTGCCTGCCAGACCGTAGTGGAACCCAACATGTACCTCGCTCAGATCCCCTTCTTCCCCGCCAACCGTGCCGATTTCAAGATAGAAGAGATGAGCGCAGCAGCCGATGCCATTCATGCCCTTTATCCCGAAGTTTTCCGCTGCGTCGCCTGTAATCTCTGCACCAAGGCCTGTCCGATGGATGTCAAGGTCATGGATTATATCTCTGCCATCAAGCAGGGACAGATCGAAAAAGCCGCACGCATCTCCTTTGACTGCATCCAGTGCGGTCTCTGCTCCAGCCGTTGTATGGGTGAAATACCGCAATATCATGTTGCCCAGTTGGCCAGGCGGATTTTCGGCCGTTATATTCAGCCGCAGGCGGAACACCTCAAAGTGAGGGCCGAAGAGATCAGATCCGGCAAATACGACAAGGCGCTCGATGATCTGTGTGCAATGGACAAGGAAGAGCTAGAGAAACGCTATGTCGCCAGAGAGCGTGAACCAGACATGGCCGAAGCCGGTTCCTGGATGCCTCAAGAAACTCAATATCTCTAGGAGGCCGGCCGAGAATGCCCTTTTCGCTCATCTCCGCGTTATTCCCAGAAAATCAATGCTCGCAATATCAAATATATGGCTGTGCTTGATTTCCTGAAAATGCCTTGATCTAAACGAAAATGCCTATTCTCAGACAACCTCCTAGGAAATAATCGACCAATTATCTGGAATGACGATACTCTTCAGTATGCTGCCACTATTTGACTCGCGGTATGAGCGCGGCCGAAGAGTTATGAAACAAGGAGAACACCATGGGCTATACCCCCGAATTAAAAGAACTTATAAAAAGAGTTGAAGCAACTCGCCCGGATCGTGTGGCAATGGCGCGCCGCGGCGAGAATTATCCCGCCCTCACCATGGCTGAACGTCATGAAGTATTGAGCAAATTTCATCCCGACTATCAGGAAGATGCCAAACAGGCAGTCAAGGTCGGTCCCAACAAGGGCGATGTCTTTCAGGAAACCGTGGCCCGTCTGCTGGAGTCACGATCAGTCATCAGACCTGAAAAGGTGGACCTGAACAAAGTCGATCAGGAAACCGACGTTCTCGTCATCGGCGGCGGCGGTGCCGGAACATCTGCTGCCATCATGGCTGCCGATGCCGGCTGCAAAGTCATTATCGCCAACAAACTCCGCCACGGTGATTCAAATACCATTATGGCTGAAGGCGGCATCCAGGGGGCTACTCACGAATGTGATTCGCCCTACTATCATTATCTTGACACCATCGGGGGCGGTCACTTCACCAATCAGCGCGATCTCGTTGCCGCATTGGCCAAAGACGCTCCCCTTTCCATTGCCTGGCTCGAAAGCCTCGGCATGATGTTCAATAAATACGACGATGGCCGCACCGTCGTCCGTCATTTCGGTGGATCCTCAAGAAAACGGATGCATTCCGCCGGTGACATGACCGGTGCTGAAATCATGCGGGTTATTCGTGATGAAGCCCGTAATCGCAAAGACATGATAACGGTGCTGGAATTCAGCCCGGCTGTCGAGCTGCTGCTGGACAGCGAAGGAAAATGCGCCGGAGCCATCCTTTTCAATATGGAAACCAAAGAGTACTCTATAGTCAAGGCCAAAGCGGTAGTGCTGGCTACCGGAGGCTTCGGTCGTCTGCACGTCAAAGGCTTCGCTACCACCAATCATTATGGGGCGACCATGGACGGCGTGGTCATGGCTTACCGGGCGGGCGTCGGCAATAAATCGCTGCATTCAACCCAGTATCATCCCACCGGCGTTACTTTCCCGGAACAGAACGTCGGTTTACTGATTACCGAAAAAGTCCGCGGACTCGGAGCTCATGTTCTCAATATCGACGGCGAGCAGTTCTGTTTTCCACTGGAACCCCGCGATGTCGAGTCAGCCGAACTTATCCAGGAAGCCATGTTAAAAGGCAAGGGCATTATGACCCCCACCGGTCGTCTCGGCCTGTGGCTTGATTCGCCGATGATCGAGGAACTGCACGGCCCCGGTACTGTTCGTAAGGAACTGCCTGCTAAGTTTATCCAGTTTGAGCGGCACGGCATTGACATCAGCAAAGAGCCCATGCTGGTATACCCGACCCTGCATTATCAGAACGGCGGTATCAATGTTGACGGAGACACCAATACCCAGGTTCCGGGACTGTTCGGTGCCGGTGAGGTCATTGGCGGCGTACATGGCGAAAATCGCCTGATGGGCAACAGCCTCCAGGATATTATTACCTTTGGTCGCCGCGCCGGCAAAAGTGCGGGAAAATATATCAACGGCGGTGTTGAGCTAAAGGATCTCTCGCTTGACCACGTGGTCAAGTTCGAGAAGGAACTGGCTGAAGCGGGTATCGAAAATCCTATGGTCGCCCCGATCCTGCTGCCCGATTATTCAACAGACGAAGTAAGTGCCAATCGATGGCCAGAAGCAGTTACCAAAGCTGCATAGCCCTTTCCAGCGACAGACAGGGCCGGCTTCACCTTGAATCCGGCCCTGGATGAAAGAGAGAAGGGAAGAAAAGAGGCAGCCCGTAAAGGCTGCCTTTTTCAATTGAGGTGGTCATTTTCCTTTACAGTATTCTGTTTTCCTCGTATCCAGCCCTTTCTAATATAATATTGCTGACCGCAATCGCTGTATTTATCACAGATATCTTCGTTGACCTTAAGAGGATAGTTTTTTGGCGTGCCTTTATCGACCCGGCAAACACCTGACATTTCATCCTGCAATCGATAATATCTGCAACTGAGACACATTTTCTTTGCTTGCCACATAATTTCACTTACTCTTAGATGTTTTAGTATAAGCTGTTATAATTCCAAATCATTGCCGGAACCCGTTCGGATCATGTCCGGAATGAGCACATGGGTAACCTCATTTCCTCAAGACAAAGCCGCACTTCTCGATATTAAGCAGATCATCGACCAGACTATTGCCTGATGTGGTCAAAAAATTACCGACAATAGCACCATTGGCTCCGCTTGTAAAACTCCGATACTGATCAACCCCCATCTCAGCCCGTCCGCCGGCAAGACGGACAACCGCATGAGGATTGATAAAACGAAAAACGGCTATAGAAGTGAGAACTGCCGAGAGCGACAGTGGCTCCAGGTTTTCAAAAGGCGTATTGGCAACAGGAGAGAGAACATTTATAGGAATAGACAGGATTCCAAGCTCCCTTAACTCAAAGGCCAATTCCAACCGATGTTCAAGATTTTCACCCATTCCGATGATTCCCCCGGAACATACTTCAAGCCCGGCTTCCTGGGCAATCCGTATGGTTTCGACCTTTTCTTCCCAGGTGTGGGTTGAACAGACGGAAGGAAAGAATCGTCTGCAGGTTTCCAGATTGCAGTGATATCTTTCGACTCCGAAAGATTTCAAGAGCCGGGCCTTCTCCGGGGTGAGCATGCCCATAGAGGCGCAGAACTGCAGGCGGGTAGTGTCGCCCAGCTTCCTGTAAATTTTGCCATATTCCTGAAGATCCTCCATGCTGACGGTTCTTCCGGCGGTTACCAGAGAGAGCCTGCGCACATTATGTGCATCGTTATTCTTCCCCTGCAGCAGAGCTGAATCGCTGCCGATGACATCATAGGTTTCAATATCGACGTCATAATGCGATGACTGAGCGCAAAAACGGCAGTCTTCCGAACATTTTCCCGACTTGGCGTTTATGATGGAACAGGGGTCGAAAACATTACCATGCAGGTAGAGGCGGATATGATCCGCCGCTTCGAAAAGCTCATCCGGATGCGCTGTAGTGGCAAGCTCATAGGCTAGATCATAATCTATATTTTCTCCATTTTTAATTTTTTCGATACATTTCTCAATAATCATTTCCATTCCTCACGTACTATCTGAATCACACAACGTCAAGATATCGATTTTTAATAATAATTCTTCTTTAGAGACATTAATAATTATGATTGACCTAAAAGTCATCGAAGTTACCGGGATGATCTGAAGAAATCAGTTGTGATTATGCAGCTTTTCACTCGCAAAGATAAACAGAGGGTAAAAAAAAGGCCGAAATCCAGTAAAATAAGATATCGGCCTCGTTAAAACAAAACGCTCGGTGGTATTCGGTTATGAATCAGGTCAGTTTTTCCATGCAACTTTTAAGACTTTCGGGAGAATCGAACTGCAGAGAATTGACTTTCACACCCTTTGGTACGATCTTTCGCATCATTCCCTTGAGTATTGTTTTCGGTCCAACCTCAATAAAAGTATGTACTCCCGAATCCACCATTTTAAGGATAGTTTCATACCAGCGAACCCGAGATGCTATCTGGGTAGCCATGATTTCTTTAATCTTTGCGGTATTGAATTCTTCAGCGGAGGTCACATTAAAATAAACAGGCGTATGCGGACTTGAAAATTCTATATCTTCCATAAACCTGGCGAATTCAGGCACGGCATCGGCTACCAGCGGGCTATGATTGGCAACGCTGACATTGAGGGGAATGACCTTTGCCCCCGCCTCTTCCAGCTTTTTTGATACCTGATCGAGACCGGCAATATCTCCAGAGATAACGATCTGTTGTTCGGTGTTGTGATTAGCGGATGTCACCCTTGCAGCTTCAGGACAATTACCGATGTGGCGTTCAACTTCCTCGATATTCAAGCCGAGTACGGCACGCATACCACCGGGATTCTTCAGGCCCTCCCTCCACATTAAGGCGCCGCGTTCCGCGACCAGGCGAATGGTTGATTCCGTGGAAATGACTCCTGCCGCGTGAAGAGCGGAATATTCTCCCAGACTGTGCCCTGCGAAACAGCCAATTTCAACTCCGGCAGGCAAAGTCTTTTGCAGCATCCGCCAGCACATGAGATTGACTGCGGTAATGGCAGGCTGAAGGTATATGGCCCGGGTCAGCTCTTCCATAGGACCCTCAAGGCATAACTTGCCGATCGGTGCATCGCAGACTCTTTCGGTAATTTCCATGATCTCCCTGCAATCCGGAGATGCGTCGAGGAACTCTCGGCCCATGCCGAGATACTGTGAACCCTGGCCTGGAAAAAGAACAGCAATCTTCATTCATTAACCTCTTTATTTATTTCGTGTTTTCCTTCTCAATAAAACTGAATATCAAAAACAGCCCCACCCCGATACATATTGCAGAGTCAGCTATGTTGAATGCCGGCCAGTGAAATCGGGACCAGTAGATATCGATGAAATCTATAACGGCACCGACCCGAATTCTATCGACAAGGTTCCCCAATGCCCCACCTGCAATGAAAGCAAGACCGATGCTCTGCACAGGTGCATCTTTTCGTATGCGGTAGTAGAGCAGAGTCAGGCCGCCCAGGGCGATCACCCCCACAAATATAAAGAAGGGATGACGCCACCAGGAATCGACATCGGCCAGTATACTGAAAGCTGCGCCGCGATTAGTAACATAGACCACATTGAAAAATCCCGGAATAACCTCTATTGACTCATAAAGCGACAGTCTGCTCGCTATCAGAATTTTTGTGAACTGATCGATGATCAGCGTCACTGCGATTATAATAAAATAAAGCACGGCAGCCTGTTACTCTTCTGAAATATGCATACTTTCCAAGACGGTGTTGCATCTGTCACACAACTGTGGGTGCTGTTCATGGCTGCCGACACTTGTCGAGCGTATCCAGCATCGTTCGCATTTCTCTCCCGCGGCCGGACGAACCATGATTACCAGTCCTTTGACTGTCTCACTGACATATGGCGGCAACTCCGCCTCAACCGTCTCGTTGGTATGTTTCAGAGCGGAAACAATCGAGATTTCCTTGATTGTCTGCCATTCATCAACCAGAAAGGGCTCCAGGTCCGCATCGGATTTCAGCAGCACCTCGGCCTCCAGGGGATGACCGATGACTTTTTCGCGCCTGGCAATCTCGAGGGCTCTGGTAATTTCCGTACGAATTTCAATGAGTCGGTTCCATTTGGAATCCAGCACTTCATCCATGATCCCCTCTCCGGAAGCGGCGAATTCCGTAAAGAAAACAGATTGAGACAACGGCGCCTTGGCATCGAGGCTATAAAAATGTTCCCAGGTTTCCGCAGCAGTGAAACTGAGAATGGGAGCCATGAGTTTCAGCATGCCGTCCAGGATGTCATGCAGCACTGTCTGTGCAGCCCGTCGTGAAGGCGCCTCGGTACCCGCCGTGTAAAGCCGGTCCTTGATGATGTCGAGATAGAAAGAACTCATGGTCGTACCACAAAAGTAGTTGAGGTTGTGGTAGATCGAGTGGAATTCATACTTCTCGTAAGCCTTTTTGACTTTGGTGTTAAGCTCGTCAAAGCGCTTCAGGGCCCAGCGGTCCAGCTCCGGCAGTTCGGCGACCTCCACTCGATGTCTTTCCGCTTCAAAATCGCTGAGATTTCCCAACATATATCTGATTGTATTGCGGATTTTTCGATAGGCGTCGGATACCTGCTTGAGGATCTCCTCGGAAACCTTGACATCATCACGATAATCTTCGCTGGCGACCCAGAGGCGCAGGATCTCCGCTCCATACTTATCTATGACTTCCTGGGGAGCAACGACATTACCGATGGACTTCGACATCTTCTTACCCTGGCCGTCGACAACATACCCGTGAGTCAAAACTCCATCAAAAGGTGCTCGCCCACGGGTTCCCACCGCGGTAAGCAGTGAGCTTTGAAACCAACCCCGGTGCTGATCGCTTCCTTCGAGATAGAGATCGGCGGGCCAGCGCAGTTCTTCCCGCTCCTCGCAGACGGCAGCATGACTTACTCCCGAATCAAACCAGACATCGAGAATATCGTCCTCTTTGACAAATTCGCCACTCCCGCAAGCTGTACATGTAGTACCATCTTCCAGAAAAACATCGAGATCATGCCTGAACCAGGCATCGGCACCCTCTTTCTTGAACAATTCATCTATCTTCTCGACAAGTCTGTTGTCCCTGACCACCTCACCGCAGTCCTTGCAGCTGATAACGGTAATCGGTACTCCCCAGGCACGCTGTCTGGATAAACACCAATCGGGCCGCCCTTCGACCATTGAGTATATTCTCTGCTTGCCCCAGGATGGGGTCCACACCACTTTATCAATACTGGCGAGCGCCTTTTTCCGGAGATCGTTTTTTTCCATGGAAATGAACCATTGCGGGGTCGCTCTGTACATCACCGGTTTTTTGCATCTCCAGCAATGGGGATAACTATGATGCATCTCATCCTTATGGACAAGCGCACCAGATTGTGCCAGATCCTCATTGATGCGATCATTCACCTCAGGGACTTTCAGTCCCTGATATGCACCGGCTTCAGAGGTGTAGATTCCCTCATTGTCTACTGGTGAAAGGACTTCAAGTCCGTATCGCAGTCCGGTCAGATAGTCGTCGGCGCCATGACCGGGCGCAGTATGAACACATCCGGTACCGGCTTCCGTGGTGACGTAGTCGGCGAGTACCATAAGTGAATCCCGCTCCATGAGGGGATGACGACAGTGGCGTTTCTCCAGCTGAGCAGCGGAAAACTCGGCAAGGATTGTATAATCGCCGATGCCAACCTCCTCCATAACTTTTTCAACCAGATCCTTGGCCAGTATCCAGGTTTCCTCGCCGGTCCTGACTGCGGCATAGACGAAATCCGGATGAAAGGCAATGGCCAGGTTAGCAGGCAGAGTCCATGGGGTTGTGGTCCAGATAATGACAAACAGCTTGTCGCCGGAAAGTGCAGGATCGATATCGGCAATATCGTCTTTAACTTGAAATTTTACATAGATCGAGGGAGATCGGTGGTCAAAATACTCAACCTCCGCCTCCGCCAGAGCGGTTGTACAGGTTGAACACCAGTAGACGGGTTTCTTGTTGCGGATAACCGAACCGTTTAACAAGAAGGAATTGAATTCGCGGGCAATGGCAGCTTCATACCTGTAATTCATGGTAAGATACGGATTATCCCAATCACCCAGCACACCCAGCCGCTTGAATTCTGCTTTCTGATCTTTTATCCATTTTTCCGCATATTTCCTGCACGCCGTTCTTTTTGAGAGAATTGGTATGGTCTTTTTCTTATCTCCAAGTTCTTTATCGACATTATGCTCAATGGGAAGGCCGTGGCAGTCCCATCCCGGAATATACGGGGCATTAAATCCTGCCATTCTGCGGGATTTGAGGATAATATCCTTGAGAATTTTATTAAATGCCGTACCAAGATGGATATGTCCATTGGCATATGGAGGACCGTCATGCAATATGAACAAAGGTTTATCCTTTGCGTTCTCCTGAAGCTGCCCATATAAATCTTCCTTCTCCCACCGCTTGAGATACATCGGTTCCTTTTGCGAAAGGTTTGCCTTCATCTTGAAACTGGTTTGGGGCAGGTTCAGTGTCGCCCTGTAGTCCATATCCTTCTCCTTTGAAACAAATGGTTTTTCAAAATAAGATAATCTCGTAAAAAGTTGTGACGGAGCTCCCGGAAGGCTGGATTAAAAGATCGCTTAAAGCAGGTAGCGAGGTTCCGAAGAGAATGCCGTTTAGTAATTACTCTAAAAATAACCCCAAAGAATAACAATTGCATGATAAGTTGCAAGTTTTAAAGTGCTGCTGCGGGCTCAAGCGGATTTTTTTCTTTGAATCGAGTCGCTTATATCCTTTCATGTTTCTTTCAGTTAAGGGTGTAAAAAATTTGACACAAATTCCTGATTTTATTAATATACCGTTTTGCCGATTAAATTCGATCGGGAAATGTTTTTTTTGTTGTGCAGGCCCCCCTTGCTCACTACCAGTGATAGTACATTTCGCTGTTTTTCAGCGGGAAAGCCTCTTTCTCAGGAATAGTTTTTAACCCAGAGGAGCTGGATAAGTACCTAGCCAGTGATTGCGAGCCACAGGCTTTTGAAAGAGTTTCCGTTTTTGGTTTTTTATGTTAGTTTTTTGGAAGTAAGGTACTAAATGACAGAAAATCCATCCGCCACCGGCGACACCATGGTTGAGCTGATCAAGGTCAGCAAATCATACCCCCCGGACGTAATTGCCTTGTCCAACGTCTCACTCTCCATTGATGTTGGCGAAATGTTTTTCATAATCGGCAAGAGTGGAGCCGGAAAAACGACATTGCTGAAACTGATCAGCTACATGGAGCCCCCAAACAGCGGCTTGATCGAGGTAGCCGGCAACGATCTGCGTCGCCTGAAAGGGAATAAACTGGCAAAGTTACGTCAGCGCATCGGTGTGGCCTATCAGGATTTCAAGCTCCTTCTCGACAGAACCGTCTCGGAGAATATAGCCATTTCCATGGAGGTTTCCTACAAGCAGCCTTCACAGATTCAAAGAAGGGTGCGTTCTCTTCTCGACCAGCTGCAGCTTGCCGACAAACACAATACCATCACCGGCGAACTCTCCCGCGGCGAACAGCAGCGCATCACTCTTGCCAGAGCAGTGGCAAACTCGCCCGCTTTGCTGCTGGTCGACGAACCGACCGGCAACCTCGACGCTGAAACGACGGTCCGGGTAATGCAGCTCCTTCACAAATCGAACAAGTCCGGAGCAACAGTTGTGATAGCCACCCATGACGAATCTATTTATCGAAATACCGATCACCGTGTTATGGAGTTACGGCAAGGCATAATTCGCGGCGTGCGGAAGGCGGCTGTCTCATGAGATTCTGGCTTGCAGTCCTGCGCCAGGCAGGAAGAAACCTGAGACAGACATGGCCATCGCAGCTTATGACGCTGCTGACCGTCAGTCTGTCCGTGCTGATATTCGCCTTCTTCTATCTGGTCTACACCAATATGATCAGCTCCGGTGAGAAACTCGGCGATGATCTTCGCCTGATTATCTATCTCGAGGATGATCCCGGACCGCAGATGCGTGAACAGATTCGCCGTAAAATCATTAACTTTGATGATGTTGAAGATATTATTTTTGTTTCCAGCGCCGAGGCCTATGAGAGATTTGCAGAGCAGCTGGGTGGCAATAAGGATGTGCTCGAGGATATTCCCAAAGACTTCCTTCCTGCTTCCGTAGAAGTCATTCCTCTGAAAAATCTGCGGAGTCTCAACCAGGTCAAGCTTTT
This sequence comes from Desulfopila inferna, assembly GCF_016919005.1. Taxonomy (NCBI): domain Bacteria; kingdom Pseudomonadati; phylum Thermodesulfobacteriota; class Desulfobulbia; order Desulfobulbales; family Desulfocapsaceae; genus Desulfopila; species Desulfopila inferna. The sequence goes on from NZ_JAFFQE010000001.1 coordinate 623,312, forward strand.
TTCCGAATATCTATCGAGTCTGCCCGGCACCCTTAAAGTGCAGTATGGCCAGGAATGGGTCGAGCGTTTTTACTATTTTACCAGACTGCTCTCTATTGTCGTCTTCCTGAGCGGCTCACTGCTCATTCTCACCACGATTTTCATGGTTTCGTATACCATCAGGCTGACAATTTTCAACAGACAGGCAGAGCTGGAATTACTGAAACTGGTAGGAGCCACCAACAATTACATCCGTACCCCGTTTCTCATCGAGGGTGTGCTTCAAGGCCTTCTGGGTTCTTCACTGGGTATTTTCTCTCTGTTTTTGCTCTATCAATGGATCAAGGCTCATTTTTCGGGTCCGGGACTTCTGGAACTTTTTTCCTTCACCTTTTTCTCACCGGAAGTGGTTCTCGCAATAGTTACAACATCGATCATCCTCTGCTCCGCCGGAAGTTTTACCTCAATGCAGAAATATCTGCGTATATAGATCCATGATTTTGCCCTCTTGTAAGCTCATCACAAAATTCACTGCAGCATCGCTCATTGCCGTCGCGGCTATTTTGTTAATATTGATTGCTGCTCCTTGCCATGCCGACGATATCGAAGACAGCGAACGCCGTCGTCTAGAGGAAAAACAGAAAATCGAACAGGAAATCAAGCGCAACCAGATTATAATTCGGCGTCTCCAGGAAAGTCTCGAAGATCAGCAGGAAGGTATAGAACATACCCAATTGCGTGAGAAAGGCGTCCTGGAAGAATTGCAGGTACTCGATCAGAGCCTCTGGAAAATGGCTGATCGACTGCGTCAGCTTGAGGAAAGAATGACGCAACAGCAGGAGCTCATTGCCACCAAGGAAACGGAACTCGAAGAGGTTCGGAAGGTAAGTGAAAAAGTACAGCTCCATATGCAGAATCGCATTGGCGCCTATTACAAACTTGGAAAAATAGACCTTATCAACATTACTTTCTCAACACGTACGTTTCCGGAACTGCTGAGATTTCATGACTCTTTCCAAACGGTAATCGCCTATGATCAGGATCTTATGAAGCGCTACCGAAATACCATTGAGGACCTCGAAGGCGCCAAGACCGCCCTGACTCTGGAGGAAGGCCTGCTTGAGGAATTTATTTCCCAGGCAAATGAAGAAAAGCAGGATATTCTGACTGCCCGACAAAACAAGAACAGCCTTCTCAACCGGGTTAAAACACAGGCTCTATTGCACGAGCAGGCTATTCAGGAAATTGAAAAGGCCAAAAAGGATCTCGGCAGTACTCTTAGCGCCATGAAGAAAAAGGAAATTCTCTATGACCAGGGGTTCCTTGTGAACAAGGGCAAGCATATTGCTCCCGTTGAAGGCACTATTATCAGGCTCTTTAATCAAGAGGCAGTAAATCAATTCGGAATCACCAGGAAGGATCCCGGCATTGCCATTAGCGCTCCTGACGGCAGCAAAATCCATGCTGTTTTTGACGGGGATGTCATTTATTCCGGTTATCTCAAAGGCTATGGGAATACCATAATTCTCGATCACGGTTATGATTATTTTACAATTACTTCACGCATTGAAAGAATGTTGGTGACGAAGGGCACAAAAGTAAAAAGAAATGATATAATAGGAATTATGGGATCGACCGCCACAATCTCTGATGAAGGACTTTATTTCGAAGTTCGCAAGAAAGAGACGCCGATGGATCCCCTGCAATGGCTCGACCCCAGAAACTTGAAGTTCAAAGACGATACCATCCGATGATAATTAAACCGGGAATCAGCACACAAGCCTGGATAATTTTCCAGAAAGAAAAAATGTTAAAGTGATACCGGAAAGATATAGACCGTAATCCAGGAAAAATACATGAAATTCCACAAAAAGCTGCATATCCTGACCTTCCTGTTTGTCGTAATGACCTTCGCTCTACCTTCCCTGGGATTTTCTTCCCCTGAAGTCAGCCAGAAGGAACGGGAACAGATATACAGGAAACTTGAACTGTTCTCCAACGTCCTTAGTATCCTTCAGGAAAACTATGTCGAAGAGATCAATATCGAAGAGGTTGTAGATGGAGCAATCAATGGCTTGCTGCTTTCCCTGGATCCACATTCTTCCTATCTTTCCCCCGAGAGTTTTCAGGATCTGCAGGAGGAGACCAGCGGAAGTTTCACCGGTATTGGTATCGAAATTACCATCAAGAATGGGAAATTGACCGTTGTCTCACCAATTGAAGATACTCCGGCAGATAATGCAGGTCTGAAGGCAAACGATACCATCGTCAAGATCGGCGAGCGATGGACCGACGATATGAGTCCAATGGAAGCCGTGAAGGAACTCAGAGGGCCCAAAGGCTCGGAGGTAACCATCTCCATCCATCGACAAGGTTGGGAGGATCTCAAAGAATTTACCCTGGTGCGGGATATCATCCCCGTCCAGTCGGTACGTTCCGTGTTTATTGACGAGGGAATCGCCTATGTCAGGATCACCAACTTTCAGAGCCATACCACCGACGATTACATCGAGATGCTGGCTACCCTCCAGGAATCTCAAACAATTATGGCTATGATACTTGATTTGAGAAACAATCCCGGAGGACTTTTGAATCAAGCCGTCTCCATAGCCGATCTTTTTCTTGAATCAGGACTTATCGTCTACACCAAAGGGCGCACCGAAGAACAGAATATCGTCTTTGCAGCTCATCAATCCGGAACGCTGAGCGAGGTTCCTCTGATAGTGCTGGTCAATGAAGGTTCGGCCAGTGCTTCTGAAATTGTAGCCGGCGCCATTCAGGATCATAAACGAGGGATCATCCTCGGCACCCGGACTTTCGGCAAAGGTTCGGTGCAAACCGTCATTCCGCTTCAGGGCGGAGCGGGTTTGCGGATGACCACTGCCAAATATTTTACTCCCTCAGGCAGATCAATCCAGGCACAGGGAATTGTTCCCGACATCGAGGTACCTTATATTGCCTATATTGCCGAGCAGGAGAATGAACAAAGCTCCAGTGCATTTCCGCGGGAAGCCGATCTTAGAAATCATTTTTTAAATTCTGAAATTGAAAAACTCAAGGAATTGTCCGTCCCCGAGGAAAGTCCCTCGTTAGACCAGATCGATGATAAAGACGGCATTCTTTCGAGGTTGGAAAAGGACAACCAGGTACAGATGGCCCTCAATATTCTCAAAGGAGTCAACCTGCTCTCTTCAGATAAGGCAGACCTGAAATCCCAGAAGTAAGCTTTTTATGCTGAAGAGCCTCGGTCGGTTTGGGACCTGCCACACTTAAAATCCTAACTCTTTGAGAAAGCCGCTGTTTTCAGTCCAGTTTTTCTTGACCTTGACCCATAGTTTTAAAAGGACCTTTTCTCCTACCATCTTCTCGATATCCTTCCTGGCCGCAATGCCGATACTTTTCAGCTTCCGTCCTCCTTTACCGATGATGATGCCTTTCTGCGAAGCCTTTTCCACAACGATCGAAGCGTGTATGGTCATCGTTCTGGATTCTTCAATAAAGGCGTCAATTACCACTGCGGTAGAATAGGGGATCTCCTGACCCGTAAGAAGAAAAACCTTCTCCCGGATTATTTCACCTACCAGGAATCTCTCCGAGGAGTCGGTAGGAATATCTTCAGGAAAGTATCTCGGTCCATAGGGCAGGACTCTGAGAATTTCATCCACCAGCACAGTGGTGCCTTCTCCTGTTTTTGCGGAAACCGGCAGGATTGATTCAAAGGCAAACTGCTCTTTATATTGATCTATGATGGGAAGCAGTTTTCCTCTTTCGACCATATCGATTTTATTGAGGACCAGAAATACCGGTGCATTTGTCTGACTGAGATACTTCCCCAAATCGATGCCTTTCCTTCCTGTATTCTTCGCTAAAATGGAAGCGTCGAGTAAAAATAAAATTGCATCAACGTCAGCGAGACTTTCCATGGCGATCCGCACCATCTCCCTGTTCAGAACCTGATCCGCTTTGTGCAGACCAGGGGTGTCAACCAGAACAATTTGATGATCGGCGCTATTAAGAACACCCAGTATTCTATTACGCGTCGTCTGCGGTTTTGGGGTAACGATTGAGATTTTTTGCCCAAGCAGGCAATTCATCAGGGTTGATTTTCCGGCATTGGGTGGACCGACTATGGCAACCAGGCCGGAGCGAACATTTTCAAAGGGTGTGATTGTATCCATTCTACTTTTCTCTGATTTTGTATGAATAAATGTATTGAATTGTGAAATTGATACTATAGTGCTTTTCTTTTATGGTGAATGTGCTACTTTCTTAGCTAAGCTAGGGGTGCTCTCGGGAATTCTCCGACAGTTTCCCCCTGGTGGATTTAGACTTGCCTCAGAGCAATGTCGCTTACCTGAGCAGCATATGTATCTTTTACTGAAATATCTCTATTCCTGAGAAAAACAGTGCAAGAGAATAACCTCTAAGGCTTAAACGACAAAGTATACCATCGGGATCCATTTTGCGTGTTTTATTTGATGTCGCGTACAAAAGATGGAATTAAATATATTATTAGAAAACTGAATGATAACTATTGGCAAAATAATTGAATACCTTGAGAACGGAAAGTTCATCTGTGGTTTCATCACCGAACTGCAGCCCAAAAGGGTGCATCTCGTCAACCAGAACAAGCGAGAGGTTAAGCTTCCAATATCGCGTATCCTGCATTGTTCTCTGAGCAGCCATCCGCTTGATACCGATAAAGAAGCTCTGATTAAAGTCCTGCAGGACACCAATCGCCATAGAAACTCGCTGATGCAGAAGATCGACCTTGAGGAAATATGGGAGCTGATCAATGAGGAGAACACGGACAGCTTCGAACCTTCTTTCCTTGCCGAGCTGGTATTCGGGGAAGAAGCAGGCGACGATATAGTCTCGGCCTTTTTACGCTCGGTATTCACCAACAGGCTTTATTTTAAATATAAAGAAGGCAAAATAAAGGTACATAGCCCCGAACAGGTTGAAGCTTTGCAAATGGAGGCCGCCCGGGAAAGGGATAAACAGAGGCTGATAGAAAAGGGTACGGAAATCCTTCGCCGCCTCAAGGAACATGACAGCGTTCATCTCCTTGACGATCCGGAGGTGCAAAATTGTCTCAAGATCATTCAGGATTATTATCTTTTTGGTACGGAGGCGCCTTTCTATGAATTAGCAAAACAAATGCTTAAAGACGCCGGCCTCTCCAAACCGCACGATAGTTATCATATTCTTGTCAAAGCAGGTATCTGGCGAGAAAATGTAAATATCCCCCTACTGCGAAGCGGTCTGCCCACCAGTTTTTCCCTTGCTGCCATTCAACAGGCGGAAACAGTGCTGCAAAGCTCAGCCTCTTCGCTTTTTGAAGATCCGGCAAGAAAAGATTTTACCGACCTCTCCCCCCTTACAATCGATGGAGGAAGCACGCTCGACTTTGACGACGCTCTCACCATTGAAGAAAAAGAGGAGGGATTCTTGGTAGGGGTCCATATATCTGATGTGGCACAATACGTTAAACCAGGTGATCATCTCTTCCAGGAGGCTATGAACAGAGGCACCTCCATCTATTTTCCGGAAAGCCAGATTCCCATGTTGCCCCGCCATCTTTCCCAGGGAATATGCAGCCTCATCCAGGGGGAGACCAGGGCTGCCATCAGCTTCATGATCCTGCTGTCCAGCGATGCCGAGGTATTGCGCCTGCGCATCTACCCCTCCATTATACGCGTAGCACGACGACTTACCTACGAGGAAGCTGACGGCATGATTCCCAAAGACCGGGAGCTGGCTCTGCTCAATACCCTCAGCAAGAAACTGCGGGGCCGCAGGATGGCGTCAGGGGCATTACTGTTGCCGTTTCCCGATGTCAATATTCATATCGACCATCACGGTAAGGTTCATGTCTCTCTCGGAGCAACAGATACACCATCCCGCATTCTGGTCTCGGAGATGATGATCCTGGCCAACCAGGAAGCGGCCCGATACGTTTCAGACCGCCTGGCTCCCGGACTCTTCAGAGCCCAGGAACCGCCGAAGCAGCAACTTGTTCATGGTGAAGACAACGATTTATTCATCAATACCCGGCAGAGAAAACAACTGTCCCGCGGTGAGTTGCTCACCGTCGCCAAAAGGCACAGCGGCCTCGGGGTAAACCAGTATACCACGGTGACTTCCCCCATACGGCGTCTGCTCGATCTGGTCATGCAGCACCAGCTGCATTCTCTGATGCGTCGCCAGGAGCCTCGATTCAACGCGGAAATGTGCAAGGATTTTACATCGGTAATTACGCGCACATTATCCAATGCCAATGCGGTCAAACAGCAGCGGCATCGCTATTGGCTCCTGGTGTACCTTAAAGACCGGGAAGGTCAGTTTCTCGATGCTCTGGTAATAGAATCAGGCCCCAAGAGAACGATGCTGTTACTCAAAGATATTCTTTTCGACTTCGATCTCCCGAGTCCGGCAGGTTCAAAACCATCACCCGGTTCAACCGTCAAGGTGAGGGTGGAAAAAAGCGATCCTCTCGATAATTCAGTACGATTTGGATGGAATTAGAACCTTACTCCCCAAAAACCGACACAAAAAACAGGAAAATGGAAACTAGCCTAAAAGCCGCCAACTCACACTTACTGCCAAGGTACTTATCCCCTTTTGGGGGTTAGCTGGTTATTAAAAATGATTAAGATAGATGGCGAAAAAATCAAGGAATTACGGGAACACCAGGGTTTGACCCAGCTCTATATGGCTACCGCCGTCGAGGTTACTACCGACACGATATCACGCTGGGAAAACAAGCGCTATCCCACAATCAAAGAAGAAAATGCCCAGAAGCTTGCCGAAACACTGGGCGTCAGCATAGAGGACATCCTCCTTCCCGAGGAAGATTCGATTGTCGAAGATGGCCCCGATCTCTCCACGGCACCTCTGGCAAAACCTCGGTACCGGAAAAGCGCTCTCATCCTGTTTGTCCTCATTATTGGTGCTCTCATCAGCGCGGTAATCCTGGACAGGATATTTTTATCAGGAACAAAAACACTTCAGGCCCAGGCCTTTAGAAATATGCCTCCCAGAGCAATACCTAACTCTCCTTTTCCTGTAGTTATCGAGGTCAGCCCGGATTCGCGTGAGTCTACTTCAATCATACTGAAGGAGATTCTACCTGAAGGAAGCCGAATAGTTCAGATATCCCCCACCGCCGGCGCTTCAAACTCTGATGAAGAAATTAAATGGATACATAAGCTGCAGAAACCCACCCGTTTTTCCTATCTCGTCGAGATAAACGGCTCCACCGGCAGCGACTACATTTTTGACGGTCTTCTTTCGACTTCGAAAAACGAGGAGGCTTTAACGGTACAGGGCAGCAACAGCATAACCCTTGGTCAATTTCACTGGGCTGATATTGATGGAGACAATACCATAAGCGACCAGGAAATTTTAACGGTTTTCGATTACTACAGTGATATTGATGACTTCACTATCGATATAGAATTTATTGAAAAAATGTGGCTGGGTTCAGGTTATTCCTGGGATCGTGACAAAAATCTCATCTCTATAACCCCATGAACATCAGCCAGAATCCCGGAGAGGCTCCTATGAGAAAAATATCTGCGCTCGCTCAGGTCTCCTGTCTTCTTTTGTTCCTGCTCCTGCTTGCTTTATCAGCCGTGCCCGCGGCTGCCGTAGCCGAAGTTGGGGCAAAATATCAATCAGTCAGCGGCAACAAAGTTGTATTTCTTGTCAAGGTAGATGGTTCTCCTCCGGCCAGCCTTATAATACAGCACTTTCATCCTGCCGGAAGGCAACTGCTAAGGGCTTCTCCCGCAGCTGATAAAACCGGTAACGGTACCAGCAGTTCAAAATGGTTTTTGAAAAGTGTCCGTCCCGGGATTTATCCCTTCTCGCTTTCCTACGATGGTCCGATTTCTCCCTCTGGTATCAGAATTATCTTACGATACCATGATCCTCAAACGGGCTCGTACCGGGAAAATATTGTTCATCCCTAACCCGGCTGAGCTGAATTGACCACGAATCTCGGGAGTGAGGTACACCATTTCAGGCATATGCAGACATCCTTTAATAATACATGTATTAACGACACGCTGATGGGGTTGCGCGAAGGTTTAAGCCATTTTTCAGGACCCAGTACAGCTGCCGTCATTTTCAGCCTCCCGAAACAAGCCCATCTTTCCATCTATGATCCGGACAGTCTTCTTCGCGGTCATGAGCTGAAGATAAAAAATTTCTATTTCGATGAAAAAGGGCATCAGTTCCTTTCAAGATATAATGGCACCTCGAAATGTTACAGCTCGATCGAGAATGTTCCCGTCTTCGAACTTGACGGGATACTCTCCTTCGGCGGCAGTTCCGCAACGGTCCCCTACCAGATGTGGTTTACGGAGCACCATCCGGATCTCTGTTCAACAGGACCGACTGAAAGATGGCTGGAACATGCCGTTCTGCGTTTTTCCCATGATATAGCCAATGGTCCCAGGCTGTATACCGGAATTTCCGGCAGCTTCCTACGCGAATATTCAACCCATGCCATCCATGACCATATCAAAAAAGAGACATTTCGACTCACAGGGAAACTTTCCGGTCTCGACGTGTATCCGATTCTGGACGCCATTCTCGAGATATCCAAAACACTTGAAGAGAGAGCCTGGCCATCCGGTGAACTTGCCTTCATTGAACCCCGGGATGCCGACAAGGTCAATTTCCTGGCAAAGTTTACAGGAACAGAACTTCCCCAGCTAAGTCACAGCAAACATGTCAGGAAACTACTGCAGACTGTTCAGGATACCAATCACAAGCTGATATCGGATGGGCAGAACATCCTGGGTATTTGCAATTCCAGGCTGCCGCAATATTCCCTCACTGCAGCATATCACCGCCGATACGGGTATGTAAGGTTGAATCAAGACATACTCTGCAGTTTCTCAGACGGCAGATATAGATCTTCCTCTTTCAAGGCAAAACTTTTTGAGATTGAAGAGGCTCTGCTTGATTATGATCTTGACTCGGAAACGCGGGATAAACTCTTCCATATCATTACCACCCTGGTACATAGCGCCCAGTCAATGCGGCATGGCTGTGCCTTTGTTCTCGATCTAAATTCGAAGCCTGTGAAGATCTCCGGACAGCTGCTCGATGCTCCCCTGGATCTTAATGACGATGATTCTCTTGAACTTGCCTGCGCCCTCTCCCGGGTTGACGGTGCCCTTCATATCTCTCAAGACCAGAGACTACTCGGTTTTGCCTGTCTGCTGGATGGACGAACCATCGAAGGAGAGGACCGTGCTCGGGGCGCCAGGTATAACTCCGCTCTCCGATTCACCGCCGAGAACCACAAGACTATTGTGGTAGTAGTGTCGTCGGACAGACCGGTTTCCGTAATTCAGCAGGGTATAGTATTGCAGGGACGGTGCCAGTGGCGATCAATGACACACTGTTCACTGGTGCCGGATTCACTGAAGGAATGGCTCGCGGTCAGCGCTTAGTGCCTTATTTTTGAAAAACCACCGCAAGACATAAGAAAACTAAAATGTAACTACGTCAGTTAATCGGCATTCCAAAACCAAAAGCATTATTACCCTCAAGGGGGTACAGTAAAGAATCCAGCTCCGCTGGGGTAGGTTGTATTTGCTGATAAAGGTTCCTTTGGAATAAGGAGAAGAACCTTTACGGTGCAGTTTATATCTCTAGTGCCCAGTCGGGAATGCGGTGTAAAATATAATCCTGAACTACTTCTTTTTCAGGTTTTTTCCCTTCACTCGCAATCTCTTCCATCACTTGCTCATAATCGAACCAGCAAATCTCCTTATCATCCTGGTTATACACGGTAAGGATCCGCCTGTTCTGCTGTTCGATATCTTCTTCTTCCTGGATGGCGGCAACTATGTTTATGGCCTCCTCATAGGAGATGAACTTAATTTCGTTCTCACTCATCGGGATTACACCTCAAAATGAAAAAGGCGAGCAGGAATGCTCTCCCCTCGCCTCTAATTATCTACTCACAACTTTCTTACGCAGGCTTAACGACCGCCCCGGAACGGATACAGCGTGTACATACCTTGGCTCTTTGTACACTGCCGCTGTCAGTCAGCATGCGAACTTTTTTCAGGTTTGGCAACCATCTTCTTCTGTTTTTATTGTGGGCATGGGAGACATTATTGCCGGTAACCGGTCCCTTTCCACAAATTTCACATTTTTTTGCCATTGCTCAATCTCCTTTTATATCAACCACTA